>JAGKXC010000002.1 GCA_021151535.1 Sphingobacteriia bacterium | reverse complement strand
AGGCGATCACTCAAAATTTTTCTGATCTGGGGATCCAATTCAAAAAGATATTTGGGTAATCGAACATCTGCTTCAAAATATCTTCCATTCAAGGCTTTGATCTCGCAAACAACCCGAAGTTCATGGGTTTCCAGTTGTGCTCGACCGAAACCCGTCATACTTCTCATCTGTAGGGAGGCCATATTATTAGCGAAAATAGGGTTATTTCCATGAGTTTTATCATATGCAAACCATCGATTTGCACTAACTTTGTATAAATTTTATGAAAAACAGCATCTTTAGCTATTTGTTTCTCTTCTTATTGTTTGGTTTTCAATCATGTACCAAAACAAATAACAACCATGAAGAAAGCGATAGCACTACCGCTTATATTCAGAAAAATGTTTCTGGCTTTTCCGCTGATTCAGCCTATCAAATAATTAAAAAACAATTGGATTTTGGATTTAGAATTCCTGGAACCGCTGCGCATAAAAAATGTGCAGATTGGTTGTTTTCAGAAATGAAAAAATCTGCGGATACAACTTATTTTCAAACGTTGAGTGGAACTAACCCCAGAAATGGAAGTAAAATTCCCATTTACAACATCGTTGGAACTTTTAATCCTTCAGCCACCAACCGTTTGCTTTTGGCCTCGCACTGGGATTCACGCCCTTCTGCAGATCAAGACACCAAAGACCAAGACAAACCCATCTTGGCAGCCAATGACGGTGCGAGTGGTGTAGCCGTTTTACTCGAAATCGCCCGAAACCTCAGCAAAAACAAACCCGAAATCGGTGTAGATATCATCTTCTTCGATGCAGAAGACCTCGGTATCCCTTCAGTAGAAAATTCTTTCTGCCTCGGTTCTCAAGCCTGGGCTAAAACCCCTCACAAACCCGGCTACACCGCCAATGCAGGTATACTACTTGATATGGTTGGTGGCAAAAATGCAAAGTTCGTTTGGGAAGCATATTCTGCTGAATTTGGCAACTTTATCCTCAACCAAACCTGGGGCATCGCCCATGAATTGGGTTACAGCACAACATTCCCCTTCCAATCCATTGGCCCAATTATAGATGACCACAAATATGTTTATGAAGGCACCAAAATCCCCATGATCGATATCATCCAATACGATGAAGTGAATGGTTTTGCGCCTTATTGGCATACCCATTCCGATAACCTAGATGCCATTGATAAAAATACATTGATGCAGGTAGGAAATACCGTGCACCATGTGATTTTCAACCCACCTTTCTCGGTTAAATAAACCCTTTCCAATATTTTTGCACTTCCATCGTTAACCTTTCAAAAACTCATGAAACCCATTGATTTGCTTGCTTTTGGCGCCCATCCAGACGACGTAGAATTAGGCGCAGGTGGCACTGTTAGAAAACACATTGAACAAGGATTTTCAGCGGCAATCATCGATATCACCCGTGGTGAATTGGGCAGTAGAGGTACAGCCGAAACCCGCCATCTAGAAGCACAAGATGCTGGAAATATCCTTGGCTTATCACACAGAGAAAACTTGGGATGGAGCGATGGTTTTTTTGAAGAAACCAAAGATAACATCCTTGAAATGGCAAAAATTATCCGAATCCATCAACCCAAATGGATTATTGGCAATGCCATTTCCGATCGACATCCAGATCATGGCAGAGCCGCAAAAATCCTTGATAGAGCCAATTTCTTGGCGGGATTACCCAAAATTGAGATCCTTCACAACGGCGCGAAACTCAGTCCACACCGAGCACAACGCCTATCGCACTATATCCAAGATAGAAACATCGGTCCGCATTTCTTGGTGGATGTTACCGCACAATGGGATGTAAAAATGAAATCCATCGCCGCCTATAAAACCCAATTCTATCAGCCCAACTCCAACGAACCTGAAACACCAATATCCAGCTTGGATTTTTGGCACTTTTTGGAAGCCAGAGGCAGAGAATTTGGCAGAATGGCTGGTGTAACCTTCGCAGAAGGATTTACTTCTGCAACGCCCATCGGCATCGAATCCTTTGAAAATATTCTGTAAACCAAAAACCTGAGCATGATTGCATTTAAAAAATACATCAAAGTTGTTATCCTGTTTTTGGCCACTTCCGCAGGCACATCGCTTTTTGCCCAAAATACAGTTGAATCACTTTTGAAGTTAAAGGGTTATCCCATTCCCATTCACCCAACCAACCCCGATAGCAACATCATTTATTTACCGATGCCATTCGGAAGTGCAGAATTTGTAAGTACTGTCAAAGCCTTGAAATTGCCGCCAGCTGCTGAAGTTTACGCCGTGCACTTGGTTTACACACGTTTTAGACAAGTGGATACCTTTAACCAACCCAAACTCAACGAATACCGATTCAAAAATCTACAAGCAATTTACCCAAATTTGTTTGAGCAAAAAGATGTTATCTGGCGCGTTTTTGAGCAATCACAAGCCAAAACCCAAAAAGATGCAGAGAAATTGTTTCATGGATTTGTAATCTACCTCAAACCAAAAACCGATAAAGTAGCCGTTAAGTCTGAGATCGATCGCATGGATAAAATTGTTAAAAGTTACCGCGATACCCAAGTGTTTGTGCCTGAAAAAATTATCTGGAAAGTGCGTAAACGCAAGGAAGAAACCGGTTATTACCTACCCAGAAATAAAAACAAAAGAAGAGCAGGTATCAAATATTCTTCTTCTGGTATTTTCTTCCGCGATAAAGAATACAGAACCATCAAAGATTCAATTCCCGGTAAACGCATACCCGCGCACAGAGAAACTGTAGGTATTTTTGATACCTTCGGACTTAAAAACACGGTTGAATATCGCCTTTTAACCACCAAAGAATGGCCAGGAAAAATCGCTGTGGTTGCAGATGTAACCGCGTCGATGTCGCCATTCAACACCCAAGTAATGTTGTGGCTTCGATTTGCCAAAGTTCCATTGGAAAATGGAAAATTCATTTTCTTCAATGATGGAAACAACACTCCCGATGCCTTAAAAGTAATGGGAAAAACCGGCGGATTATACCCCGTGCAGTCCAACAATTTCGATACCGTTTATCAAACCATGAGAAAAGCCATGGCTTCTGGACAAGGTGGCGATATCCCAGAAAACAACATCGAAGCGTTAATTGCCGCTCAAAAGAAATGGGGCGATGTGGATTCCATACTCATGATTGCCGATGGAAGAGCTCCAGTAAAGGATTTCCCGCTATTAAAAAACTTAAGCAAGCCTGTAAACATCATTCTTTGCGGATGGATTGATTATATGCCTATCTACGATTCGTACATCCAAATTGCAGCCAAAACTAAAGGCAAAATTTATACGCAAGATGGCGTTTTTGAAGATTTACACCTGCTAAAAAAAGGAACCACCATTGAACACAACGGCGTTGAATATTTATACAGCGAAGTTGGACTTACACGCGTATAGAAAAATTAGACAATAACCAATTCAGGGTTATTACCGATAAAGGTACCGTTCACCAAGCACCCAACATCGCCATCGCTGGCGGATTAGGCTGCTTCGAACCCCGTAAACCACCTATCGAAAATATCGCCCAATTTGAAAATAATGGCATCGATTATATCGTAAAAAACCCTGAGAAATTCCGAGGTAAAAAATTGGTGATTTCAGGCGGCGGTGACTCAGCATTAGACTGGACAATTTTCTTGAAAGATGTTGCTGAAAGCATCACACTCATTCACAGAAGAACGCAGTTTAGAGGACATTTAGATTCTGTGCAAAAAGTAATGGATTTTGACGCCAACAAAGAAATTCAATTAATCCTAAACTCAGAAGTTACGCATTTACAGGGCGATAATGGCCTGCAAAAAGTGGGTATTACTACCGATGGAAAAGAAGATTTAACATGGATTGAATGCGATTATTTCCTGCCCCTGTTTGGACTTTCACCAAAATTGGGACCTATTGCCGATTGGGGATTAAACATCGATAAGAATGCCATCGAGGTAAGCACCTTTGATTATGCAACCAACGTGGAGGGAATTTACGCCATCGGTGATATCAACACTTATCCGGGAAAGCTAAAACTGATTCTTTGTGGTTTCCATGAAGCCACTTTGATGGTTCAAAGCGCATTTAAACGAATATATCCGAATAAAAACCTCGTTTTAAAGTACACAACAGTCAATGGTGTGCAAGGTTTTGAATAATTTCGCTGTCCCACAAATCTAATCAGGGAAGCGCGAATGATTTCTTTCTTTGTTATCAAAAACATATTAAAATGGTTGTTGAGAATTTTTCTAGCAGCCGTTGTTATTACCATAATTTGGGTAGGTTCATACAATTTTATTAACCCCGGAAAAACCAATTTGATGAAATCCCGTGAAGCTGAACTAGGGAAAGAAGTTGAACGCACATGGGTTGATTACGATGATATTTCACCCAATATGCCATTAGCCTTAATCTGCGGAGAAGATCAAAGATTTACATCGCATTGGGGCTTTGATTTAAAAGCAATCCAAAAAGCCATTGAAAAAAATACCCGAGGTGGCAAAGTTTATGGAGCTTCAACCATAACGCAACAAACTGCAAAAAATGTGTTCCTTTGGGAAGGTAGATCTTGGATCCGAAAAGGTTGTGAAGTCTGGTTTACCTGCTGGATTGAAATACTTTGGTCTAAAAAAAGAACCCTTGAAATCTATATGAATATTATAGAAACCGGCGATGGGATTTTTGGCGTAGAAGCAGCCGCACAACACTACTTTAAAAAATCGGCCAAGAACCTAACCAAAAGCCAATGCGCACAAATCGCGAGTATTGTACCTTGTCCAACAACTTGTGGCTTCAATTCCCGCTTTGCATACAAACATCGGCTATTCATCCAACGTTGGATGAGAAAATACGGGCAATCCGTATGCCCCTAAAACAAAGCCCAATAGTTCCAACACCTTGAATTAGTAGGTTTGGAATTCTTACCCTAAATTTGTAACAATTAAATTTTATTTCAATCCATGGCAACTACTCAAGATGTATCTGTAGGAAATTTCATCCGCTACAACGGCGAATTGGTTCAAATCATCGAATGGCAACACCGTACTCCCGGTAACTTGCGCGCTTTCTACCAAGCAAAAATGCGTAGAGTAAAAGATGGCAAGTCTGCTGAAAACCGTTTCCGTAGCGGTGAATCTGTTGAATTGGTTCGCGTTGAAGTAAAAGAACTTCAATATTTATACGAAGAAGGCGATACCTTTATCTGCATGGACAATGAAACTTACGATCAAATCCCAGTTCAAAAGTTCTTGTTTGGCGAAGGTGCGAAATTTTTAAAAGAAGGTGATACTGTTTTGATCTCATTTGAAAATGGAGAAACACCAGTTTCTGCAGAACCTCCACAGTATTGCATCATGGAAATCACTTATACCGAACCCGGTGTTAAGGGAGATACCGCTACCAACACATTGAAACCAGCAACCGTTGAAAACGGAGCAATTGTAATGGTTCCTTTGTTCGTTGGATCTGGCGAAATGGATTTTACCAACACTGTAAATGAAGATGCAGTCAATAAAATCGCAGCCCAAACCGCTGAACTACTTAAGTTAAACAAATTTGTAGTTTCTCTAGGCTCTGAACATACCGTAACCTACGGTTTCATGAAAGCTTACGCAGAAAAATACCCAAACATAAGTGTGCTTCAAATTGATGCACATTCCGATTTGCGTTTGGCGTATAATGATAACCCATACTCTCACGCCTCTGTGATGGCCCGAATTCACGACATGGGTTTAAACCTCGTGCAAGTGGGTATTCGCGCTCAGTGCAAAGAAGAATCTGATTTAATAAAATCTTCATCCAATATTAGCACTTGGTATGCCCATGATTTGTGGGATAACGATGCTTGGATTGATGATTGTATCGATAAATTGGGCGATGTTGTTTACGTGACAATAGACGCTGATGGATTTGATCCCTCCGTAGCCCCAGCTGTAGGAACCGCAGAACCAGGCGGATTAACCTGGATTCAAGGTTGCAAATTGCTCAGAAGAATCGCAGAAAGAAAACAAGTTGTAGGATTTGATATCGTTGAAATCGCCCCAAGAGAAAATGATATTCTTACTGAATTTACAATGGCCAAACTTTGTTATAAGTTTTTAGGCTACTTAAATGTTAATAACAGAATCTAATGTCCGAAAACAGAATTTACCTCGATAACGCCGCTACAACTCCTATTCACCCAGAAGTAGTTGAAGCCATGATTCCTATCATGAAGGAAAATTATGGAAACCCTAGTTCTACCCATGCCCATGGTCGCAAGGCAAAAGGAATTATCGAGGAATCTAGAAGTAAAATTGCCAAGTTGCTAAACTGCGCACCAGCTGAAATCACTTTCACATCTGGAGGTACAGAAGCAGACAACCTTGCATTGCGCGGTAGTATCACCAAATTAGGAATTCAACGCATCATCACCTCGCCCATTGAACACCATGCCGTAATACATACCGCGGAAGATATTGCGCATCACCAGAATATTGAATTAAACCTTCTTTCCGTAGATTCAGACGGCAGAGTTAATATCCAAGAATTAGCAGAATTATTGGCCAAAGATTCCAAACCTACGCTCGTTTCATTGATGCACGCCAATAATGAATTAGGAAATATGATAGACATTGAAGCCGTTGGTAATCTTTGTCACCAACACAATGCTCTTTTTCATTGCGACACTGTGCAAACCATGGGACATTTCACCTTCGATTTATCAAAAGGCTATGTAGATTTCATTACAGGAGCTGCGCACAAATTTAATGGACCAAAAGGCGTTGGTTTCCTTTACATAAACAAAAAGAACAAGCTTCAACCTGAAATCACTGGAGGTTCTCAAGAAAGAGAAATGCGTGGCGGTACTGAAAACGTTTATGGTATTGTTGGATTATCTACCGCCTTAGAAATTTCTTATAGAGATTTAGAAGCAAAAAGATCTCATATACAAGCCATCAAAACTCATATGATCAACAAGTTAAGAGAAGTTATCCCAGGAGTTGAGTTTAACGGCCATCCAGAAGAAAATAGCCTTTACACAGTACTGAGTGTTTCTTTACCACCAAACGATATGGGTTCAATGTTGTTATTCAACCTAGATCTTGCGGGTATTTCAGCTTCAGGCGGAAGTGCTTGTTCTAGCGGAGCAACTGGTGGAAGCCATGTAATCAACGCATGTAAACCAGGCAGCAATAGAACCACCGTGCGTTTTAGCTTTGGCAAACAAAATACCATCGAAGAAATCAATTATACCATTGAAAATTTAGCAAAATGGTACGCAGCACAACCTGCATAGCGTTCTGTTTCCTCGTATTGCTTTTCACCAATTGTGGAACAATACTTTCTGGCAAAAAACAGAAAGTAGTTTTCACTACACCTACCCCATCGCCCATTCAAATTACAATCTGGGAACCCAAGCCCGACCAAATCTTCAATGAAGATAGTGTGCAATTCGGAAATGGCGAGTACCTCAAAATCAATGAATTCCTTTTAGATTCAGGAAGTAAAGACGTAAGTGTACATAGGCCAAAACCCAAGCAAATCATTACTTTCACAGCCATAAACCCCAATTCAACTAGCCAGAAAACCATTCCGGCAAAAAATGATTTGGAAAAAGTGATGGCATCAAATACCAGAATTGAAGTTAACCACTTTCGTTATTATTCACCAACCTTCAATGAATCTGCACTACTCAATTTTGTGATACCATGGAATTGGATGATTGATGCATACACAGGTGCTGTGTTGCGCTGGAAAATCACCAATCCCATCGCCCCACCCCAAAAATCACCAACTAAAAACCCGCAATAGTCTCACAGATTTTCACAGATTTATCATATTTTAGTGATACTTCTAATTTTACTCTTGTAACTTTGCAGTAGAAAACTATGCCCCTTCTGTACATTACCCGAAAAGAACATTTCAACGCTGCCCACCAGTTATGGAATCCAAATTGGACGGATGAGCAGAATCTTACCGCTTTCGGTAAATGCGCCAACCCCCATTTTCACGGACATAATTTTGATTTATATGTTTGTGTAAAAGGTCAACCAAATCCCGAAACTGGATTGGTAATGGACCTAAAAGTCCTAAAAACCATCATACGCAAGGAAATCATAGACCATTTGGACCACCAAAATCTAAACCTAGATGTTGAATGGCTTAAAGGCTCTATGCCTTCAATCGAAACCATTGCAGTGGCAATCTGGCAAAGACTTTCACCACACCTTCCCGAAGGAGTTTCTCTGCACAAAATCACCTTGTGGGAAACACCCAACAATTTTGTTGAGTACTTCGGAGAATAATTTTCTCCCGTGAAGCTGAAGCTCCCACAAAATATAGCCATCTACTTCGTAACGGTTGCGTTTTTCTTCCCAATTTTTATATCTAACGCTCTCGTTCTTTACACACCAGACTCTGGAGCCTACCTGCTTAATTCCATCGAATTATTCGTACCTGCAGATCGCCCAATATTCTATAGTCTTTACATCCACCTTTCCCATATTCTATGGAACAATCCGGTTTTCAACACACTTTTACAATGGACAGCCTTCCACGGCCAAACTAAGTCAGCATTCAACGGCAGCCTATTTGCTCAAGTAATTCTCCCCACTTCCATCCTTATTCTTGCTGAGCTGTACCTATTTATCAGAAACTTTTTCCCTACACCTAATTCAGCCATAAAATCCTTACAACTCCTTTGCATTTTTGCTCTAACCCCAGTTTCTTGGATTGCCATTCAGCTCATGCCCGATGTATTCGGACCTATTATGGCGTTGGCAACTTGCAATTTCCTATTTGCCAAAAATAACAGACATAAAATCATACACGCTAGCATCATCCTCATTGCAGCTAGCACCCATAATTCCCATATCCTGATTCTAAGTTTATTCGCAATTACTTTACTTCTACTTCAAAAAAGATATTTCCAACCAATTACCAAACAATCAGTTATATCGTTATTTACACTGTCTTTTGCTCCATGGGCGATGATAATCTGCACCAATACTTATGCAGGAAACGGCTTCACTACCTCTAAATCCAATCATGTATTTATCATGGGCAAATGGTGTGAAAACGGCATGTTGAATCGCTTCATAAACAACGAAAAAAACACACAAATTTCAACAGATACAGGGGTTCAACACCAATTTGAAAACCTATGTTCTGTACAATCATCGCTGCCAGTACATGCTTGGGATTTTGTATGGAACAATCAACCCCAATCGCCATTTCAAATTTCCGGTGGATGGCATCATTCCAAAAAACTTTACAACACGATTTTCGTTCACTGCCTTACCCACCCACAGTATTGGCCTTATTTACTTGCTTCGGCAATAGAAGAAACTGGCAAACAAATCATTCTTACAGGTATTGGTGATGGAATTACACCACTGGATTCAAATGCAGCTGTTGGTACTACACTCAAGGCGAATTACCCCAAAGATTATCAAGCCTTATTCACCAAAAACAAACAGCAAACCTGGGGAATCAACTTTGGCGCTTGGAACCAATGGTATTTTATTATGGCGCTTATTTTAAACGTCACTTTTGTTTATATACTTTTTAATAAATCGCTATTCAGCAAACTCAAACTTGAACAGAAAATTGCGGCCTTATGCATTTTCTGTTTCGTGGTTTACAACGCGTTTGTTACCGCAAATTTCGCCAACGTTTTAGCGCGATTAAATGCGCGCTTTTTATGGTTATGGCATGCCGTGATTGTATTGATCATCCTTCAGTTTATCGTCAATCAATTGCGCAACAAAAATCAATCAATCCTGTAAACCGGAATCAAATTATGAGTAGGCTCATACAGCGGTGTTTGCATATATACCCAAACCAACTGCGCCCAAGCATCTTTGGCAAAAACAGGATCTAATTGTTTTTTACGCTCCAATTCCAACTTCTTTCCAGGATTCTGTTTCAACCAAACCGCCGCATAGTCTTCAAAAATATAATCGCTAAACCACTCTTTTTGTTGCAATACTCCATCAAAGAAATTCCAAGAAAAATAGGAGTCAGGAGCCTTAGGCTCAAGTACTTGTGTTAAAAAAGCCGCTTGCTTACCCACAGGAATCACATAATCTCCTTTATACAGCTGAATAGCCATAACCGTATCACGCGTGGCAACCCTTGTATGCAAATAGTGCTTTTCATATGGAGATTTTCCCGTTTCAAAATGGGTTACATAACTTACTCTTACCTTCACTATGGTGTCCATTGGAAGTTGCTTAAAATTCACTCCATTCCATTTCAACCTTTTAGCCACTTCCACATAAGCAAATGGAACTATGTAAACTTTGGGCACAATCACTTCCTCTGTGGGTCTAAAATAGCGGTAATACTTGATTTTTTTCTTCCATGGCGATCCCAAATCGTAATACATCCTAGCCAACCCCGTAACCTCACTTACCTTGTTTTTAGCCGTGTAACCATAAAATTCAATGGAGTCCCACCGCGTTTTATCTAGTTCAAAATGCAACGCAATTTTATCGCCCGGTTGCAAACGACCCGAAGAATTAGGCACAATCACCCCATTGTTTTGAAATGTGTAATGATCATCGTTCGGATATTGAAAATGCATTATTGAATGCACAAACTCCTCCAAAAATGCCAAAGTACCCACTACTCGTTGATCAAATGGTTTCCACATATGGGTTTCAACTGTATAACCCACGCAACCATGAAGCGCAGCAAATCCAGTTGCATATCTACCAGTTTCCCAAAACGCATGTATGCCACTATCTGGTGTGCTACTTACTGTTTCCACATAGGGCGATGTAATCCAAGCATGCTGTTTCAAACGTTTTGCAAGTTCCGTTTCAATGGGTTCAATCCAAGTTCTTCTAGGATGATAAAACTTTTCAGGACGTGTATGAAAATACGTTAATACATACTGATAATCTGCGCCATTACTTGTGTGGTTATCAATGAAAAAATCAAAATCATGAATACTCATATAAGCAACCAATGCCTGCGCATTTTTGCTGTCCATCTTCACAAAATCCCGATTCAAATCCAAATTCTGCGCATTGCCCCTAAAACCGTACTCCTCAGGTCCGTTTTGGTTTGCGCGCGACATTCTCCCGCGGTTCAACGTTCCGTCTACATTATACTGACAAACTACATGTATTTGTAAATCAGCGCCTTCTGGTGCATACTTTCCCGGGAAAAACAACATATCCCTAACCAGTAACATACTGGCATCAGTTCCTTCAGGTTCCCCAGGATGAATATTATTATTTACCAATAAACGTATTACTTGTTTTCTGGCGATTTCTTCACCTGTATGGGTTGTTACAAATTGTCTTCTTTTTTGATATTCAGAATCGTCTATAATGCCCAAAGAATTCCCAAACCGATCCACTACACGTGTACGATCCAAATCAATCCTCAAAACATAAATTGGTCTACCAATATCTCCAGTGCCAATGTTCCCTAAGGAAACCCAACCTGGAAACATCTTCGCCACTTGTTGATACCAAGCAACACATTCATCATAACTGGCAGTAGCTTTTCCCAAACTTTTTTCAAAGGGAGTTAGTAAGCTATCAAACAACAAATTTTGTTCATCCGTTAACAAACTATTAGCATTTTTCCTGCAATAATCCGCCCTAAACATGGCCTCAGATGCTCCCAACCCAACACCCGGCAAAACAAACTCATAACCAAACTGTGTTTTACCATTGCGCAAAGAAAGCGGATTCTGGTGTCCCCAAACCCCGCGCGCAATGGCATTTTGCTGGTTTTCTGGGGAAACATGCATTTCCACATTTGTCGCCGTGTTGGCAGGTAATTTACCTTTATAATCGTATCGATAACTGAAACCTAACTTCTGATTGGCAATGGTTTTTTTCCAAACTCCATCTACTCCATTTACTAAGTTTTGAGCACTTATCGCCCCGAAAAAACACAATGAAAAACATGCCAGTAAAATGCGTTTTGTTGGCAAAACAGAAGTCCAATTTCTCATATAAAGAATTAACGAATTCTATCCATATTACTAATCATCGCCTCGTCTCTCTTAATTGTAAAATAGGCCATCACCGTAGGTAAGAGCAAAGCAATGGGCCAAATAATCTGAATACCAAAATGATACTGTCCGTGGTATTGAGAAGAAACGGCAAAAAATCGAACAAATAAAACAGCCCAATACAAAAGCGTTATACCGAAAACCAATAGACTAAGATTCAATTGTAACTTTCTTTTTTTGAAAAAGAAAATTGTAAAAAATGGAATCACGGTAATGAAAAACAATAACATAATCGACAGAACATCTACGCTATATACCGCATTTGCCGTTTCATGGTTATCCGGAAATGAATAACTGCGTGTAAAGCTTAAAGCCTGTCCAATCCCAGTATTCACATCAAATTGGGCATAGATGGGATCTACCCAAAATAAAATAATTCCAATGAGCGTAACCGCCAATAAATAGATGGATTGAATTCTCTGAATCATACTATACAAACTTAGTTAATCAAACTGTTTTCAACACAATTCGAATGGTTGTCTTTTCAAAAGGAATACTCTCCTTCACCATAATCTCGCCGCCATGATATTCTTGAATAATCCGTTTTGCCAAACTCAATCCCAAACCCCAGCCACGTTTCTTGGTAGTAAAACCAGGTTTGAAAATTGATTTGATTTGGTTTCTCGGAATTCCCTTTCCGTTATCAGTAAAATCAATATATACCCTACCCTTCAATGAACGTATAGCGCAGTAAATAAACCCCTTACCTTCCATAGCGTCAATGCTATTTTTGATTAAATTCTCTACTACCCATTGAAACAAATTCACATTTACCATACAATAAATAGGATCGTTACTTGGGCGATAATGAATTGAAACTCCTTTACCGCTTCGGGTTTCCATATAATTGATTGCCGTAGAGAGCACCGCGTTCATTTCAAGTTTGTCCAGTACTGGCTCACTTCCAATTTTAGAAAAACGTTCAGTAATAATTTCCAATCGATGGATGTCTTTCTTCATCTCATCGCCCGCATTTTCCGGCATTACTCCCATCTCTAAACAATCTACCCAACCCATCAAACTCGAAATTGGTGTACCCAATTGATGCGCCGTTTCTTTCGCCAAACCTACCCAAACTTTATTCTGTTCTGCTCTAGTAGAAGACGAAAAAGCCGCATAGCTCACAAGCATGAATAAAGCAACAATGGCCAAAACAACATAAGGATAATACTTCAATTGTATCAAAACCGAACTCTGACCATAATAAACATAATAATTGGTATCTTCATCTACTGGCACAACAATCCGCTCATTTTCTGATTGAAACTCAACCAATCGTTTTCTTAAAAATTGATCTGCTTTTTTAACCCCAATTGTATCGATATTTACAGTTGCTTTAATTTCTCCATGGTCGTCAACCAAAATAGCTGGAATGGTTGTGTTTCCCTGAACAACACGCAATTGAAAACCCAAATCCCCCTCAATATTGGGGTCTGTTAATTGGTTTTCCGCCTCGGCCCAAATCTCCATTTTCTTCTTTTCTTCATTGGCTATTTTCTCCACCAAGCGATTACTTAAATACAGAGTAAACAAACCAATAGCCACCGCCAACATCAGTAGCGTAGCCTTAATATATTTCCTCGATTCATATATACTCTTAATGGCCATTTTCCTTCAATATCAACTATTGCCAAATCCTATTCCACACCAATTCCAAATCCATCAAAGGCTCATAATCCTTGGCATAATTCAAACAAGCATCCCACTCGAAATTGGTTTTGTAGAACCTACCTGATGCTTCTAAAACATATTTCTTCAATCTCGGCAAGGCCGATTTTCCAGATTCTGGCAAGGAATAACCTACCCATGTTTTCATACCAAAAACTACCAACAACCAGTTCGCCAAATACAATCTTCCAGTTTTTTTCAAAATCAAAACCGGTGATATTACCAAACACAACAAAGCAATCAATAAATCCATGATTCGCTTTTTACGCATGGTATGCGGTTGAGATAAATGGTATTTCACTTCCACTGTAAATAACTCTCCCGGTTCGTTTTTGCTATCCGAACCAATAATACTCTCACTTTTTTCCGGGGCGATTTTCACTTGTACTTCCCAGTCTTGAAATTGTCCCATTTGCTGAATAATCTCAGATGAGGAAATATCTTTGCCGCTAAAAATTATCAAATTTGCCCTATAAACCGCAACTACCTCTGCCAACTGCTCAATACTACCTACAAATCCATGTTGATGCAGTTCTTTACCAGAAGATACCCTGCCTACAATTTCTGTATAAACCCTAGTTTTTTGGAGCAAACCAGCTATCCGATTACATTCATCTTCATCGCCAACCAAAATAACCCTTCGCTTATTGTCTTCATCCAGTAGAAATTGGGAAAGACCGAAGAATTTAGCTAAAAAACGCAAAATGAAGAAAGCGGCTATCGCCCAGAAACTACCCAAAGCCAAAATGGCGCGCGAGAACTGATAATCCTTTGGCAAAAAGGCATAAACGGCATACAATCCAACTGCTCCAACTACACTACCCCTTAACAACCTTCTTGCAGAAACGGGCTCATCGTACCCGCCACTAACATAAACAAACGCCATCATAAATAACGCATAAATGGGCATGTGTACTTGGTAATAATCTGTTGGATAAAAACCATGCACATATTTGTTGTACATCTCCCAATACCAAGCAATGGAAGCAAATCCCGCTACAATGAGCAACAAGTCTAATAGTGGCAGCCAAAGTTTTTGCGCAAGCCTTACCCCAAATGCCAATCCAGCTCGAAGGTAAATGGCAATGTTAATCAATACCGAAAACCAACCCGCCATGCGTGATGAATAATGTTTTTCGGCAAACAAAACCATCGCATTGTAAAACACCTTCACATAATTCGCACTCCGCTTCTTGGTACTTTCGCCCTTATAATGAATGATGGTAGTATCAGCAAAATATACGTTTTTATACCCACCTTTCAAGATCCGATAACTCAAATCAATATCCTCACCATACATGAAGAAATCCTCATCTAACAAACCCACTTCATCCAAACAACTACTACGCATTAGCATGTAGGCGCCACTTAACACTTCCACTTCATGGGTTTCATGTTCCGATAAATATTTCAAATGATAACGACCAAACTTCCGCGATTTGCTGAAGATGGTAGCCAATCCCGTCATTTTATAAAATGCAACCGAAGGTGTAGGCAACCCCCTTTTACTTTCAGGCAAAAACTTACCCTTCCCGTCAATCATTCTCACTCCCAAACCACCCACATCACCGTGTACATCCATATAATCTACACACTTTTTAAAGGTATCTTCAGATACCACTGTGTCTGGATTTAACAACAATACATATTCACATTCGCTCGCTCTTATCGCTTGGTTATTGGCTTTAGAGAACCCAACATTTTCCTTGTTGGCCATGATTTTTACCCAAGGAAATTTATCCGCTACCATCTCCACACTGCCATCAACGCTACAATTATCAACTACCCAAACTTCAGTATCTACATGCGTAATCGCCTTTTCAACAGACAACAATGCCTGCTCCAAAAAATGCTTTACGTTGTAGTTTACTATAATTACGGATAATTTATGCATTTTCAACCCTTATTAAACTTGATACTCAGTGCGTTGCAAGATACTACGTCCCAAAGTAATTTCATCTGCATATTCAATTTCTCCGCCCACAGATATTCCACGAGCAATACAAGTTATTTTCACACCAGTGTCTTTTATTTTCTTGGCGATATAAAACATCGTTGTATCACCCTCTACCGTAGCTGATAACGCTAATAAAATCTCTTGAATATTATCCTGCTCAATTCGATTTACAAGCGACATAATATTCAAATCATCAGGCCCTATCCCTTCCATCGGCGAAATTAACCCACCCAAAACATGATATCTACCTCCAAATTGATTGGTAGATTCTATTGCCATCAAATCACTAAAATCTTCAACTACGCAAACAACACCATTATTTCTGGCATGATTAGAACAAATACTGCATATCTCTTCATCACTCACATTGCCGCAGGATTTGCATAAAAACAAATCGGTTTTTAATTTTATTAATGATTCTGCTAAGCGAACAACCTCCATTTCTGGGCGCTTTAACAAATACATAACCAATCGCAAAGCCGTTCTTTTTCCTATTCCAGGAAAGCCCGACAAAGCCTCTACCGCATCTGAAACTATCTGTGAGGATATTTGCATTGCTTCAAAAATAGCACTTTCGCGGCTGTAAATGAGGAAATTGTGTTAGATCATAAAAAGGTCATTAACTTTGCACCACATGTTTATCGAGGTTTTACAAGCCAAAATTCACAACGTTCGTTTAACGCAAACCGAACTTAACTACACTGGTAGCATTACCATTGATATGGATTTGGTAGATGCAGCGGGTATGGTTCCGAATCAGAAAGTGTTGATTGTCAACAACAACAACGGCGAAAGATTCGAAACTTACATCATTGCAGGCGAAAGAGGAACAGGAATAATTGGATTAAATGGTGCTGCCGCAAGAAAAGGTCAGGTTGGCGACGAATTAATTATCATGACCTTCACTTGGTTAAATAAAGATGAATTATCTGTTCATCAACCAAGAAATATTTTCCCAGACCGAAATAACAAGGTGATTCTTTAACAACAATGAAACGGGGAGGCATCCTTGCCTATCCTTAAAATTGTGATTAGATTCGCATCCAACCCTTTCAACCTTTTGTCTATATGATAAAAAAATATGCTATTAAAGCATTGATATTGTTGCTCAGTGTAGCCATGTTTTATTGGATTTGGCAAAAAACCGATTGGAAATCTACAGCAGAAACATTAACAAATGCTTCCATACTTTGGATTATCATTGGCATTTTCCCCATGTTAATTGCGCATTATTTGCGAGCAGCCAGATGGAATCAACTTACACAACCACTGGGCTTTCCACTCAATAAAAGAAGATCTTTTTATGCCGTATTAAGCGGATATTTGGTAAATGTTGCCACTTCACGAGGCGGGGAAGTTGCCAGAAGTGCAATGGCAGCAAAAAGTGAGAAAGCACCGGTTGAAACCCTCATCGGAACTGTTGTTGTGGAACGCCTTGTTGATTTAATTATGTTGTCTTTAATGGCATTATTGAGTTTAATTCTACAATATTCTCAAATGAGTAGCTTTCTACTTAAGCCATTTAAACCCTTGATTGAAAAATTATATACATTTCCGTTTTGGGTCTTACTATTAGGCACCATCGCCCTTATTACTGTAGTGATTTTAATCTTCGTTTGGGCTAGAAAAAAATGGATATTGCCCTTATTGCAACCAAAGAATAACAAAGAAACAGAAACAGCTACAGGAATTCTTGGCACCATCAAAAAATTCACCCAAAGTTTTAAAACCCTTTTCATCTTGGAGAAACCAGTAACCTTTTGGTTAATGAGTATCGGCATCTGGATTGGTTATTGGTTGGGTATGTACTGCCAAACGCAAGCAATTCCTGCAACCCAAATGAGTACTATCCCCATGGCTTTGGCATTCATGATGTTCTCAGCATTTGGCATCATCATTCCTTTACCAGCAGGCGCTGGAGTTTGGGCGGCTATCGCTTTTGGATTGGAGTATGTATACGGATTCTCAGGTGCCAACAGCCAAACTTTTGGCATGTTTTCAGCAGCTTACAATAACCTCTTAATGATTATTTTTGGGGGAATTGCCTACATACTTTATATGGTTGAAATTCAGAAAATTGAAAAATCCACAGCCAATCACGATTTAAGTAAGCAGTAAATTACCTTTACACATCCATCCCCATGATCAGTCAAGAAAAAATATACACCTGGGAACAAGCCTTAGAATGGCGAAATTCCTTGAAAACAGCCAATAAAAAAGTTGTTTTTACCAATGGTTGCTTCGATATCCTTCACGCAGGTCATGTTGCATATTTAGAAGAAGCTTCAAAGCTAGGCGATGCTTTAATCGTAGCCCTCAATTCCGACGAAAGTGTTCGGGCCCTTGAAAAATCGCCTGCTCGACCTTTACAATCTGAATACGGTAGATCCAGGGTAATGGCTGCCCTTGGTTTTGTTTCCGCGGTGATTATTTTCTCAGAACCCACCCCTAAAGAAATCATCGAATATCTAACCCCTGATGTTTTGGTTAAAGGCGCTGATTATTCTATCGAGAACATTGTAGGTGCAGATTGGGTACTATCGCATGGTGGCAAAGTAAAAACAATCGAATTTCTTCCCGGCTTTTCTACTTCTTCCATTGAAAAGAAAATCCTAGCGGAACATGGCTTGGATCGCCATTAATATTGCAATTTTAATCCTGTATCAGGCTTGGTGGATTCGCGTTATCGTATCCGAATTTCGATATTATAGAACTCCAGTAAACAAACAGATTTACAACACGCATCCTTCATCCGTCAAACCCAGCTTTTCCATCATCATCGCCTATCGTGATGAGCAAAATCGTTTACAACCTTTATTAAATTCATTATTAGCGCTTCAATTTCAGGGCGATTGGGAATTGATATTTGTGAACGACCATAGCTCCGATTATGGTCCAAAAATTATCGATCAGTGGATTAAAACCCATTCCCTATCTCAGGTAAAACACTTATCCAATATCCAAATCGGCAAAAAATCTGCAATACAATTGGGAATTCAAAGCGCAATTTATGATTGGATTCTAACAACGGATGCAGATTGTAGGCTGCCAGAAAATTGGATTAAAAGTTTTGCAAGTATCATTCTGAATCAACCAAATATCAAGATGATAATCGGACGTGTGAGATATGAATTTGCCCCTTCAAAACACCTACTTTCTACTTATGAACTTCTAGAAAATCAATTTTTAATTGCACTTAATTGGGAGAAAACAACCAAGAAGCATTTGGGATTTGCCAACGCTGCCAATCTTTGCTATTCCAAAGCAACATTCCTTGAATTGGGGGGAATGCAGAATCACTTAAAAATCGCCAGTGGCGATGACACATTCACCGCCGAAAAATTCCATATGCATTATCCCAATTGCATTTCATTTAACGCCGACCCTAAAGCAATTGTTACTACCATAACTCAATCCCATATTTCCGATTTCTTGAACCAAAGATTACGTTGGTTCAAGAAAACTTTTTTGCAAAAATCGCAAAAATCGGCTGTAGAACAGGCATTTTTGGCCGGCATACTACTAACCATCTGGGGATTAACCATTTATGCCGTGTATGCCGGTTATGGCATTTACGCGTTATTACCTTTGGCCTTCAAAGCCTTTACAGATTGGCTCTTCGGAACTACTTTACTCCTGTGGAATCAATACCCCACAAAACACCCATACAAAACTTTCTTCGCAATCAGATATTGGTTTACAATCCAATATCTCAGAATTCCAATCGCATCTTCTTTTCAAACCATATTCTTACCCATATTGGGACTTGTTTCGCCGTTCCTACAATTCAGTTGGAAAAAAAGAAAGTACAACGCATAATTCGCTTAATAACAAATATACAGTTGACATAAGAAGCGAGATAAACCCACATAAAAGCTGCAGAAATTTATCGCCCAAAACTTTCCCATACAAATTCTTCCATCGTTTTAACCCCTCCAATCTATTATTTTTTCTATTTTTTGGCATATTTTGCCTTTATCATAATTTCACATTTGCACAAATCCCCAATTGGGATTCTCTGCATTTTAAGCTCATAAAAGCGATCCCAGCCAGCAGCTTTTGCTCGCAACAAAACAACAAATATTTCGAAATTTCAGGCTGTTTACCCGCATCTAGTCAACTTCAAATTTCCAAATTCACATTCCAATTACATACCTACAAGTTCGAATCAGACGCTTTTCTATATCAAGGCTTTAACCCATCCAGTGTGAATCTATTGCGAATTGCACTTTTAACAGATTCGTTGTTGCACAACGGCTACCTTTTGGAAATGGGTGGAAAAGAAGATAATGTAAAGATCATCCAGAGAAAAAATCAAATAGATAGTATCCTGTTTCAATCAAAATCCCTATTCAACAAAAGCAGTAACTCCCTAATCTATAAATGCTTGAATTTAGATTCTCAACTCCAAGTTTTCTGGCGATTACCCGATAGCTCAGTCAACCAAATCAACATCAAATTTTCGAACCAATTAAAGCAAATTTCCCAGTTCACCCATTGGGGATTAGAACTGTTGCAGTCTGGAACAACCGCCGCAGGTAAAACCAAAATATCCAATATTTATGTTGGAAATTATTGGAAAGACACACTCCCGCCGGCCGTATCCAAAATACGCTCTTACAATAACAATAGCCTAAAAATTGAATTTACAGAAACCGTTCAACTCCCACAAAACAAAATCTGTAGCTTACGGATCAATGGAAATACCTTCCGCCACATTTCCAAAACCAACCAAATAGCCCCCAATAGCCTATTATTGGATTCATGCGCCACATTCTGCAACCAATCCCTCCAAATTCAATTTTTCGGCATTCAGGATACGGCCGGCAATTCTATAGACTCTGAACAAACAACAATATTCCATCATCGATGCAGCAACAACTTATCACCCAACATGCTCGCTGTTACTGAAATCATGTACAAACCCTCCCCCCCTAAAGGCAACCTGCCAAACTCCCAATTCGTAGAACTAAAAAACCTAACAAACAAAGGTTATTGGCTTGACTCGTTGCGCATTAGCGACCGATACACAACAGGATTCCCTACCAAAAACCAATGGTTGAATCCTTTAGGTTTTGTTCTGCTAATTCCCGCCAAAGACTCAGCACTTTGGCAAACATTCCCAAAAGAACAGCTACTGCCCGTCTCCCCTTGGCCAACTTTTAACACCACAAGCGATTCACTCACCATTTCAAATAACAAAAAAGAAATATTGGTGCAAATTCCCTATGTAAATTCCGATTTTACGTCGCCATATAATAACGGCGGATACAGCATTGAAAAAACCAACCAGAAACTCTTCTGTATCAACATCCTAAATTGGCAGAACAACCAAAATACAGGCGGATCACCATTAGCTGAATCATCTGAAAAACAAAAAATTTGTCCACCTGAAAACCGCATCATGTCATCAATATTAAATAGAAACTCCCTACAAATCACGCTGTTATTCCCTATGGATTCAACTCAATGGCAAAGCATCAAACTTCAACTAAAAAACACCCATGATTCCTCCCAAATTTGCGAAATTCCTGAAACAAATATTCAAATATCCCAACAATCCTCCACAACTGCCAAAATCGATATCTTATATAATAATCAAATCACAAATCCATTTAATTTTCAAGAAAACCAGTACCAATCATTAGAAGATTTACTTAATAATTGTCCATCTAATATAATTCTACAAATTTCTAACCTCCAAGATTGCAGTAACAATATCGCAAGTCCGCAAACAATCTACTGGGTATCGGCTCAATTTATTCAACCCAGTGAAACCAAAAACATCAAATTCAGTGAAATAATGTTTAACAACCAAGAGGGTTTTCCGGATTTCATTGAAATTACCAATACTTCCAAAAAGAGTTTCAAAACAGATGATATTGAAATTCAATACTTTAATGGTGAAGACAGTTTACTTCAGTTTGTAATTCCTTTAAGCGAAATCCAATCCCACATGGGCGGCAACCAAACATGGCTTATCTCAGAAAATAGCCAAAAATTATATCGCCAATTTCAATCTGCCCCATTTGAAAATTTCAAATTCTCTTACAGTATGGAAAATCTGCTGGCAGAAAAAGGAATTCTACAACTAATTGATCGAAAATCTCAACAAATTATTGATCGAATTGCCTATCATCAAAATTGGCACCATCCCATGTTGAGTGAAACAAAAGGAATTTCTCTAACGCGCTTAAATATCAACAACAATGGACTTTTACCAAGTTCTTGGATAAGTAGTTGTTACCTCCCTCTTCCTGAACCGGTGAACAATAAACAATGTTCTAACATCACTGTAAATAATTATGGATCTCCAGGAAATTTAGCAGAATCACCCAGCATTTCTCCACCCAACAATCAGCAATGGATTCATGTCAATAAACCCATTTTCTCATATAGCAATAGCCTAGAATTCCCTATCATTTCTTTTAATAAAAATTTCCAAATCACCCAATTTCAGGCATTAATTTACACCTTAACAGGCAAATTCATCAGTTATATCGTTCCATTACAATGGGTAGACCCCTTCAATCCTCTGCCCTTACAAAATATCGCAAAGTTGAACCTACCACCCGGAAATTACATCCTTTATGCCCAAGCTTCAGATTCACAATTCAGAAATTATCACAAAAAAAACATCATAACCATTTTGCCCTAAACAAACTCATGTATAGGTTTGTAGCATGGTAGATAATAAACCCGCACAAGCAAAAGCATTTATCAAATCTTTTTTTTCGGGCGATTTTCAACCAGATACTTTACAGGCCTATAGCCATTGGATCTTACCCGCATTATTAGATGCCGAAGAAGCGCAATGGGAAAGTTTCGCTAGCCGCTGGCTTTCAGATTTACGGGCGAACAAACCCATACAATATATTTTTCAGAAAGCTTTCTTCGGTGAGATTGAACTACAGGTAAATGAATTCACATTGATTCCTAGACCTGAAACTGAAGAACTATGCCAATTAATGAAAAATCACTATCAGAGCAGCACAGATTCTCATCAATTATTGGACCTTGGAACAGGAAGTGGATGCATACCGCTGTTGTTGAAAAAATACTTCCCAAAGTGGTATATAAATGGAATTGACATACAAAAAGGGGCTATTGATATCGCCATTCAAAATTCCATAAACTTACAATTAGAGGTGGACTTTAAGGTACAAGATTTATTAGAAATACAAAACTTAAATAACAACCTAAACATCCTAACTTCAAACCCTCCTTATATCTCTGAATTCGAAAAATTAAACATCAATGAAAACGTTTTAAATTTCGAACCTCATATAGCTTTATTTGTTAAAGACAAAAATCCTTTAATTTTTTACAAAAAAATTGCAAATCTCGCGGAAAGAAAAATTGGCAAACTTGATATTTGGCTGGAAATAAACAGCCTATTATCCAACGAAACCGCAGATTTATTCAAAAAAATAGGGGCTACCAAAATAATCACTGACTATTCAGGTAACCCCCGATTTATATTCTGTTCAAAACAGAAGTAAGCTTATTTGTTGATAGAAATCATACCCTCGGGATCTTTCTTCAATTCTCCAGACTTATAAATCTGGGTTAAAGTAGTGTAAATTCCCTGTGAAAATTTCTTCTTATCTCTTTCACCACTCTGAATAAACAATTCGTGAATCAAATCAGAGGATGACAATGGTTTTGGAGCGGTTGTCATATACTGAATAATAATATCTTTTTTAGTTAATTCACCTGCCCTTCTTCTTCCTCCACCTTTTCTAAACAAAGTAGATTTTTTTGGCCTACCAGGCTTACCAGCAAACTTTTCAACTTCTTTCGGCTTTCTACCCCTTTTGCCTTTTCCAGCAGCCATAGATTTCTTTCTATATTCTTTGGCGCGCTCCTTCCAAATAGCAATC
The DNA here is from genome assembly GCA_021151535.1 of Sphingobacteriia bacterium. Classification (GTDB taxonomy): domain Bacteria; phylum Bacteroidota; class Bacteroidia; order NS11-12g; family UBA955; genus JAGKXC01. Next base: position 56,703 of record JAGKXC010000002.1, on the reverse strand, counting down.
GATTTTGTAGCCTTCTCCTTGATAGCATCTGCTACTTTGGCATTTTTCTTTTCAATCTTTTCAATCTCTTTTTGGGCTTTTTCAGTTGCCTTCTTTAGAGAATTAGATAAAGCCTGAATCTCCTTTTCTAAAAACGAAAATGCGCTTAAATACGCAGCAGATTTCGGTCTTCTGGTAGATTTCACCTTGTTTTTAGAACCGGGTTTCCTTCCACGCTTCTTAGGTAAATTAACCAATTCATTTTCTGGATTGTTCATATTAGTTAGATATTTAACTACAAATAAAAATTTTAACAACTATTATTACAAATTATTGTCAATAATATTTATGATTTTTTGATTTTTTTCGACAAAAATATGTTTTTAAACATGCAAATTACCCATACAAACAAATACTAAATTTTAATAAAATTACCGCGTCAAATCACCGCAACCCCTTGAAAAACCTACATACCACTGCGAGTGGTATATTTCTTAAACCAAGTCATTTCACTCATTTTTTCAATTCTATACCCCTGCTAGCAGTATCTTTGTATAAAATGACTTTAAACCAAATTCATACACCTTCCGACGTGCAAAAGCTCAATCAGCAGCAGCTAAATGAGCTTTCTCATGCACTCAGAAAATTTGTAATTGAATCTGTGTTAGAATCAGGCGGACATTTTGCCGCCAACCTGGGCGTAATCGAGCTTACAGTTGCTCTTTTTCACACCTTAAATTTCGATAAACATAAACTCATTTGGGATGTTGGCCATCAATCATATCCCCACAAAGCAATTACAGGAAGAAAATCACTCTTAAATACCATCAGAAGCTTAAATGGTTTATCTGGATTCCCGAAAATTAACGAATCACAATACGATCATTTTGGAACTGGACATTCCTCAACAGCCCTTTCCGCAGCTATGGGAATGGCAACTTTCAATAAACTCAACAACAAAAAGGAAATTGCCGTTGCCGTAATTGGCGATGGAGCTTTCACCGCTGGCCTAACTTTCGAAGCACTAAATAATCTTTGGGATAGCCAACTCAACGTTTGGATTATTTTAAACGATAACCAAATCGGTATCGACCCCAATACCGGCGCATTAAATTCCCATCTCAAAGCCAACCACTGCAAACAATTAGAACAGTTTTATCAGTTTTTTGGTGCCAATTATCATGGCCCAATAGACGGGCATAATTTAGAACAATTAATTCCAGCACTTCAGCAACTAAAAACCCAAAATGGACCACAACTGTTACACATCAAAACAGTTAAAGGCAAAGGTTTCCCCGAAGCAGAAAAAGAGCAAACCAAATGGCACAGCGCAACCAAATTTGTAAAAATTGATGGCACCAAAGACACCAACTCCCATCAGTCCATCAAATGGCAAGATGCATTTGGAAAAATCCTTCTGAAAATCGCAGAAAATCGCCCTGAAATCATTGGAATAACACCTGCAATGCCTTCTTCCTGTGGTATGCAATTAGCAATGGATAAATTCCCCGCAAGATTCTTTGATGTAGGAATTGCTGAACAACATGCCCTTACTTTTGCCGCTGGATTTGCAACCTCCGGCGCAAGGCCTTTCGTAAACATTTACTCATCATTCTTGCAACGTGCATACGACCAATGGATCCATGATGTTGCCCTTCAAAACTTGCCTGTTACCCTATGTATAGATAGGGCCGGATTAGTGGGCGAAGATGGACCAACTCACCACGGAGCTTTTGACATCTCATTCTTAAGATGTGTTCCCAATCAAAAAATCGCAGCACCCAAAGATGCAGAGGAACTTGCTATCATCATGAATTGGTCGCTAAATGAAAAAGGACCCGTTGCAATCCGCTACCCGAAAGGAAATATTCCTGATCCGAAATTTATTGATCAGTATGAATTTTCCGAAATCCGTCAAGAATTGAGCGCCATTTTTGCACCCAAGATAATTAGCCCAATCGTAGCCAACAAACCTGTAATCCTTTCAACAGGCCATGCTACCAATCTAGCCATACAAGGCAATTCACAAAAAATTGGACATATACATTTGCCGTTTGTACATCCAAATGCTTACCCACAAATACAAGAATTTTTCCCACTAGCGACTTCTATTATCACAATTGAAGATGGTAGTTTACAAGGAGGATGGGGCATGGGCATCTCAGCTGAAATTCAAATTAAAATGCCAAATTTGTTGTTTAAAAACTTGGGGATTCCTCATCAATTTATTACACATGGAAACAACCAAGAATTGTATGAGATGTGCGGTTATTCACCCATTGCTATAGAGAAAACAATCCAAGAATTATTGGCTTAGCAACCCTAAATAATTGAATCAAATTGATTCCAACCAGTTGCCCAACAATATTTTACCATTTGGCGTAAGTACACTTTCCGGATGAAATTGTACCGCCGTGATAGGTAAAATCTCATGTTTTAAGGCCATCACTTCTGCTCCATGGGTGATTCCTATTACTACTAAACCACCGCTTTTATCGCCCAAAAACAAAGTGTTTTTTTCTACTGGCGATACCACCAAGGAATGATAACGACCAACTTGCATAGGGGTTTTTATATCTTGAAACAAACCTGTTTCTGCATGATTTATTAAATCTTGTTTACCATGTTTTGCCATTGCTGCATGAATTACTTTCCAACCAAAATATTCGGCAATAGCTTGCAATCCCAAACAGATTCCCAACACAGGCTTACGTTGTAATTCAACCAAAGTGAGCAATTCAGACAAATAAAAATAATCAGAAGGCTTCCCAGGCCCTGGACCCAATATTACGGCGTCATAGGGGTTCAACAACTTCAATAAATACTCCCTGCGTTCGTCTAAACTGTTGTTTTGCAATGTTATTTCTATTTCTTCCGCATTAACCACATTCACAGAAGCTCCCAAATGAGCCAACATATCGATAACATTAAAGGTAAAACTATCCAATTGATCCAAGAATAGCACATTTTTAACCGATTGGATTGCAGAATTTACCATTGAAAATTACAGTTGAAATTTTTTACCAATCCCCGCAACAAACTCTTTTAAGTAATTAGGCTCGAAATACGCCAAATCTTCAAACTCTTTATTGACAAACTTTTGCGCCGAAATTTTGGCCAAATGTTTAACATGCGGATTTTCTTGAACATGGATTGTTCTGCTTGATAATTGCAAAATTTCTGCAACTTTCTGGTTACAATCAGAAATACAGCCCCATTCATCCATCATTCCTTCATCACTAATTCCAAGTTCTTTTAAAAACAAAAACCAATCTTCTGGATCTAAAATCTTGGGGACCGGACCCACTACTGTTTCTCCGTTTTGGTTTTTTGCTACCAAATAAACTTCATTTCTGCGAGCATCTAACATGGCAAAAGAAATCTTCAATTGGGGATTCTCAGCAAGTTGTTGTTGAACCATTCCTTCCATCGCGCAAGCAGAAATCAGAGGCACTTGAAAACCCAAGGCTAACCCTTTAGCTAAACTTGTACCTATACGCAATCCAGTATAACTACCCGGTCCAGAGCTAATGGCGATGGCGGAAATTTCATGTTGAGCGGCTTTTGCTCCCCCCTCATCTCCGATATTAGCTCCAATCTGTAATGCATCGCCAGAAATAGAATACAATAATGATTGCACCATTTCTGCCAACGACTCCGCATGCGAATATGTTTCAATTCGCTCCTCTTGCGCAATCAATTCGCCTTCTAAATTGCATAATCCAACCGAAGGAAACTGGGCCGATGATTCAATGAGCAATATCATTTTAGTATCGAATTATTTCACAAAACTAAAGCTTTCCAACAGCATTCGATTACTTTACTTGGCGAGGATGCTTATCTTTGTAACAGATAAACCAAAAGCATTTATGACGAAAGAAGTTTACATCGTTGGCGCAGCAAGAACCCCATTGGGAAGTTTTAACGGCGCATTATCTTCAGTTGCAGCTACCAAATTAGGTGCAATTGCCATCCAAGGCGCTTTAGCAAAAAGCGGAGTTTCTGCCGATGTGGTGAATGAAGTATTTATGGGTTGTGTATTACAAGCTGGCGTTGGCCAAGCTCCTGCACGTCAGGCAGCCAAATTTGCCGGTGTTCCAGACAATGTTCCTGCAACTACTATCAATAAGGTTTGTGCTAGCGGCATGAAAGCCATTGCTTTGGGTGCCCAAAGCATCATGTTGGGCCACAACGATGTAGTTGTAGCTGGCGGAATGGAAAACATGAGCCAAGTTCCTCACTACCTTCCTAATTCAAGAAACGGATATAAATATGGCAACTTTTCTGCTATTGATGGAATTGTAAATGACGGATTAACAGACGTTTATAGCGCAACTTTGATGGGAAATTGTGCAGAAATATGTGCCACAGACATGAATTTTTCACGCGAAGAGCAAGATGCTTTCGCGATCCAAAGTTACCAGCGTTCAGCTGCTGCTTGGGCTGCAGGAAAATTCAATGATGAAGTTGTTCCAGTTACAGTTTCTACCAGAAAAGGCGATGTGGTAATTGCTGAAGACGAAGAATACAAGAATGTAATGTTCGATAAAATCCCAGGATTGAAACCCGTATTTAAAAAAGACGGAACAGTAACAGCCGCTAACGCTTCTACAATGAACGATGGCGCTGCCGCTGTTATTTTAATGAGTGGCGATAAAATGCGTGAATTGGGCCTTACTCCTTTAGCCAAAATTGAAGGTTTCGCCGATGCGGAACAAGCACCAGAATGGTTTACAACCACTCCTTCTAAAGCTTTGCCATTGGCCGCTAAACGCGCAGGTATTGAAGTTTCAGACTTAGATTTCGTTGAATTAAATGAAGCATTTAGCGTTGTTGGTTTGGCAAACAATAAGTTGTTAAACCTGCCTGCCGATAAAGTAAACGTTAACGGTGGAGCAGTTTCATTGGGACATCCATTGGGTGCTTCTGGTGCAAGAATCATCGTAACCTTAATCAATGTTTTGAAACAAAACAATGCAACTTGGGGTGGTGCTGGTATTTGCAATGGCGGCGGCGGAGCGTCTGCAATGGTAATCAAAAACTGCTAATCGCCAGTTTTACCAAAAAAACTATAATAAATCTAGGTAAATAACGTTTTCTTTTTCCCGGTTAAGTAGAATCAAAATCTATGGTAAGAAAACATCTCTTTTACCTTTTCCTGTTTTGGGCAGTAAACTTGTTTGCAATGGCAAATAACAAACTCACTGCCCAAAACGTGGAAATAATGATGGCGGAACAAGAATTAATCCAAGTTTCACCATGGATAATTGCTGGAGAAAATGATTCCGCAAAATTTGCTGCTGCTGAATTTGTAGCCGCAAAATTGGAAGAATTACTCAAACAACCTGCATCTTTCAGCTACCCATTTGATTTGCTAAAACATACAACCGTAGCCATTGCTTCTGCAACAAAATGCAATGTGCGCGTTTTTAGCTTTAATGTCATTCCCCAATCCGGCACTTTTTACCATTACGGTTTCATTCAGAGAAAAACCAGAAGAGGAATTCAAGTTTTCCCGTTACGCGATTCAGTTGATGCTTTGCCTAAGGATTTTTCAGAAGCAACGATTAGCTACCCAGAATGGTTTGGTGCACTTTATTACCAAATAATCCCTATCTCAAAACCTTACAAACACCATTATATTGTTCTCGGTTTTGATGGACACAATATTCACTCAAACCGCTCTGTCATGGATGTACTTTACTTTGAAAACAACGAACCCCAATGGGGCAAACCTCTTTTCCGAGAAAGTATAGAAGACCCCAGCCCAGAAGTGCGGTGGATGTGGGAATATCACAAAGGCGCAAAAATGGTACTGCGATATTTAGCCGATAAAAATATCATTGTATGCGATGAGTTAGGCCCTCCATATCCTGCTGTAAAAGGAAATCCATATTACTATATCCCAACGGGCGATTATTCCATCTTTAAACCCAACAAAAGTGGTTTTTGGGTGATGGCCCCCAGTGATTTAACAGATTTCGGGCAAGAGGAAAAACCCAATATACTTCCCGAACGTCCCATGCCCACAGAACCTCCTGCAGAAAAAGGTCCGGGCAATCTTTTCAAACCCGACCCCAATTCCGACGGGGAATAATTAGAAATTTTGTTTACAAGAGCATTTCAATCTTCCCAATACCGTAAGCTTCCTTTAATCACATTCATTTTTGCAGCCGTTTCTTTCCACTCCGTTTCCGGATCAGATGCGTTATTAATACCTCCCCCTGCATACAAAAACACACCCTCTTTACTTATTTCAGCACAACGCAATGTAACAAACATATGCGCCTCCTGCACATCCGGGTTCAACAAACCCAGCCATCCCGCATAGAATTTACGATCCAAAACTTCGCACTCATTCAACCAACGCCATGCTTCCTTTTGTGGCCAACCTCCCACTGCTGGCGTTGGATGTAGCTGTTCAATCCAATGAGCAACATCGCCATAGGATAAAGAAAAAACATATTCGGTTGCTAGATGCTTAATATCACCCATGGAAACTTCCTGCACTGCAGTACTATGAAAATCTACAACATCATTTTGCTTTAGAATACTTCCCACAAAATCATGAGTAACCTGTTGTTCTTGTTCCTCTTTCGAGGTCCAGGAATGCTCCTGATCTTTGGTGATTGTTCCTGCCAAAGCGTGCACATGTGCCAACCCCTTTTCTAACACCATCAACTTTTCAGGTGTACAGCCTATCCAAATCGCTTCATCGCCCAATTGTAGAGCAAATACCAACGCATTGGCAAATTGCATTCTTAAATCCTCCAAAGTTGACAAAACATCTACATTTTCATACATAACAGAAAGCTTCTCCTTTCGAGCCGCAACGATTTTGGAAAAATTTCCTAGGGCGATTTCTGATTTCACTTGGGCAACCCATGTAGTAAATAATGAATGTTGTTTACCTTCATCGATTTCTCCATAACCCAGTACCTCCTTTTCCTCAATTTCTTTTTTTAAAGATTCAATCTTTGCAATTTGAAACCAAGAATTCTGCTTCAAATCATCCAATTGATTGCATCGCCATAAGTCCCCTTCAATGCATCCTAAAGCTCCATTTTCAGCAAACTCACGAAACACAAATTGTTGTTTATGCAAAGATTTATTGCCCAAAAACCCCTCTAATCGTCCTGCCTTTTCTGTATCTTTTTCATCCCAAAAAACAGGACCCTCCAACACTTGCCAATGTAAATCACCCGGTAAAGAAAAAACAACCCTACCAAAGTCACATTTCATTAACCCATCTCGCATTATCTTTGTGCTGCTTTCTTTTATCATCTAGTTAATGTTGCAAAAATCAACCCTTACATCCACAAAAACAATTTATATCATCAGACATGGACAAACCGACTTTAATCAAATGGGCATTGTTCAGGGTTCGGGGGTTGATACAGATTTAAACAATACCGGTATAAAACAAGCAGAGGCTTTTTTCTCTAGGTTTAACCATATTCCTTTTCAAAAGATTTATGTGAGCTCATTGAAACGAACCCACCAAACCGTGGCTCCATTCAATTCTTTGAATATACCCATAGAAATACTACCCGAATTGAATGAAATTAATTGGGGAATTTTAGAAGGGAAAATCCAAGACGAAGACACCAAAAAGCTCTTTTTTAACCAATTAAAAAGATGGCGCGAGGGCTTTTTAAATGAAGCCGTTGAAGGGGGAGAAACGCCCACTGAAATGCAAGATCGACAGAAGGTTGGGCTCAATAAAATTGAAGCAGAAAACCTATCGCCCGTTCTTATTTGCATGCATGGAAGAGCAATGCGCGGATTTCTTTGCCTTCTTACAAACACACCTCTTCAAGAAATGGATATTTTCCCTCATAACAATGTTTGCCTTTATGTACTTGAAAAACCAGTAGGCAGCTATCATTACAACATCATTACCCAAAATAGCCAAGAACATTTAGATACAATTATCCCTTAAATTACATGGAAAACACCATCAATATTACCATCATCGATAGAAACGGCAACAGCAATAAATACGAAGCTCCAACCGATATGAGTCTCAACCTCATGGAGTTCTGCAAAGTAGCCGAACTTCCTGTGAAAGGAGAATGCGGCGGAATGGCAATGTGCGCTACTTGTCAAGTGTATGTTGAAAGCGATCATGAGCTTCCTGAACAAAGTGATGACGAACTGGCGATGCTAGACCAAGCATTCTTTGTAAAAAACAACAGTAGATTAGGCTGTCAACTGCACTTAAATCCAGAAATGGATGGCTTAATTGTTCGTTTAGCACCTGAACATGAAGATTAATTAGAATATTTTTCAATACATGTTGATAATTCGCCAACGACTCCTTATCTTTGCACTCCTTTTTTGAGAAGAAATGGCAAATCATAAGTCCGCTATCAAGAGAATCAGAGCAAACGCTGCAAAACGCGACTTGAATCGTTATCAGCACAAAACAGCTCGTACTATCGTGAAGAATATCCGTAAGTCTGAATCTAAGTCAGAAGCTCAATCATTATTGGCTACAGCTTTTGCTGCTTTAGACAAGCTTGCTAAGAAAAACGTAATTCATAAGAACAAGGCTTCCAATTTGAAGTCAAGTTTACAGAAACACGTTAATTCTTTAGCATAATCTTTAGATAACAACATTTGGAGACTGGTCTGTATAGATTAGTCCATATTAATACAGCCTAAATCAAAGGCTGTATTTTTTGTTTCTACACTTTCCATACATTTTGAAAGAATGCCCAACCGATTTCTATTTCGGCTAACCCTTCTAATTAAAAAATGCAACAATCAAATAAATAGCCTCAGTATCAAAACACCTATAGGCAAAATCCTAGCGCTTAAGTGTATGCCAAAACCTATTCAGCAAGCAATCCAACAAAAATTATCACTTCATAAATTGCAAGGTACCTGAATTAAAGCCTGCAATAAATTCAATTATTTTTGCAACACAACCAATTTCATCTTGTTGCTTAATACCGTTTTTATAGCTGAACTGAAATTAGCCTCTGCTCCAGGCAATGCAGCCATTTCAACTTGATACAATCCAGCAACTAACTTCTCTGTTTCTACTATCAACTTGCCCTCTACTACAACTTCTACTGATTCTTGAACCAACTTACCAGTAGCATCAAATATACGAACCTGTAGCTTTGTTTTTGTTTGAATTAAATTGGTACTACTGGAACCGAAATCAACAATTAATTTATCGCCCGACTTTAAAGGATTAGGCCCAAACGCTATTAGACGCTCAGCATCCATTTTTTTCACACCCAAAACATCAATTAAAAATGAATCAGATATGGTATTTGAACATCCATCTCCCGGCTCTGTTAATTTGGCCCGCACATGCACATATTTGCCGCGATAATTATAATAATCGAAAGGCCCTATATTTTTACCAGAATAATCCAACCCTTCAATGGTCCAATTATATTGAACAGCAGTAGTAGACCCCATGCTCCATGAATATTGATAATCTCCCATGTTCGATTGTGAAATAGAAACCAAGGGTAGATTTTTTATTACCAATCCTGTTAAATCCGTTTTCGAAACGCAACCACTATCGGATTGAGCACGCACATAAACACCAGGATGACTTCCACTTACACGCACTTGAACTTGAAACAAACTATCCTTAAAATTCAATTTTGTTGTATCGAAATAGCTGTAAAGTGTATTCTTTTTAACGGGCGATGTAAACTTAACACCAAGATCAATGGTTGCATCTTGACTGGATCTGCAGAAAACAGAATCGCCAGAAAAATTCAATTTTAACATTGGCGTTTCCTCACCTATCCATTGCAAATTCTTTTCTGTGTATCCACATATTATCGCATTCATATCCATCAAACCCAAAGTTATTAGATTGTTTTTTGCCATTAATTTCCATTGTGCGGCATTTTTATTGTCAAATGTATCCTTCCCTACTGCCCAGCGATAATTTGCAATCCCTGGCGCGTTTAATTGCAAATTCAACATCGAATCTTTGCAAGAATTGGAAACTGGCTTGGCAGTAACGCTAAAAATTATCGGCGAACATGCCTTTGATCGAATCGACAATTGTCCCACCTTTGTTTTGCCACAGCGATCCAAAACAATACCTCTCACATAGAAATTCACCAAATAATTACCAGTAGGTGTTAAAATAACTGTTGAAGTGTCTTGGCCACCATTATTGGTAAGTATCCAATTTTTACCTCCATCTATACTAAACTCATAATTTGTATTCTTCTGCTTCTTCCATGCAAATTTGATAGAAGTATATTGTACGTCAACGGCATTAGGAATTGGCGCAATAGCCGAATCTAAAACAACAACCTTTAATTGTATCGTTGAAGAAACACAACCCTCTTTGGATTTCAACCAAGCACTTACTGTTTTTGTGCCAGAAGTATTGAAAGATTGGATAAATGTTGAATCATATGTGAATCCGGATTTATTAGAAACAGACGATACCGAATCTATTATTGGAGCATATTTATTCTTTACTCCAATTTGAAAACTTGAATTTAAACAATAAGTAGTATCATTTGACTTTGTAAATATCAAACCTTCGGGTTTTCTCAATAATGAAACCTTCACATTATCACTATTTTTGGTACATCCAACAGAATTAGTGCTCATCGCATAATAAACACCAGAATCCTTCACAAATAGTGAACTTTTTTTGTTATCCACGGGTAGCCATGTGATTGTATGACCAGTAATTGAATTCACCGACAATCTCGTGGAGTCGCCAGTACAAATTGAAACGGCAGTAGGAGCTGTTAACGTTGGCTTGACAGCACCAGCCAAAACTTTAAATCTAAATGTATCAGGCAATGATGTTCCTTTTGAATTTTTCACAGTTAAAACAGCATAAAAGTTACCTGAAGAAGGAAACGTAACTAAAGGATTCTGACTATTGGAAGTTGTAATATTCCCGCCTGTAAATATCCATGCAAAGGTATTGGGGCTCTGTGTTCCAGATCCCAAAAACTGAATCGCCTTGCCACTACATATAATGGTATCTTTTATTTTTACATCCGCCACAGGCAATAAGGATGAAGGGTCTAAATCCCAAGATTTTTTATATATGTAATCATTATTGTCGTTATTGTTCCCATCGGCAACATTAAAATTCATATAAAATCTAATTTTACCAACCTGCTTATTCGGCGCTTTCCACTTGATGATCCAAGCAGTTGAATCAGTGGCAACCGTTGCTGTACCTGTTTTAGTATGCTCAATAAAATACCTTGTTTTAGATGAAACAGTATTTGTACCTGTTTGAGTTCTAGAATCTGTTGTAGAAAATGTACCCGCTGCTGAATTGGTAGCAACATCCAATGCTGTTAGTTGAAATCCATAACGCGACTTTCCCGTTTCCTTATATGAAATCTTAATAGTATAAGTAGAATCTGGAATATAGCCGTTACCTGTAAAATTCGATTCCAACTTTAATTTATCATATTTGGTACCACTAGTTTGAAGAGAATAAGTGGCATGACAGCTAGTACAATTGCTTTCAGATGGAGCACCGGTATATCCCCCACTGGGGCCATTAGAATCCGAAAACACATCTGTAACTATAACCAAAACTAAAACAAGAAATATAGCGCGTATAAGTTTTTGCATATCGCAATATATAACAACAAATTAGCCAATTCACAAAGGTATCGATGCTTTAAATGCATATTCGACGAAATCCATAACTCAAAATGTTGTTTAAACAAAAAAGCCCTAAATCACGAGATTCAGGGCCGTCTTTATATGTATTTTTTTTATTACTCAGTTACAGCAGTACCTACTGTTTCTCCATGAATTAAGCGCATCAAACTACCTTCTTCGTTCATATTAAAAACAACAATAGGGAGTTTATTTTCTTGGCATAAGGTAATTGCTGTTAAGTCCATAACCTCCAATCCCATATCATATACTTCCTTAAAAGTTATTTGATCATATTTTTTTGCATTCGGATTCTTCAAAGGATCAGAATCATAAATTCCATTTACACGAGTTCCTTTGATTACAACATTAGCTTCAATCTCAACAGCTCTTAATGAGGCGGCAGTATCAGTTGTAAAATATGGATTTCCAGTACCCGCACCAAAAATCACAACACGGCCTTTTTCTAAATGACGCATTGCTCTTCTACGGATAAAAGATTCGGCAATCTGTTCCATTTTGATTGCAGATTGTAAGCGAGTTCTTAATCCAACCTTTTCAAATGCACCTTGCAATGCCATTGCATTAATCATTGTAGCCAACATACCCATGTAATCACCAGTTGCGCGATCTACCACACCACCTTGAGCGCCTTGAACACCTCTAAAAATATTACCACCACCAATAACTACAGCAACTTCAACGCCCGCATCTACAACTGCCTTAACTTCATAAGCATATTGCTCTAATACTTTAGCATCAATTCCATAACTCTGAGAACCCAAAAGAGCCTCACCGCTTAATTTCAATAATATTCTTTTGTACTTCATTTGACTTTGCATAATTAGCAAAAAAAATCCCTCGTTACAAACGAGGGATTTTTTTAAAAGATTTAAATTATCCGAGCATTACTCGTTTAAACTGCTTAACAGTTAAACCAGATTCAACTCCATCCAAATACTTCGCCACATTCTTAGAACTGTCCTTAACAAATTCTTGAGCCAACAAAGTACTTTCCTTGTAGAATTTTTCCAATTTACCTTGAGCAATTTTTTCCAACATCGCTTCTGGCTTACCTTCAGCACGTGCTTGCTCTTTACCAATCTCCAACTCACGCTCAACAACAGATGAATCTACTTCATCTTTGCTAACTGCGATAGGATTCATAGCAGCAATTTGCATAGCAACGTCTTTTCCAGCTACAAAATTCGCTTCAGAAGGAGCTAGGTTCAATTCAACCAACACACCCATTCTGTTTGCACCGTGGATATAAGAAACAATGTTCTCACCAGATACAAGCTCATATTTATTTACATCTATCTTCTCACCAATCTTAGCAACCTCATCTAACAATCTGTCAGCGATAGTTACATTTTGAAATGGCAATGCTTTCAAAGCGTCCAATGATGCAGGCTTATGATTCAAAGCGATAGTAGCAATCTCATTTGCCAAAGCAACAAAACCTTCATTCTTAGCTACGAAGTCAGTTTCGCAATTCAATTCAACAATTACACCCAAGTTACGAGCGTCATTGGTAATAGCGATAACCGCACCTTCTTTAGCCTCACGATCAGCTCTGTTTGCAGATATCTTTGCACCTTTTTTACGCAAATAATCTACAGCTTGATCAAAATCACCACCTGTTTCAGCCAATGCCTTTTTACAATCCATCAAACCGGCACCGGTCATTTGGCGTAATTTATTTACTTCAGCAGCACTAATATTCGACATTTTATTTTTTCAATTAAGCTTCAACAGACTCGTGTTTTTCAGCTGATGGAGTTTCATCTTCTGACTTTTCTCTCTTTCTTTCTGCAGAACCTTCAGCGATTGCATTTGCAATTTCACCAACGATTAACTGAATGCTCTTTGAAGCATCATCGTTACCAGGTATAGCATAATCCACCAATGTAGGATCTGAGTTGGTATCAACCAAAGCGATTGTAGGAATTCCCAAACGATGCGCTTCTGCGATAGCCAAATGCTCACGCTTAACGTCAACGATGAATAATGCACCAGGAAGTTTCGTCATATCTTCGATACCACCCAATACAATTTTCAACTTTGCACGTTCACGATCCAACATCAAACGCTCTTTTTTGTTGATACGCTCAAATGTTCCATCGTTAGACATTTTATCAATGCCCTGCATACGCTTGATACTCTTACGTACAGTTTGGAAGTTGGTAAGCATACCACCTAACCAGCGCTCAGTAACAAAAGGCATGTTTGCATTAGCAGCCAATTCGCCAACGATTTCTTTCGCCTGCTTTTTGGTAGCTACAAACAAAATTCTTCTTCCTGAACGAGCGATATTCTTAGCAGCAACTTTCGCTTCTTCTAATTTCGCCTCTGTCTTTTTCAAATCAATGATATGGATACCATTCTGCTCCATGAAAATGTATGAAGCCATCTTTGGATTCCATTTGCGGGTAAGGTGTCCGAAATGTACACCTGCATCCAACAAGTCTTGTTGCGTATATGCCATGAGTTTTTAACGTTTAGAGAATTGGAAGCGCTTACGGGCCTTTTTCTGACCGCTCTTCTTACGTTCAACAACGCGCGGATCGCGAGTGATGAATCCCGCGTGGCGCAAACCACTTTTTAATTCAGCATCAATGTCAACCAACGCCTTAGCAATACCCAAACGGATCGCCTGCGCTTGTCCACTAATACCACCACCAGCTACATTAACCTGTACATCATACTTGCCCACTTTGTCTGCAACAACAAATGGAGCTTGCACAGTGTTCTGCAACCATACCAATGGAAAATAAGTTTCCAATGGCTTCTTATTAACAACGATAGAACCGTTACCCTCTTTCAAGTAAACACGTGCTACCGCGGCTTTTCTTCTGCCTGAGTTGTTATTCATACCCTATATCAGCCTTTAATTTTTAATTCCTTAGGTTGTTGAGCCGAATGGGGATGCTCTGTACCTTCATAAACATAAAGGTTTGTAAACAGCCTACGACCCAAACGGTTCTTCGGCAACATGCCCTTCACCGCCATTTCAATCAATTTGCTAGATTTTACATTCTTAGCTAATGTTGAACGCTGACCTCCTGGATATCCAGTATGACGCAAATATTCTTTGCTGTTCATTTTGTCTGCTGTCAACACAACCTTCTCCGCATTAATAACAATTACATTGTCTCCACAGTCTGAATGCGGAGTGAATGTAGGCTTGTTCTTACCACGTAATACGAAGGCAATCTGAGATGCCATACGGCCTAATGTCTGTCCCTCGGCATTCACTACATACCAACCCTTGTTGGCATTAGCTTTACTAACCGAAATCGTTTTGTATGTACTTAAAGGATTCACGCTCTTTACTCCTTGATTGGATTTTTGGGGTTGCAAAAATAGGTTATTTTTTTGCTATGAGCAAGATATCCACAACTTTTTTTCAGTGTTTTTTGATTAGACACTTTTTTCTTACCCAATTTCAGCCTCTTTTGCCCCAACATTTTCTCTGTTATTTCTTTTACCAGTCGTCCTCGTCTGGCTGATATGGCTCTCTCAAACTCTTCTTCAACCCCTCTACAACCTTCGCCACCTCGGCATCTGCAGCCAATAAATATTTATCCGTACTCTGATACCCCTTCTTCAATCGCATGTAATGCTCATGATATGTCCTATTTAATTTTCCAGACGTACCATCCATCGGCTCAACATGCACAAAATTTCCAAATTGATACTTATATCTACTATCCTTAAACCTCAAAGTTAACTTGTACTCCAACATCCCCTCCTGCTTCTTCGTAAAATTACCATTAGTGGTAATCATCGGAACCGTAACCTTCAATACCAATCGCTCCATAGGCTTGTCCTCTATCACCATCTTCTTTATCTGCTCCTTACCCAATCTCTTCGTTAAATATTTCTTCGCCCTCCAATACAAGGAATCCGCATTGCAATTCTCGCAATTCTCGTCCTCAATGATATTCTCATAAAAAATAATCTCCCGCATCGTGTCGTAAGGAGGAATAAAACGCTTGTACGGCGCCTTCCTCACTACACCCTCTTCACCTGGAGCTCCTCCTAAATCAAAACCACCACCCCCGCTTGAGTCAGTACGAGCACTATCGCCGCCGCCGCCCCCAAAAGGATCACTTCCAAATCCAAATTGTGCCTGTGCACCGTTAGCAAAAAATATGAAGGCTACTAAAAATACCCAACGAACTTTTATCCAATTCGCCACTTCCAGTTTCAATGTCATTCTTTTCCCGTGTAATTTTTTATCAAATGCTCGCAAATATAACTCCTTGATTCTTGTAACTCCCGCAATACTCTTCCAATTGCAGAAAATTCAATACACACTAACGCCAAAATGCACAAATTATTCTACACCAAACAAAAATTATTTTTAATCAACCGCACTTTTATCCCCTATAACCTATTTCGTATCCGCCTCTAAGCCATTAACTTACCCGGAAATCGCCCCTTACTAAATATCCTTCCAGCTGGCTTACCCTTTCGCATCTCCTTCTGCTTTTCCTCCGGCAAATGAATTACCGTCCTGCACTCCTCACAACAACATCCCTCATGTTCTTTCGCACAATCTGGACATTGAATAAACAACAAATGACAGCCAACATTCGCACAATTTACATGCAAATCCCAAGGCTTACCGCACTGATGACACTCCGCAATCACATCCTCACTCACCCGCTCCGCCAATCGCTGATCAAACACAAAATTCACTCCCTTGAATTTATTCTCAATCCCATCCTTCTTCACCTGATTTACATAATTAATTATACCGCCCTCCAAATGATAAACCTCGCTATATCCCAAATGCTTCATCCATGCACTCGCCTTTTCACAACGAATCCCTCCTGTACAATACATCAAAATTGTTTGATCCTTCTTTTCAGAATATAAATCGTCTATCCGCGCCAATTCCTCCCTAAAAGTATCTGTATCCGGGCAACTAGCACCCTTAAAACGCCCTACCTCACTCTCATAATGATTCCGCATATCAATGATCACAGTTCCGTCCTTCTCCATCATTTCATTCCACTCCTTCGCCTTTAAATACTGGCCCGAATTCTCAATGTTAAATGTTGGATCTGTAATGCCATCAGCCACAATCTTTTCCCTAACCTTCAAATCCAACTTGATAAACGATTTTTGCTTTTCCTCAATCGCAATATTCAATCTAAGACCTTCAAAAAACGGATAACTGTAAATCAACCCCTTTAATGCTTCAAAATGCTCAGACGGCAAGGCAATTTGCGCGTTGATTCCCTCATGGGCTAAGTAGATTCTACCAACAACTTCCAAATTCACAAGCTTAACATACAGCTCGTTACGGAATTCTACAGGATTTTCAATGTTGAAATAACGATAGAAGGAGATGGTAGTGTAAGGCCTCTGATCAGCCTCCATACGCTTTTTTAACTCCTCCCGATTCACAATGTTTCGCAATAACATGGATATGGGAATAATTTAAGTTTTAATAATTTCTGGCGATGGTTTTTAGGGCGATATCCGTTAAAATATCCTACCCGTTTCCCACCACAATTCTTCCACAAAATTACAAAAAATTCCCAAAAACTCAATCAAAATGAACCAATAACCGTTTAGCTCCTTATAGAACCATGGCTGCATCATAGGCGTCTGAAATACCCGCCAACAAACTTCTAACCTCATTTCCGTCATTGGCGGAAACCAACTGCATTCGCGTTTCTTTGAAATTGGGCAAACCCCTAAAATAATTGGCATAATGCCTACGCATTTCCAACACACCCAACTTTTCACCCTTCCACGCTACACTCTTCTCAAAATGCACGCTACATGCCTCAATTCTCTCAGCCAAAGTTGGCCCTTGCAATAATTCTCCCGTATTCAAATAATGCTTGATCTCCCTGAAAATCCAAGGATAACCAATACTCGCTCTGCCAATCATAATCCCATCTACACCATATGTATCCTTATAAGCCCTTGCCTTTTCCGGTGAATCTATATCGCCATTCCCAAAAATAGGTATCTGAATCCTGGGATTCTCTTTCACCTTCGCAATCAATCTCCAATCGGCTTCACCCTTATACAGCTGAACACGCGTTCTACCATGTATAGTTAATGCTTTTATTCCCACATCCTGCAATCGCTCCGCAACTTCTTCTATATTTTTGGTTGAATCATCCCAACCCAATCTTGTTTTAACCGTTACCGGCAAACTGGTACTATTTACAACCGCTTTGGTTAATCGCACCATCAAATCAATGTCCTTTAAAACACCCGCGCCAGCACCTTTACAAACCACTTTTTGCACCGGACATCCAAAATTAATATCCAATAAATCCGGTTGTGTGGCATCAACAATCTTGGCAGCCATCGCCATTGCTTCTTCATCTCCGCCAAAAATCTGAATACCTATAGGCCTTTCGTAATCGAAAATATCCAATTTCTGTCGGCTTTTCACCGCATCTCGAATCAACCCTTCACTGCTAATAAATTCGGTATACATCAGATCAGCACCTTGTTGTTTGCATACAAATCGAAAAGGTGGATCACTTACATCCTCCATGGGAGCCAACAACAGTGGAAATTCACCCAGATTTATATCGCCAATCTTTACCATCTTTGTATTGTTTTCCTACTTAGTATGGGTAATTTTGC
Organism: Sphingobacteriia bacterium; assembly: GCA_021151535.1. Classification (GTDB taxonomy): domain Bacteria; phylum Bacteroidota; class Bacteroidia; order NS11-12g; family UBA955; genus JAGKXC01. The sequence continues at coordinate 38,469 of JAGKXC010000002.1, read as the reverse complement.
CAAAATACGCACGCCAAATAGCTTGCAAAAATACAAATGATTCCACTATTCCCCACCAATCCGTCCAATTCTGCTGAACTACCAAACAATAAGCAACACCAACGAATTTTGGGCATCAGTTTATTGCTGTTGCTGATAATGTTTGCCACATTTATTGCTGCCATGGTTACAAATCTGATTGGAAAATTGGGATTTGGCATTACCGATAACAACACTATTCAATCGATGTTAAATAACCCCATTCATGAGGCACAAAACATCAATTTTCTTAGAATTACAAACATTTCAACTAGCCTCATTTCCTTGGGAATTCCCGCTTTAATTACTGCAATTATTTGCGGTTGGAGCCCAATTAAAATAGGACAATACAACATCGCTCCCTCACCCTTGAACTTTGGTTTGGCAATCCTAGCAGCACTTTCTTTAACTCCCGTGGTTTCTTTCATCAATCAAATCAACCACTGGATCATTAACAAATATTTCTCTTTGAATTGGATCCAACTTTTTGGCAATCTTAACCAAAATCGGCAACGAATTATAGAAGCTACTTTAGACATGGAAAAACCGCTAGAACTAGTGGTTTGCGTTTTAATTCTAGCATTTTTACCCGCACTTTTAGAAGAATTTGTATTCAGAGGTTTGATTCAAAGATTCCTATTCAATCAATATAAAAAACCATGGATTTCTCTCGTGTTTCAAGGGTTCATTTTTTCACTCATACACTTCTCTCCATATGAGTTTTTCAGTATCTGGACAGCCGGAATTTTCCTAGGCTATTGGATGTACAAAACCCAATCACTATGGCAAACAACCCTAATCCATTTCCTTTTTAATGCAACTTCCATCGTTGCTCACTATATCACTCTTCAAAAGTTCAACAAGTCTGGCATATACCTCAATTTTGAAGAAATCTTTACCCAACCGATTTGGGTTGCTTGTAGCATGATAACGCTCACAGTTACCTTGAGATGGTTAATCAAAACCGAAATTAAACGGATAAAAACGCCTTCATCTTCCGAACTTTATTAATTTTACAACCTCATTCTAATGGCAAAATTATCAAATTTTCAGTTACGCTCCATTTCAGGGATTATTTACGCCGCAGCAGTAATTGGCGGTTGTATAATTGGCCCAGGTGCATTGTTGATTATCGCCATCATTATTCTCTTTGCTAGTTGGAAAGAATATGGTCAGCTCAACCAATTATCCCTAATAGGGTCGTGGGCATCGGGCATTTTCAATCTTCTTTTTTTCGGGGCGATGTTCGCTGGACCATTATTTATAAGCTCACCGCTCATTTGGCCAATCACCTTACTAGGTTTACTGCTTCTTTTTTTACTACTTTTATTCATTCATGGCATCGAAGCAGCCAACCATATTCAAACAATATTGGGCGGTATACTTTACCTCTCACTGCCAACTTTTTTATTTTTAATGCTACCACAATTAGGGAATCAAGACCCTGCAGAACCATTCAATTATATCGTTTGGCAACAACATTTATGGCTGTTCGAAGGAAGCGCAAATGCAGCTATCAGCAATTATCCATTATACCACTTTGAATATCCTTTGATGGTATTTATTTTTATATGGAGCTCAGACACTTTTGCCTATTTGGTAGGTAGAGCCATCGGGAAACATCCGTTACACATCTCATTATCACCCAAAAAAACATGGGAAGGATTTATGGGCGGAACCTTACTAACTGCGGTTATTGGATATTTCTTATTCCAAAGTTGGCATATTTCATCTCCCATAATGGGCGCATTACTAGGCGCACTGATGTCGGTTTTTGGAACTGCTGGCGATCTATTTGAAAGCGCCTTAAAACGCAAAGCAGATGTAAAAGATAGTGGAAATTTCTTACCAGGACACGGCGGTGCACTAGATCGATTTGACTCCTTCTTCTTTGGAGTGATACTAGTTTGGGCTTGGCTTTACATCCAATTCTTTTTTTAAAACCACCAACCAATTTCACCAACTTTTTCAACCCCATCAACGGGGGATTTTTCTATTGCTCGAATATTCCTAACTATTGACAATTTATTTGAATAGATGTGAATTGTTTTAAATAAATTTGCAGTAAAGTTAAATAGGCGTAGAATACATATTTCCATTGCCTGTTTCAACAAAAATTAGCTACATAATTGAATCAAATGAGCCAACCAGACGTTTCTTTCCTTCACAATGCAGACCCTTCTGCCATCGATCAACTCTACCAGCAATACCAATCAAACAACGAAAGTGTTGATTTTGGTTGGCGTAAGTTTTTTGAAGGTTTCGACTTAGGTACGCAAAAGTTTGAATCCGGTGCAGCAATTTCAGAAGATGCGATCAAAGAAATCAATGTACTCAACTTGATCAATGGCTATCGCCAGCGTGGTCATTTATTCTCAAAAACAAATCCACTTAGACAAAGAAGGCAATACCAACCTACTCTAGCAATAGAAAATTTTGGCCTTTCCGATGCAGACCTTGAAAAAACGTTCAACGCAGGTCATGAACTTGGTTTGGGTCAGGCAAAATTGAAAGATATTGTAAGTATTTTAGAACAAACCTATTGCGAAAGTATTGGTTGTGAATTCACTTATATCCGCGACCCCAAAAGAAGAGAATGGCTTCAATCAAGATTCGAACAAACCAAAAATATCCCTAATCTTACTGTGGATGAAAAACGCCACTTTTTGAAAAAATTAAACCAAGCCACAGTTTTTGAAAATTTCATCCATACCAAATATATCGGGCAAAAAAGATTTTCATTAGAAGGTCTAGAATGCTTGATTCCTGCTTTGGATGCAGTTGTTCAATATGGGGCAGGTTTGGGCGTTGAAGAATTCGTGATGGGAATGGCTCACCGTGGCAGATTAAACGTTTTAGCCAATATTTTTAATAAAACTTACTCCCAAATCTTCGCAGAATTCGAAGGAAAGGTATTCCAAAATGAAACTGAAGAAGGATTCGAAGATTTCGAGGGCGATGTAAAATATCACTTAGGTTATTCAACAGATGTTGAAACAGCCAGCGGAAAAAAAGTACATCTTCGATTAGCAGACAACCCATCACACCTTGAAGCGGTTAACCCCGTAGTAAAAGGATTGGCAAGAGCCAAACTCGACCAAAAATACAACAACGACGTTAGCAAAATTTGCCCAATCCTCATCCACGGTGATGCAGCAGTTTCTGGTCAAGGAATTGTTTATGAAGTTGTACAAATGAGCGGATTGGAAGGTTATTATGTGGGCGGAACCATTCACGTAGTTACTAATAACCAAATTGGTTTTACCACCAATTATTTAGATTCAAGAACTTCAACATACTGTACAGATATCGCCAAAGTAACGCTTTGCCCTGTTCTCCATGTTAATGCAGATGACGTTGAAGCGGTAGTACATGCTGTGAAATTGGCAATGGCTTATCGACTAGAATTTAACCAAGACATTTTTATCGATTTGTTGGGTTATAGAAAATATGGTCACAATGAGGGAGATGAACCTAGATTCACTCAGCCATTAATGTACAAGTTAATCGATAAGCACCCAAATCCCCGTGAAGTTTACAAGCAAAAATTATTACAACGCGGTGAAATTGATGCTGCTTTAGCGCAAGAAATGGAAGTGGAATTCAAATCAATGTTGCAAGAAAAGTTTGAAGAAGCTAAAGGCGATTTCAAACCTACATTGCCTCAAGTGAAGAACACATGGGAAGGCTACCAACACGCCAACGCAAAAGACTTCCAAACCGTTATAAAAACAGGCGTAAGCAAAGAAAAGCTGATTGAAATTGGCAAAAAATTAAGCTTCATCCCTGAAAACAACCTACCTATTAAAAAAGTTCAAAATCTGTTTGCCGATCGCGCAAAAATGATTGAAAATGGCACAATCGACTGGGCAATGGGTGAATTATTGGCTTATGGCACTTTGCTAACAGAAAATCACCCAGTTAGATTAGTTGGACAAGATGTTGAAAGAGGCACTTTTTCACATCGCCATGCTGTAATTAAGAAAGAAGACAGCGAAGCTGAATATACTCCTTTAAACAACCTTACAGAAAAACAAGCAAAATTCAGCGTTTACAACTCATTATTGAGTGAATACGCAGCTTTGGGCTACGAATACGGATACTCAACTTGCATGCCCCATGGTCTAACAATCTGGGAAGCGCAATTTGGTGATTTCTCTAATGGTGCACAAATCATCATTGACCAATTTATCGCTAGTGCCGAATCCAAATGGGGCAAATTCTCAGGTTTAACTATGTTGCTTCCTCACGGACAAGAAGGTCAAGGACCTGAGCACTCAAGCGCTAGATTAGAACGATATCTTCAGCTTTGTGCTGGCTCAAACATGCAGGTATTAAACTGCTCAACACCAGCAAACCTTTTCCATGCATTCAGACGTCAGTTGAAACGCAATTTCCAAGTCCCAATGGTAATCATGAGCCCAAAAAGCTTATTGCGTCATCCAAAATGTGTAAGCACTTTGGATGAATTAGAAAAAGGAACTTTCCAAGAGGTAATTAACGATACTCAAGTTGACAAAAAAGTAAGACGTGTTGTATTCTGTACAGGTAAAATTTACTATGATATTTTAGCAGGAAAAGAAGCTGGCAACCACAAAGATGTTGCTGTAGTGAGAATCGAACAATTGTATCCTTTACCTGAGTGGGAATTGGCTAAAATCTTCGACCAATACAAGGGTGCAGAATTTGTTTGGGCTCAAGAAGAACCAAAAAACCAAGGCACTTGGCTACACTTGGCACGTTATGACTTCCCCGTTAGTTTAAGATATATCGGCAGAAAGAGTAGCGCTTCTCCTGCAACAGGTTATAAGAAAATCTACGACAAAGAACAAGCAGAAATCGTTGCTGCTTGCTTCGCATAACAAAACGCCTCTCATAAAAAATCCTGCTATAGTCCAAGAGTATAGCAGGATTTTTTATTTTATAACAACCTACTACCTTAATTTCCACAAACCCACGTTCTCTACGTGATGTGTATGAGGGAACATATCAACCGGTTGAATTTTCACCAAATCATATTTCTCCGCCAACAAAGCAGCATCTCTGGCTTGTGTTGCAGGATTACAACTCACATAAACTATTTTCAGAGGCTCTGCCTCCAACAACCTTGCAACTACACTCGGATGCATGCCATCTCTTGGAGGATCAGTAATTACAACGTCTGGCCTCCCATGTTCCAAAATAAAATCGCCGGTTAAAATATCCTTCATATCGCCAGCATAGAATTTACAATGCGAAATTCCATTCATTTGCATGTTTTCCTTTGCATCGGCGATGGCTTCTTCCACATATTCTATTCCCACAACTTCCTTAGCACCGTCAGCTACAAAAAGGGCGATACTTCCTGTGCCAGTATATAAATCGTACACCAATTCTTTGCCGGTTAATCCAGCAAAATCTTTGGTAATTTGATATAGAATTTCAGCCTGTAATGTATTGGTTTGAAAGAAGCTCTGTGGTCTAATTTTATAAGTAAGATTCCCGAGGCGCTCAGTCAAAAATGCTTCACCTGAAAAACACTCCACTTCCAAATCTTGTAAAGTATCGTTGCGTTTGCTATTGACCACAAATAACAAGGAAACAATTTCCGGAAATTCAGCCTTTACATGGCTCATTAACCCTTGAATTGCAGTCTCATCTCGTTCTTTGAAAGATAATAAAACCATCCAACCCCCATCGCGATTGCATCTAACTAACAAGTTTCGCATCAAACCCTCTTGGGTAACTGGATCAAAAAAGCTCAGTCCATTTGCTTCACAATAAGCCTTTACCGAGCGATGTAAGCGATTAACCAAATCTGGCATCAAGTAACATGCATTTACATCTAAAACGCGATCAAATCTGCCTGGAACGTGAAATCCGAGTGCTTTGGGCCTTTCTTCTCCTTCCTGCGGCGGCAATAAAGTCCAAGCACGATTAGAAAAACTCAAATCCAGTTTATTTCTATAGCCATATTCTTGGGTACTTCCCAAAATAGGTAATACTTCAAAATCCTTAAGTTTACCGATACGCTGCATAGCATCGATTACTTGCTGTTGCTTAATTTTTAATTGTTCGGAATAGGGCAGATGTTGCCATTTGCATCCACCACAAACACCAAAATGAGAACATGTTGGTTGAATTCGCATCGGTGATTGTTCATGAAACTTGATGATCCTTCCCTCCATGTAATTCTTCTTTTTTTGAATTACCTGCAGATCTACTACATCGCCTGGTGCTCCGTATTTAACAAACATTACTTTGCCGTCTACGCGTGCAACAGCATTGCCTTCAGCTCCTGCAGATTCAATCGTAACCTGCTCGTAAATTTTAAATTTAACTTTTGGTCTTCGTCCCATGGAAATTCAATCATATCGCACCTAACTCAACTAAAGCTGAGCTCTATCATGCTAAGTGCAAAATTCGCCTAAAAAACAGTAATAAAATTGGAAAGTTGAAATTAGCCTTTCTTGGCCAATACCATATCCAATAATTTCAAAAAATCAGATGGAGGCAAATAGCCAGGTTGCATCGCCCTTTGCATATTTTTTGAAGGATTAAAAACAAAATAACTGGTAGGAAAACCACCGGGATTCCCTTGCGCTAACCACAATAACAAACCCTCGCCATTCTTAACGGTTCCGTCTACATTGTATTTCTTATCTAATTCAGGATTGAATTTAACTGCAACAAAATTCTCATTCAACTTAGCAATCACCTTCGCATCCTTATAAGTTTCCTTATCCATCACTTTGCACCAACCGCACCAGTCTGTATAAGCATCTATCAAAAGCGCCTTATTCTCCTTTTGGGCTTTTTCCATTCCCTCCTCAAAATCATACCACTTTAATTCCGTACTCAAAGCAGATGCCTCTGTAACCATACTAGCCTCACTCACGGGAGTATCTGTTCCAAGAACAGTTGTTGAGTTCTCGTCCAACTTATTATCTCCACTTTTATTTTTGGTTCCACAAGCAGCAATTACAATCGTAACAGACAAGGAAAACACCCAAACTTTGATGATCCCTGAAAAAAAATTCTTTTTCATTTAATTGATTTTGGTTTTAAAACTGATGTCTAACGACTGAACTGTATGTGTTAAACTACCCAAAGATATATAATCTACACCAGATTCGGCATAGTCACGAATGTTACTTAAAGTAATTCCACCAGAAGCTTCAACTTCCACACGTCCGGCAATTTCCTGCACAGCAACAGCACAGGCATCAGGTGTAAAATTATCCAACATCAAGCGCCTAACTCCTGTCAATCTGAGTACTTCCCTCACCTCTTCCATATTTCGAGTCTCCACTTCAATATCTAGGGTAAGATTATGCCGCAACAAATAACTTTTTGTACGCTCAACGGCTGCAGTAATTCCACCAGCAGAATCATTGTGGTTATCCTTCAGCATCACCATATCATACAAACCAATTCTATGGTTATTACCACCACCTATAGCCACAGCCCACTTTTCTAACAATCTCAAACCAGGAGTTGTTTTTCTCGTATCTAATACCTTCGCCTTCGTTCCAACAACTAAATCAGACGCTTGCTTAGCCTGTGTAGCTACGCCACTCAATCGTTGCATGAAATTCAACATCAAGCGCTCACCTGCTAGCAAAGTATGCACACTTCCTTCTGCCTCCGCCAAAATGGTTCCCGCTGTAAGGAAATCACCATCTTTCGCAAACCATTTCCATCTGATACCGCCACCTAATTCATCAAATATCACTTCGGCTAATTCCAATCCAGCAACAACACCATTTTGCTTTAAAATAAGCTTACTCTTACCCAAAGTTCCTTGTGGTATAGATGCCAAACTAGAAAAATCGCCTGGGCCAATATCCTCTGCCAAACAACGTTGAATTAAACCGCGAATTTCATCGCTTCTAAAATCCAATTTCATGGCAGCAAATTAATCAACAACTACAGCTTTTGCTGCATGTTTTTGAGCACCTTCTACTAATAACAAATAGGTTCCAGAAGCATAATTACCAGTAGGAATTACCAAAGATTCACTACCATTAACCTCCTTTACATATACCGTTCTTTCAAAATAATCAGTTAAACTAACCGTTACTTTTTCTCCTTTGAATGCACTTAAATCAACTGTCATTTGACCAACTGCAGGACTTGGATAAGCATTAATATTAACTATGGATTTCTTAGGAGTATTTACAGCATCTACAGGCCCACTTCCGCAACTGCCTCCTGGGATATATACCATTTTACTAAAATCAATAAAACAAGCCCAATCAGGATGATCCACAAATGGATTTCTATTTTTCTGAACAGTTGAGATATATTCACTTCTAGCAATTTCCCAATTTGTTGGCGGGAATTTCTTATTCCAACGCTTCAAAACTGCTTGATCTTGATTCATACCCAAGAAATCATTTGATGTAGGAATGGTAAATACTTTGTCTGGGCGATTGTAAGTTGCACAAATGTAAAATTGAGAACGAGCAACCGTACCCTTAGCAAAATCTCTCGGCTCATAGGCAAATTCACCCATACTATCTGTACCAAACTTGCCTCCATAAAAATCAACAGTAACTGTTTTTAAATCGCCATAGGGATAATTACTTCTGCGAGAATTCACCTCATTCTGATGCACTAAATACAAAATATGTAAATCACTGTAGTTTGCACTATCCTGGCTACTTTCAGGCATCCAAGAATATGGATAAGAATGTTCTCTGCTCAAATAGTTCGGATCTGCAGTATTAAAGAAAAACGGAGGTGTAAACACGTATGGATAACCACTATAAAAACAATTTATTACTTTTTTACCTTCTGTAGTATCTCTTGCCTCAAAATTACTTGCAATGGTTGCACCGTAATTTGAATAAAACACCTGATAGTGCGGTCTAACTATTGAGCGCAACTTGCTTACCAATTGGGTATCAGCCTCAGTTAATGAACCATAATACGAGCCAGCATCCAAACCTGGAGTTGTGTAATCCAAATTGGTACTAGCACCGGTATAATAGTTAATAAAGTTGCCGTAACCATTGAAACTGAAAACACGAGTAAAATAATGGGTATTCGCAATGATATTATCATAAGTAACATCGCCAGCATTTCCAACATAAAGCACCCTTGAGGAGCCAATGTATCCGCCTCTTTCATACTGAACACCATCAATCGGCAAATCAGTACCAGCGGCATCCTTAGTAACTAAAATCAAATATCCATCTACCGTTTCAGTGCCATTATTTAAAGTAACCACACTCTTCCAAGCCAAATTTGATTTCAACACAATTTTGGAAGCCTTTGAAATAGGCTCTGTGGCCGCACTACCACGAATAGCATATACATCCAAATCAAACGGCAATTGCGTGCTGTCATTGGTATAAAACTGCAATGTAGCTTTCAAAGAACCACTCAAAATTGCTGTATTCACATCAATCTGAACGTCCTTAGAACTACCCGCCGTTATAGTAAAAGGAAATGTTTGTAAAGTCGTAAAATCATTAGCATTTAAACCTGTTTTACTCAAACTTGAAACAACTAAATCGCCAGATGAACTATTATTCTTCAGGGTAATCAAAAAATTATCTGCATTACCTGTTTGAATATTACCACCGTCCAATTGGGTTTTACCGGCATATTCAACCACCAATTCTGGCTTTGAACCACCTATTCCGTCACTTACGGTAATATCGTCAATTGCAACGTTATAACCAGAAATTTTAGATTTAAAGAAGAACTTAACATATTTTGTAGCAGGCTTCAAAACTGCAAACCGCTGAATCATGGTTAAGCCCAAATCATTGTTATAAGTTACCACATCATTCCAAGCACTGCCATCTGCACTTTCCTGAACAACAAAAGTACCAGACCAACTTTTTGCACCACTTGCACCCGTACCTGTAATATAATAGTAAACGGTATCTGCAGTACCTGAGTAATTCACTTGAACATATTCATTCGAATTGTCTAAACGAATGGATGCAGGAGCGCTCTTAATCAAAGCAGCTGAAGTGTAAACAAAATTCCCCGATGTTCCTTGATTTAAAGTCCAACCCGTTGGAGCAGCCGCGGGATCATTACAATTCCAAAAAGCAGGCAACGATGCTTGTGAGAACAATGGCATGGCTGCAAAAACAGAAGCCAATACCGCGATATAATGTTTCATTTTCATTTTTAAATTCCTATTCTAATTCCAGTTGTAAATCTTAATCCGGGCGATACAAATACTTCCAAATTCTTAGGATCAAAAGTATATTTTGCGTTTGCCTCGGCTTCCGCAGCACTTACATTCAAATTATAACTCAAACTTCTATGTTGTGCATCGGATATGTACAAATTATCGGTAACATTATTGATCATACCATAAATCTGTAATCGCAATCCATTTTTTAACGTCGCCCGATATCCAGCACTTAAATTAATTACCCAATAATTTGGCAATTGAAATGATTCTTTTCCTCTATAGCTACCTACTAAAACGGTTGGATCAAAATCCGCAAAATGTTTTCCAAAATATAAATATTGAAAAGTAAAATAACCCCCTTTTAAATAGGTAGGTTCCCATCGAAACATCATACTAACCTGATTCTGTGCTGCATCGCCAACATGCACCCCGTTGGCATCAAAATCTACCGCACCTATAGAATCTCCAGCATCATTTCTAACAATGGCCTTACTCCCAGATTTCCAAACCCAATCACCCAAAGCTAACCCTCCCTCAATGGTAATTCCATCGCCAGGCCTTAAAGTGTATTGCAATTCCAAGCCCTTATGCCTAGCCGCCAATCCATTAATATTAAATGAATAATTATTTCCATCTAAGTCTGTAAATGTGGTTAGGTAATCCACCGGTTTATTATCCCACAATGTGTAATAAGCATTCAAACTCAACACCAAACGTTTGGTTTTATAACCCAATCCGCCTTCAATGGCATATACCTGCTCATTTTCAACCCCCTTAACACGCTTATTAGAATTATCAAAAATATTGCTAAAACGCGCTGGTCTATTCAAATATCCCAAATTCGTAAAGGCATTAAACTTGCGTGAAACATTATAATTCAAACCTGTTTTCAATGTTCCTCCACCCAAATTCACCCAATCTGTTTTCTTCGCATTTCCCAAAGAATCCAATTTAAAATAATCAATACGCTGATAACTGCTCCTTGAACCACTCACATTCACAAAAGCACTCATTCTTCCCTTTGAATACTCCGCTTCACCAAATAATCCGCCCCATCTTACCAGTCCATCATTATGGTAATAAAAAATATCACCCTTCCGGTACATATGATCTTTGGCCAATTTCGGATTCAAATCACTGGTTTGCGGAATAAAATAATCTCCACCCAACAAATTATAAACTTCTCTCCAATGTTGACCCCGATAGGATCGAGCATCAATTCCACCCGTTAATTGCCATTCCTTGCTTAACTTATACTGCCATGTACTCAAAATACCATACCAATTGTGATTATTCACACCGCGTTGTATAATAGCCGCCGATTTTTTCTCAGTTAATGAATATTTAGGATCAATTGGATCATAAAAAAAACCATCGCCATATTTATTATTATCATACGCCGATTGAAAATCAAACGTACCATAATTTTGAGGAATTTGGGCGATTTTCCCAGAGGCTGCTGAGGTTCCACCCCCCCTTCCATAAGACGCATAGGTCGATGTTGTTACCAACAACTTCTTATTGGGCTTCCAATCGTGCTTTACATAAAACTGCGGCTTGTGAAACATGTTCTCTCTTTCATTCTGAATATATTTTCTACCCCAAGTTGTATCACCAGCATCATTAATATCATATTCCTGAATCGCGCCCCAATGCTGGTTGTACTTTCTTCCCATGTTTTTCGCCATCCTTGGCATGGATGTGTCCATTCCCAATTCCCTGGCAAGATTCTCATCATATAAGCTTAAACGCGCTTTGTAACTTCTCTGACCATGACTTTGGGGTGCACCCATCCCAGCAAATCCCAACGTGTGCTTCTTTCCAAATTGCTTTTCAACTTTGAAAAAATAAGCATACATGTCATCATATAGATAATCTACATATCCGGCACTACTGCGTTTAGTAAAAGCAAAAGAAAATCCCCAATCGCCCTTTAACTTTCCAGAAGAATAACTCAACGAATATTGCTGATATTTTGAATCTCCTACCTCAACTCCCGCGTCAATTTTCTGCTTATTACTTAAACCTTTGGTAATAATATTCATCGATCCGCCTACCGCCGGATTGGCAATTCTACTAGAACCCAATCCCCTCTGTACTTGGGTAAGTGCCGTAACACCACCCAACCCAAACCAGTTGCTCCAATAAACCCAGCCATTTTCCATATCGTTCACCGGAACGCCATCAATCATCACCGCAATATTCCTTTGATTAAAACCACGAATATTGATACGAGCATCGCCAGCACCACCACCTTGTTGAGTGGCGTACACGCCAGGCATCTGGTTTAATAGCATCGGCAAATCAGAACTGCCCAGCCTATCTTGTAAATCTTTTCCCGTAATATTGGAATAAGCAATCGGCGTTTTCCTATCCTTTGCAACACTGGCTGTTATCTGAACCGCCTGCATACTTGTACTTAAATTATTCATTTTAAATACAAGATCAGTGATCATATTACGATCCGCCTGCACATAAATCGTATCGCCCTCATAACCCTCCAATTGAGCCACCAATCGGTATTCCCCCATAGGAACTTTCAACGAAAACTGACCGTCTTTACCCGTAATAACAGTTTGGTTACGAGTGGAAATTGAAACTTGATTCAACAATTCACCTGATACATCATCAACCGCCTTACCCTTGATAGTTACTTGGGCATTAGAAAACCCAACAACCACCAAAGTTGCCATTGAAAACAACAGTCTCAATTGATCAATTCTATGCATGAAATTTCTATTGGGCGATTTTTATTATTTGAATAATCTTGCAACGGATTTCTCACCCTTGCTCGACGTAAAAACCACCATGTAAGTTCCAGCACTCAAAGTTTGGGTTTCCGCTTCCCAAATTACAAATCCTCCTGATTTTTCATCTGCTCTTACTTGATTAACAATTTTCACTTCTCGGCCATCAATACCAAAAACCTGCACCTGATTTGGCACAAATCCCAAAAAAGCAGTTACATGGTCAATACTCGGATTGGGATATAAAGTAATATCCGCTAATTTCTCCATTTCATTAACTTTTGCTGGCCACCCACACATGCAATAATGGAATCCCAATGAATCAAACATGTCTCTTGGATTTAACTCCCACTCAACTGATGGATTAAAAATTGAAGGATTTTTCTTCACACCACCCATAACTGAATCTTTTCTAATCAATGTTTTATCTTGTGAATACCATGTACCTGTTCCAGTGTATGGTGCTTTATCACTCCAAGCTGGTGAAGGTCTCTCGCCAATCTTTCCAAAAATATCAACCGGAACCCACTTTCCTGTTACTTCATTGTACTTATCTAACGATACCGCATCATCGCCATTGAAACTCATTGAATAACTTACATTGTAATTAGCACTTAAAAACAAATCAGCCTTTAATCTCAATGGTAATACTACCGGAGTATCCTGCCCTATTTTTGTGGTATCTCTTCTGTCTAACACACAAACCAATACATCATGAGACTCCAATGTGCCTTTTAAAGAATCTGAATATTGAGCTGTCCATTGTGCCGACCCATTCTGCCAACGGGTAATTCTGTATTTTGATAAATCAATACTCGCACCTGTAGGATTATAAATCTCTAAAGCTTTGTTATTTCTAGAACCCTCTACGTATTCAGAGATAAACAACTCATCGCAATTTTGAGCTTGAACAGAAACCAAACTCATCATCGATACGAAACCTAAGACAATTCTTCTAATCATGATACAAAATTCTTAAAAAAAAGCGATTAATCACCAATCTATTACCACTATTTAACTAGTACTTAACAAAAACTTATTTTAGTATAAAATAAGCACTGTGATGATAATCTAAAATTGCTACTTAATTTGCATAAGTGAAATACGAGCAAACACATATTATTCAAAGGTTCAACATTTATGTGCTATTGATATTTTACATATTATTGACATCTTGTAATTTACAAAAAAAAGAATTCATTCTCGTTTCAAAGTTTCATCCATTTTATAACAACATACAAATTGTAGATTCAATCACCGATAACGCCAAAATGGCAAATTTTCTTCAACCCTACAAAGACTCGATGAATCTCAAAATGGCCAAGATGATTTTTCATTTAGACACCATTTTGAGCAACCAATATACAGTAGGAAACTTAGGTAATAAAGCAGCCGACTTTATGTTTGAAGCAGCGAACAATTGGTTATCAATAAACAAAGCAAGTTCTTGTGATTTTGCGGTATTAAATAATGGAAGTATTAGAAATAGTTTATTCCCAGGAGACATCAATTTAGGGAATATTTATGAAGCCATGCCCTACGATAATGAATTGGTTGTTGTAAAATTAACCCCATTTCAAGTAGATTCACTTTTCCAGCACATCGCCCAAAAAAATGGCGCATACTTATCGCACGCAACACTAACAATTGATCTACAAAAACCAATTAATCCAAAAATTTCTACCAACAAAAACAAAGACTTCTTTTGGGTAGCAATCAATTCCTTTATGTGGTTAGGGGGCGATGGATACCAAATCCTCACCAAAGCAGTGGAATCTTACAATACCAATATACTCATCCGCGACATCCTAATTCAGGAATTTCAAAAAGAATATCAATCAACAGGCAAAATCAACCCCCAACCAAAGTCAAGGATTCTATTAATGCAACCTATTAATAGCCGATATTAATCATCCAAAGCTATGAATCAAAATAGAAGAACCTTCCTAAAAAATTCCTTCGCTTTGGGTGCCGGATCATTCATTGCACCAGAATTAATTTGGTCAAAATCGCCCAATAAAACAATTACAGTTCTTCATACCAACGATTTCCATTCTCGTTTAGAGGCTTTTCCAGCCAACCACAAAACTTTCGCTGGCAAAGGGGGGATCACCCAATTGAAAACAGTGATTGATAGAGAAACAAATAGCAATTCCATTTTATTGGATTGTGGCGATGTATTTCAGGGTACTCCCTACTTTAACCTTTTTGGCGGCAAAGTAGAATACCAATGGATGAACCAGGCTGGCTACAAAGCTACAACACTCGGCAACCATGAATTTGATTTAGGTGCTGAACACTTAGCCGATGTATTCAATCAGAATGCGCAATTTGACTTATTAAATTGCAATTACGACGTATCACAAACCCCTTTAAGAGACATTGTTAAGCCATATAATACTTATCAAGTAGGCAAGTGCAAAGTTGGCGTTATTGGTGTGGGAATCGACCTCTCAGATTTGGTGGCTGAACCCATGAGAAAAGGGTTACTTTATAAAGATCCTATCTCTATTGTAAATCACCACGCCCACCATCTTAAACATGTGGAACATTGTGATTTTGTGGTGGTAATCTCTCACTTGGGTTATCAATACAATTCCCCCAAGATAGACGATTTAAAACTGGCACAAACCACCCAAAATATCGATTTGATTATGGGTGGACATACCCACACATTTTTGGAAAAACCAACAGATACCTTAAATTCAGTTGGTAAACAAGTGTTGGTAAATCAAGCACATTGGGCAGGACTCGTAGTTGGTAAAGTTCAGCTTGAGATGTAGTTTTGTTAAATGAATCCTGACCCCGAAGAACTTCCTGATAACGAAGAAGGCTTATTTGAACATTTTAGCTTCACAGCCGACCCAGGTCAAGAATTAATGCGTATCGACAAATGGTTAATGCACAAAATAGCCAATGCTTCTAGAACCAAAGTTCAAGCGGCCATTGAAGCGGGTTGTGTGTTGGTAAATGGTAAATCTATTAAGTCCAATTACAAAATTAAACCCAACGAACAAGTACGTGTTTTACTCCCAGATGCTCCACGAGACACTACAGTATATCCGGAAAACATCCCTTTGAATATTATTTATGAAGATGATGATCTTTTGGTAGTAAATAAGGTTGCTGGAATGGTGGTACATCCTGGATTTAACAACTATAACGGCACATTGGTTAATGCATTAGTTTATCATTTCGGTGAGTTACCTCAACAAAATGCAGCACATCGCCCAGGATTGGTGCACAGAATTGACAAAGACACTTCAGGTTTATTGGTAATCGGAAAAACGGAATTTGCTCTTTCGCATTTAGCAAAACAATTCTTCGACCACACCATACACAGAAGATATTGGGCATTGGTTTGGGGCGAACCCAATCCCGCAGATGGCACATTTACAAGTTATTTGGCTCGAGATCCATCTGATAGAAGAAGATCTAAAAATTACTACAACGAAGAAGAAGGCAAAATTGCCATTACCCATTATAAAACTCTAGAGAATTTCTTCTTTGCTTCACTGGTACAGTGCGAATTAGAAACAGGAAGAACTCACCAAATCCGAATCCATTTCTCGGGCAACGGCCATCCTTTATTCTCTGATGAATTATATGGCGGAAATGAGGTTAAAAAAGGTTCCGCTCTACCCAAATTTAAGCAATTTATTGATAATTGTTTTCAAGTGATGCCACGTCAAGCACTTCACGCAAAGGAATTGGGATTCATTCACCCTAGAACAGGCGAAAAAATGATGTTTAATTCCGAACTTCCTGAAGATTTCAGTACGCTCTTGAATAAAATTAGAAATTACACCAGCGTAAACGCTTAGTATTATTTCTAAAAACTATTTGACAGGAATTCTACTAAAATTATTCGTATTTCAATACGATTTCACTACTTCTTGGCACTGATTGACAAGTCAAAACATAGCCTTGAGAAACCTCTGAGTCGCTCAAACCTTCACGTTCCAACATGTGGATTTTGCCAGATAGCACTTTTGCTCTGCAGGTAGTACAAACACCAACCGTACAACTATATGGAGGATCGATTCCATTTTTCATAGCAGCATTCAAAACTGTAGTATTTTGATCACATGTAATTGTGTGGGTTTTGCCGTAAACGGTTAATGTGATGTTTGCAACTCCGTTAAAATCTGTTTCCTGATTGGGTTGGGTTTCACTACTAGAACTGGTTGGCGCAGTAAAATACTCGGTATGCACATTATCTGAAGGTACATTCAAATCTTTCAATCCGCTTTTTACAACATCCATCATTCCAGACGGACCGCAAATGAAATACTGATATGTATCGAAAGAACCACCAATTTTAGTTTTAACAATTGTTCCAACCTTTTCTTTGGTTAACATTCCTTTCAAACCAAACCAAGTTAATGGTGCTGAATCATAATTGTGAATTACCTTAAATCGCCCAGAGAATTGCTTCTCCATTTCTGCCAAAAGGCTCTTGAAAATAACGGTTTCTGGATTTCTATTGGCATAAACCAAAGTTACTTGACTTTTTGGTTCATCCGCCAAAACAGCCTTCGCAATACCCAAAACTGGAGTAATTCCACTTCCGCCACCAAAAAGCACATAATGTGTACCTCTATTTGCTTCAGGATTCATGGTAAATTTACCCATTGGAGGCATCACTTCAATGGTAGATCCTTCTTTCAATTGATCATTCATGAAGTTACTCATTCTTCCACCATCCACACGTTTAACGGTAACAGCAGGATCTGCATCAACACCCGAATAGGTGCACAACGAATAACTCCTACGCACCTTTTCGCCATTAATTTCTATCTCAAACGTTAGATACTGCCCAGGCGTATAAGCAAATTCAGATTGCAAGTTCGCTGGAATATCAAAATAAAAAGTGGTAGCATCTGCAGTTTCTCTTACTGCTTTCTTCACCGTTAATAAATGGAAACCTTCTGCCATATTGATTTTGCAAAGTTACTTAGGTATTGTCTATTTCTAACAATTTAGATCGCCAATCGTTTATTATATATCGAAAATTGAGCACCGCTCATTTCCAATAAGGTCAAATTCAATCAATTACATCATTCTTTGATAAGCCCGCCACCAACGATCAGGCATCTCATCAGCACATACCAATTCGTAATCTCGATAAGAACATCCTATAAACAAATTCTTCTCCTCATACGGATGCGGTATCAACATCCACCAACGATTACTTTTGTTACTCTTATAAAAAACAATCTCATGACCCGTTGTGCTTAACAAATTTCTGTACACCACAAAATCAGGGGAATCCACAGTAGGGTGATCATGGTATCTACTCATCCATCCATCAACAAAATACCAAACCATTTGTGCAAGCAACAAGGGTGAAACTACATCATTTTCATCCGACTCAAGTCCATAAAAAAAAGCTGAATTCAATTTATTAGAAACTCCAGCGTATCGCGCAATTCTTGCAGCCTCTTCAGCATAAAGTCCATTGGGCGATTTCATCTGTGTGCCAGGACATTCGCTATTCCTAACCGCATTCATATTAAATTGAAGCATGTTAGCACTTCTCAAAATTGGCTCAGTCTCTTCAATTCGATCCCGAATTTCACCCAATCGATGGTTCTCAAAATACATCTTTTCCAACATCGCCGATGTTTCTTCACTTATATAATATGCTTGGGTTGCAATAAAATCAATATTGAATAAATTACTCGGCTTTTCAATTAAAATTTGCCTCAACGGCGAAGTAATATCAAAATCAACTCCGGGCGTTACTTGCACGATTTCTACTGGTTCCTTCCAATCTCTGTACGACTTGTATTGGCCCAAAATATAGCTTTCACTCCCGCCAAGAACCAGCACAGTTAATCCCATACCCATCAACTCACCCATCGCCTCACTCAATGCAAACTGGCGATTTCTCTCATCTTCTGCCAATACCAAATTACCCAAATCAGCAATCTCCAAATTGGCAAATCGCCAATTCAAAGCATACAATTGCTTTCTCACCAAATTGGCATCTTCTCCAATACCAATCAACGCAATTTTACACTTTTTTAACTTTGGAAATCCCTTTCCGTGTATCGTTAACCTTCCGCCAACATGTTGTTTATCACTCTTGTAAGGAGCCCAAAATCTTTCATCTACCGGCGTAAAAAATGCGTCCAACATAGTATCGCAAAATCCGCCAATATTTCACCGATTCCAAATCAAAGAATCCACATGGCTAATAAATAAAACAACCAAAGTAAAACTAAGGTGCCATTACCATGATTTCATTAAAATCATATGCCGAAAAGAAACCCAAAACCTCATTAGACATATTCCCATGCAACAATATTGGTTCAGCAAATGGATTCGATTCATCACTATATTGGGCCAAATATTGGTATTGAAAATACTTATCATATACCCAATTGGTTAGAGCTATTCCCTTGAATTGATATTTAATAACATCAACCGACCTCGGGTCATAAGTTCTACCTCTAGCAACTACCGGCAAAATCACACCTTCGGTTGCTAACAAACTCTGACTGGGATCATCCCAACTTCTAGCTTCTAATAAACTATACAAACCTGATGTCGCAGGATCTTCAACTATCAGATCAAACAATGGCTGGTAATAAAACCCACTTTCTGGATTATTGCATTGCATGGAAATCCTCCAAGAATAAGGCGCCCATGCCATAGAACTTGTATCTATATTTAAAGCCCAATCCACTATTTGCCAATTGGTTGCGCGATTCACATCAGGCACTTTACAAACCGCCTGAGTTATCTTTCCATCCTTAAACAACACATTCAATCGATACTCGTGCTTGGATTGAATTTTATATTTCGAACTATCCACCCAATAAGATTCTTCATCCAATTTATATGTTAACTTAGAACTATCTCTATCCGTAATATCAACTACCCAAACATCTGCATCCTTTACATACTCTATTGGTGCATCAATTTTTCCATAATACGGTTGGGTATAGGCAATCCTTACACGTACCCCAGAATCTTTCGTTGAAATATAACTCATAACAATGGGCTTCTTCTCAAATGCAGGCGGTGCAACAGTAGCATCAACCTCACAGCCAGAAATAAAAATTGCAAACATCAGCGCAATAAAAAACACCACAGATGTTTCAACTTTCCCCCATTTAATGCTCTGATTCTTCATTGTTTTATTGATTAATTCAACTTTCATTTAGAGGAATTTTATTTAAATTTAAAAGAATATGTGATGGTAGGAATCATGGGGAAAATAGTCACTTTCTTCAAAACCCGTTGGGTATTATCCGCATTATAACCACCATAATAAAAGAAAGGATTGGCATGATTATAAGCATTATAACAACTTAACTCTACCGTTTCAATCCCTCGCTTTCTTGGCTTACTAAATTGCAACCCCACATCCAAACGATGGTAGGGCTCCATACGGAATGAATTCCTCTTACCATAATCAATAGTTGTACTTCCATTCCCTCCGTAAATATCCCAAACCATAGGATAAGCACTTGGTATCAATCCATTTATGGGCACAATTCCATTGGGCGATGTAATTGCATTTCCTGTACCATATACCCATGTTGCCGATATCGTAAATCGTTTGCTTAACCGATAAATTCCTACAATTGAAATGTCATGCCGTCTATCGTATTTGGCAAAATATTTCAAACCATTATTTACCGAATCAAATTGCAATTCCGTCCAACTTAATGTGTATCCAATCCAGCCGCTAAATTTACCAAACTTCTTCTGTACAAATAATTCCAAACCCCTGCTCCATCCTTGGCCTGAGGTAACTTGCGATTCCCAAGATTTGCTACTTACAGGAACGGTAGGGTCAAACATATCGCCTTGTAAAATGAAACTCGCGCCTTCCTTGTAAGTAATCACACGCTGCATTTTTTTATAATACGCTTCCAAACTAATAGAAACCCCTTTTTTGAAATCCTTTGCCAATCCTATTGCTCCTTGCGTGCTGCGCATAGGCTTTACATTGTTGGTAGCCGGTATCCATAAATCCGTTGGCAATCCAATTCCTGTATTGCTTAACAAATGAATATATTGATTCATCGTGGCAAAACTTGCTTTTACTGCTAAATCTTGTTTTAATTGATAACCAACCGATACCCTAGGCTCTGGATTAAACCATTGCTTGCCCTCTACGAAGTAGTGCGAAAATCGAAATCCGGGATACAAGTTAAATCTTCCGTATTTGATTTGATCTTCAATGTAAATACCCGATTCAAAAGTATGAATTACTTCAGCCTTCTTAGAAACAGGTTGATTTGGCCCCAATTTCACCACTGTAGCAGAAGGAGAAAACTGATGACCGATACTTGAAAAACCATACCTTACTTTATGGTTGTTTTTTGGCAACCAATCAACATCGAATTTTAACCCATAATCATCAATCAAACTCTTATACCCTAATTGAAATTCAACCGTTCCGCCTTGTTTAGAATTTAAAGAAATATCCAAATCATAGTGGCTATAAATCAACGATGTGTTGGCAAATGTTTTCTTGTTAAATTGATGATTCCAGCGGGTTGTTAACGTTTGATTCCCCCATCCAAAACTAGTTTTGAACAATTGGTTATTAGATTTATCAGCAAAATAAAATTTATCTCTTCCAAAATAGCCAGAAACATATACCTTGTCTTTATCCGTAATGATGTAATTGGCCTTCATGTTCATATCATAAAAATAATAACCAGCATTACTACCTCCAGTTGCCGCCATAATGATTGGTTGGGCTAAGATATCAGCATATGTTCTTCTGCCAGACACCATAAATGACCCTTTACCTTTTTTAATGGGCCCTTCAAAAACGCCACGAGAACTAATTAACCCAATACCAAATTCACCCTGGTATTTATTGAGATTCCCTTCCTTCATATTCATCTCAATTACACTCGATAGTCTTCCGCCATACCGCGATGGAAATCCGCCTTTCACCAATTCCACACTCCTTAATGCATCGCCATTAAATAAAGAAAAGAAGCCAAACAAATGATTGGCATTATATACCGTAGCTTCATCCAATACAATAAGGTTTTGATCAGGGCCGCCGCCTCTTACATAAATTCCACTTTGGCCCTCGCCGCCTTTTTGAACGCCTGGCAATAACTGTATCACCTTTAATACATCCTTTTCACCCAACAATGCTGGAATATCCTTTACTTGCTGTATGGGGATATCAATTTTACTCATTTCCGCTTTATCAGCAATAGTTGATTTCTTAACCGATATTTCAACCGCATCCATCCTTTCAATTACCTGCAACGCCATATTTACATCAACGTCTTTATCGCCCTCAATGAGTATACTATCGCCGAAGAAGCCAGACATCAAAAAATACAAATACTGCTGTTTGCCCGCAGACATTGTATAGGAGTAGAAACCATAATTATTGGTAGTGGTATATTCGCTGTTATTCGCCGTGCCAATTCTAACGCCTCCCATCATCTCGCCACTAGCCTTTTCTCTAACATATCCGCTTACCGTGATTTGAGCAGCTTTGGATTGGGAATTTTGGGCATCCAATAGGGCGATGCCGGAAAAAACCAATCCAAGCAAAAAAACTGATTTAACTAATTGATTATAAATTGATTTCATTGAATATTTTCAAAACCACCTCTGGGAGGTTTACAAAAGTTATATAAATTAAATTGCAACAGGCGCTTTAATTCCTGGCCATGGTTCATATCCTTCTAAGGTAAAGTCCTCAAAGGTAAAGTTGAAAAGCTCTTTAATCTCAGGATTTAACCTCATCGTTGGATAAGGTTTTGGCTCACGAGAAAGTTGCAGATTCACTTGATCCATATGATTCGAATAGATATGCGCATCGCCAAACGTATGCACAAAATCGCCATATTGCAATCCACAAACCTGTGCCATCATCATGGTTAACAATGCGTAACTGGCAATATTAAAAGGCACACCTAAAAACAAATCAGCACTTCTTTGATACAATTGGCAACTCAATTTTCCGTCTGCAACGTAGAATTGAAACATGGTATGGCAAGGCATCAAAGCCATTTTATCAATTTCACCCACATTCCAAGCATTCACTAAAATCCTTCTACTATCAGGACTATTTTTAATCAAATGCAATGCTTCACTAATTTGGTCAATTACCCGTCCGTCTTTTGCTTCCCAAGAGCGCCATTGTTTTCCGTAAACAGGACCCAATTCACCATTTTCATCAGCCCATTCATCCCAAATACTTACTCCGTTTTCTTTCAAATATTGGATATTGGTTTCACCTTTCAAAAACCAAAGTAATTCATAGATAATGCTTTTTAAATGCACTTTCTTGGTAGTTATGAGTGGGAAACCCTTTTGTAGATCAAAACGCAACTGCCCACCAAAAACGCTGATGGTACCAGTGCCCGTTCTATCCGTTTTTCTATTACCATGTTCTAAAACATGTTGCAAAAATTTCTCGTACTCAAAACCTGTAAAGTCCATTTTTATAAAATTGAATATCAAGGAATTAATGAATTTTTTAGCTCCAAAAATCCTTACTACAATGATACTATAAAATTACCACCCTCCCAAGAATCCTTTGAATTTCAAGCGTTTTTAAACGTATAAGTTCGTTTACATCGCCCAATTCTATCAATAGATTTTAAGTAAGAATATCATAATGTGGAATCAAGAATTCTGCAGCTTAAAACCTAAGATTCACACCCAAATAAGTGTCATCAAAACACTTATGTAACTAATTCATTGATAAGAAACCAAATAAACCAAATTGTGATTTGTTGAACAAAACAATACAAAAACCAACCCGAAAGGCAATTTTCCAACCTAGAAAAGCACATTCAAAAGAAAAAACTTGTAAGTTTGTATCCCAATTATCACATGGCAGAAGTTGTAAAATTACCTAAGATGAGTGACACCATGACCGAGGGTGTCATTGTAAAATGGAATTATAAAGTAGGCGATAGTGTAAAAAGTGGCGACATTTTGGCTGAGGTTGAGACCGACAAAGCCACGATGGACATGGAAGTTTACGCAAAAGGCACCATTCTTCACCTTGCAGTTTCTGAAGGCGAAGCCACACCAGTAGACTCAATTATCGCTATCGTAGGAGCGGCGGGTGAAGATTTTCAATCTTTGCTTTCTGCAGCTCCTGCTGCAGCAAGCCCTGCGCCGAGCGCAGAACCCGCCGCCACACAGCCAGTTGCAACATCAACCACAGTTCCATCAGCGGCAACTACTCCTGCAGCTACCAACAACGATCGCCTTAAAGCTTCACCTTTGGCAAAGAAATTAGCTGAAGACAAAGGAATCAACATCCAAGAAGTTACCGGTTCTGGCGAAAATGGCAGAATCATTAAAAAAGATATCGAAAACTTTACACCATCAGCTTCTGCTAGCACTAATGTGGCTGCACCTGCCGTTTCTGGAGTTGAAAGTTATCATGAAGTGAATGTTTCTCAAATGAGAAAAACAATCGCTTCAAGATTGGCCGAATCTAAATTTACTGCTCCTCACTTCTACTTAACCGTAGAAATTAATATGGACAAAGCAGTAGTTGCCCGCGAACAAATGAATCAAATTAGCGATGTAAAAATCTCTATGAACGATTTGGTAGTAAAAGCAGCTGCAGCTTCATTGAGAAAACATCCAACCATCAATTCTAGTTGGTTAGGAACAAAAATCAGATATAACCACCACATCCATATAGGCGTGGCTATGGCTGTTGAAGATGGATTGTTGGTTCCTGTTGTAAGGTTTGCCGATAACAAATCACTTTCTCAAATCTCTGCAGAAGTGAAAGATTACGGCAAAAAAGCCAAAGAGAAAAAATTACAACCCCAAGATTGGGCTGGAAATACATTCACCATTTCTAACTTAGGCATGTTTGGCATTGAAGAATTCACCGCTATCATTAACCCCCCAGATGCTTGCATTCTTGCAGTTGGCGGTGTAAAAGAAACTGTAGGTGTTGTAAACGGAGAAATCAAACCTGTAAAAGTGATGAAGGTAACTTTAAGTTGCGATCACAGGGTAGTAGACGGTGCTTCAGGTGCACAATTCCTGAAAACACTTAAAGACTACTTGGAAGAGCCCGTTACACTATTGGTATAACAATATTGAAAAGGGCTGCAATCGCAGCCTTTTTTTTTAACCCTTTTAAAATCGCCCCGAAATGAAAATCAAATTCAATAACATTCAGGATTTATCCGATGCCAGATATGCCGCCGCTGCCATGGCAGAATGGATTGGCTTTACAGTGGATACGCTCCCCATCGCAAAAGTTCAAGAAATTATCGGTTGGTGCGCCGGACCCAAACTTATCCTTGAAATAAATTCCAATATAGATTTTGAAACCATCAAAAGCTGGATCACCATATTACCCGTTGATGGAATTGAATGTCCAGAAAACATGATCGATACCATAAAATCTGCGTTCCCAGAATCATCACAATGGGATTGGATTATCCAATGTAGCGAGCCAACCAATATGGCTAAAGAAAATCCATCTACCACAACTTTTATGCATCATATCGCAACCCCAAATGTTTCGGTAACAGACAATCAAGATCACGTCATTATTAATATTTCTGATTTACTTACTAATCCAGAAACAGTTATTGAAAAGGGTTGGGAAAACATCTCCATCAACTGCCAAAAAGAAGAAGTAGTAGGCATGAAAAACTTCGATAACTTAACCTTACTTTTTGAAAAGCTCGATATTTTCTAATTATTTTCCATCCTCTAACAATTTCAATATGAATTCTACCAACAAATTCCTTTTAATAGCTGTTATTGCCCTGACTTCCACAGCGATAGCTTCATTAAGTAGTTGTTCCAACAACCCCGAAGGCGCATATTCTGCAGAAGAAAAACAAGAACAAGATTCCACTGATTCAACTTCTCAAGAACTAGGATTCGAACAATTGATGATGCAAGATAGCCTTGCAAAAGATTCACAATAAATTAGATATAATTTTAAAAAATGAGAGTAGCCGTAGTAGGTGCCACTGGCCTGGTGGGCACGAAAATGCTAGAAATTCTAACAGAAAGAAATTTCCCAGTAACTGAATTAATCCCAGTAGCCTCTTCTCACAGTGCTGGTAAAAAGGTTAGTTTTAAAGGTAAAGATTATACTGTTGTAACCGCCGAAACCGCTATCTCATTAAAACCACAATTAGCCATATTCTCTGCAGGCGGAACTGTAAGCAAAGAATGGGCACCGAAATTCGCGGAAATTGGATGCTATGTGGTTGATAATTCTTCCGCTTGGAGAATGGAACCCAATATTCCTTTGGTAGTTCCTGAGGTAAATGCCCATCACCTAAAAAAAGACAGCTTCATCATCGCAAATCCCAACTGCTCAACCATTCAAATGGTTGTAGCTCTCAATCCTTTACACAAAAAATTTAACCTACAACGCGTTGTGGTTTCTACTTATCAAAGCGTTACTGGAACAGGGCAAAAAGCTGTTTCCCAATTATTTAATGAACGCGCCGGAATTCAGGGCGATAAAGTTTATCCCCACCCAATCGATTTAAATGTGTTGCCTCATATCGATGTTTTTCAAGACAATGGTTACACCAAAGAGGAGATGAAAATGATGATGGAAACAAAAAAAATCATGGATCATCCCCAGTTGAAAATCACCGCAACCACTGTGAGAATTCCTACCGTTGGCGGACATTCAGAAAGCATTAACGCCAGTTTCCAAAATCCAGTTTCCATTCAGGAAATCAAAGAAATTCTGTTGCAAGAACCCGGAATCACTTTGCAAGACAACCCCTCCATCAACCTCTACCCTATGCCTCTAACCGCGCATGACAAGGACGATGTTTTTGTAGGGCGATTAAGACTAGACGAATCTGCACCCAATACCATTAATATGTGGGTTGTTTCGGACAACTTAAGAAAAGGTGCAGCTACCAATGCGGTTCAAATCGCAGAAATTTTGGTAAAAAATACTTGGATTTCCTAACAAATTCTACATTCAATTGTTAACTGATTATGGAAACCCATCATCAGTCGCCAATGGAAAATGAAAAACCTCTTCCAACATTGGAAGATTTGACCGCTGCTGATTCTGATACAATTGATACACGTCCTCGTTTTTTAAGAGAAGCTATCTATCAAGGTGAACTTCACGCTGCACCTTATGCTTTGTCCGTTACTTCACCAAAAATCGAACCGATAGATAAACGCTTACTTAAGGCCAATGCACATGAAAGCATGCAATACCAAGCCGAGCAGCAAATTACCATGCTTAAAAAACAAGCGGCATTGCTCATTGAACAAGCAAAAGCCATTGAAGAACGTTTGGCAATTTCTCATTCCATTTACAAAGCAGAAATCAATTTCGAACCTGTTATTCACGGAATCTATCACCTATACCAAAAATCCGACGGCACCCAAGTTCTTTCAATGGTTGCCCCGTATGAATGGGGAAAGCAAATGCCCTTTGAATCATGGATTCACACTGTAAGATTACTAGCTGATAAAACTTGGGAAATTCTTGCTTGATAAGGCAGTTTGTCATTTCTTTGTAAGTAATGGCAAACAGATTTATCGCCCAATATTCTTTCAATTTTTTCCTATTCTCCATTTTAAGCATTTTTAGCTCAACCATTTATGCAAAAACAGGAGATACCACAATTGTAAATACCCACCAACAAGTTTTAATACAAACAGATCCTTCTCGAGGCAGTACAAACTATTATGGATGGGGGCAGTTTCCAAAATCCGGTTCATACCAAAAAATGTATGCAGAATTATCTTTTCAATGCCCTTCAGGCATGACCTGTGGCGAATGGGATTACCTAAATTACATTCGAATTGGAAAAAGAAAAGGAACTTTTAACGATTCACTGGGTTGGGAAATCATGCGATTAATTACTCCTTACGGCTTGGGATTCAATGCCTCTTGGAAACATACCTGGAGATTTGATATTACAGACTTTCAGCAACTTTTCCGCGATTCCATTGAAATATGGTATCAACACACCGGCTATGAGGCAAGAAACGGAAGAGGTTGGGTTATAAACCTTAATTTCTTTATGATAGAAGGGCCTGAAACACGCCCAGTTCTTGATATTGAAAGAATTTATACCATCAATCCACCTTATGGCAACGATTCCATTTTTGACGCACGCGTTCCGGAATATCATTGGAAATTAGATCCAAAAATCGCCTCAGCTGCCAAAACTACCCGTTTTAAAATTATTCAAACCGGCCATGGTATGGACAAACCTGAAAATTGTGCCGAATTCTGCCCCAAAATGCGATATTTAACCATAGATTCTCAAATACTAGATTCATCCTATGTTTGGCGTGACGACTGTGGCAGCAACCCCGTTTTCCCACAAAATGGAACTTGGATTTACGATAGAACCAATTGGTGTCCTGGGCAATCCGTTTGGGATTATAATTTTGAAATGCCAAATGCAGATACCTTGGCTCATAGTTTCGATCTTGATATGCAGCATTATGCTACAACAAGCGGAGGCGCAAATTATATGATCTCTGCTTATCGCATTACTTATGGCGATTTCACTCACAAACATGATGTTGCTATTGAAGAAATTATAAGGCCTTCAACAGATCCACAATATGCTAGGGTTAACCCCATGTGCGGCGAACCTGAAATAATTGTTAGAAACAATGGCACAGATACCATTCATAACCTTTACTTCAAATACGGTGTTGTCGGTGGAAATTCCAAAACACATTATTGGACAGGTACTTTATCGCCCAATCAAAAACAAAATATCCGCTTGAGTTATGGTGTTGATTTTACTCATACCTCTACTCAATTTGAAGTGGAATTAATGGAATCAAATCAACAAATTGAAACCAATATTAGCAACAATAAGTTACGTTCTAATTTGCCACCTACACCACCATTATTACCAAATAAAATTGTGGTGCTTTTTAGAACCAACAATGCCCCATCAGAAAACTCCTACAGATTCTTAGATGCTGCAGGGCATATTGTTTATGAGAAAAAGAATTTTACAACAGCAAACACCATCAATCGCGATACTTTCTATTTCTATAATGGATGCTTTACCTTCCAATTCTCTGATACGGGTGTTCCACCTGAGAGCTATTTCCTAAATGAAGATGGCATCAGCTGGTGGGCCAACACTGCAGATGGCACAGGAACTTTGGCACTTAGAAATGGTACAACCGGACAATCTTTGAAAATTTTTAATGGCGATTTCGGAACAGATATCAACTATGATTTTACGGTTGGTTACAGCCTAAATAGCCAAGATCTATCGCAACTTCCTACCACAGGAAAAATCAAAATCATCCCCAATCCCTCACAAGGTGAATTTGGTTTAGACTTAGAAAAATCTGGTATTAACCCAAGTCTTGGAAAATCAGAAATCTCCATTTACAATTTCCAAGGTCAGTTAATAAAATCAATCCAACTAGAACCTAATCATTCTCTCCTTCCTTGGATTTCTTTACCAGAATTATCTGCTGGAATGTACCTAATTCAGGTTCAACAAGGCAAAACCAAATGGGTTGAAAAATGGATGAATATCCATCAAAATTAATAGCCGATTTTCGGCAATTTACTTGGAATAAGCCTCAATCGCCTTCCTAACACTTCCTTGTTGGAGCAATAACTGCTTCGCTTGTTCATATCCCAGCGATGGAATTTCATCCATAATCATGCGGGTACCGCGATCAATTAATTTCAAGTTAGTTAATTGCATATCTACCATTTTATTGCCTTTAACATGTCCCAATCGAATCATCACGGAGGTAGTAATCATATTTAACACCATTTTGGTTGCAGTACCTGCTTTCATCCGTGTACTTCCGGTTACAAATTCAGGCCCTGTTGCCACTTCAACGCAAATTTGAGCTATACTAGCCATTTTTGAATCCTTATTACACGCAATTCCTCCTGTAAGTATTCCATTTTCATTGCAATTCTTCAATGCCGACAACACATAAGGCGTGCGGCCAGATGCAGTAATTCCCACTACAGCGTCTTTTTCATTAATTCCATAAGCCTGTAAATCTATCCATCCTTGCTCTTCATCATCTTCGGCAAATTCAACAGCTTTTCGAATGGCTCCATCACCCCCTGCAATTATACCAATTACTTTATCAAAATTAACCCCATAAGTTGGCGGACATTCGCTGGCATCTACCACACCCAATCTACCACTTGTGCCAGCCCCCAAATAAAACAACCTACCCCCCAATTTTAAACGCTCATAAATGGCTTCCGAAAGCTTTGCTATAACAGGCAATTCATTGGCAACCCTATCAGCAATACTCATATCCTCTTGATTAATACCCGTTACAAGTGATAGAAAATCCAATTCATCCAAATTATTAAAATTGGATACCGATTCAGTTGTACTGTTCAATTGATTCATCTTTTTTTAACTAATTCATTCCCAATTTTTTGGAGCCCCTCCAGTTCTCTTGGGTTTCATCTAAAAAAGATTCCCAATTTTTATACATGGCATCTGGCATGACCCTAGGGAATTTGCTCTGCCCTCCCAATTTTCCTTGCTTTTCCATAAAATCCAAGAACACTGCCTCCGGTAACAAAACCAATTCCATCTCTTTCAGCACGTGCTTTCGCTCAGTAGCATAATCGTCATTCAACTCGCAAAGCTCCTGATCCAGTACTTCCCTTACTGCATTCGCATCAATCCCAGCATCATCGCAGGCAACAAACCACCTATGACCCATTACCCCATTGTTATTCTTAAATCCCTTCACTGTAAATTCAGGCGATTGATAACCGAACTTCTTTGCCGTACTAATAACCCCTTGGTTCATATTATCTACACTCAAGTGCTCACCACAGATACTTAAAAATTGTTTTGTTCTACCCGTAATTTTTATTTCACATGCATCCAAGTTGGTGAAACGAATTGTATCACCAATTAAATATCGCCATGCACCCGAACAAGTTGAAATCACAATTGCATAATCCTTACTTTCTTGAACTTCATCTATATCCAATGCAAAATGTGGATCGCGCGGCTCACCGGTTTCTGTAAAATGATCATCGTCAAATGGAATAAATTCAAAAAACATGTTATTCCTCAACGCCAAAACCATTCCACTGGCATCTGTTTTATTCTGGTATGCAATAAATCCTTCACTTGCTAGATACGTCTCAAAGTATACGATTGGCTTCCCTAACATTGCATCAATTTGATCCTTGTAAGGGGCTAAACTTACAGCACCCCAAGAATAAAAACTGAAATGAGGCCAAATTTCATGTATGTTTTTTAGTTGGTGATGATCGATTATTTTTTCCAACAGCATTTTTATCCATGCCGGTCCACCTGCAACCATCGCTACATCCCAATTGGGCGCTTCTCGCACCATGATTTCAATCTTCTGATTCCAATCCTTTTCCTTCTTGATTTCTTCAGTAGGTCTTACAAAGCGATCCAACCAAAATGGTACATTGGCCGTAGTTATACCGCTTAAATCGCCGCTATAATTAAAACCATTATATGACAAGTCTGTACTTCCACCTATCATCAAGTAATTCTTAGTGAAAAAGTCCTTGGGTATATCCGTTTTTGCCAAGGCAAACAACTGTCGTAAACTTGCCTTTTTAATGGCTTTTAGTTGTTCATCCGTTACAGGAATATATTTACTGCTTCCAGCTGTAGTTCCAGAACTTAAAGCAAAATATTTGGGTTTACCAGGCCAAGTAATGTCTGTCTCTCCTTGATATTCACGCTGCCACCACGGTCTCATTCCTTCATAAGTAACAAGCGGTACTTTTTTCCTAAATGCATCTTTGATATCTGGACCCAAGAGCATATCCTCGAAATCATACTCCCTTCCGAAAGCTGTATTTCTAGCCTTAAATAGCATTTTCCTCAACGTTTTATCCTGCCATTTAATAGCCCTGATGCGTTTTACTGTTAGAACATCCGTAACGTTTTTTGCACGTTCAAACAATGTTCCTACCAAATTTTTGCTACCAGACATAAACACAAAAATAACATTACAATTGATGGAATGTAGTTTTTCAATCAATACTAAACGTTTAATTGTCGAAATTTGCGAAATCTAAAATCACAAAACCATTGTTTTTTAGCTTTACAAACAATCTATTATGAATAATTTACATCAAGATACACTTAATTTAAATCAAGAAATAAAACACAAGTGGCTAAAAATCATCGCCTTTATTGAAGATAATTTTCAAAAAAAGCCCGATCTCAATGCCATTCTATTTCTTATTGGCATTCGTGAACTCGGCGTACTGCCAGAAAAAGATTTTACCAAAGAAGAAAAAGTTCACCTAATGCATATCGCCAATTGTAAAGTGCTTAGTTATTCCGGCTATTATAAACAAATTGGAATAAACCAAAAAGGCTGGCCAGTTTGGGAAAATTCCAAACCACTTCCTAATTTGGCATACATAGAGCAAGAAAATCTTCTAAGACAGCACATTATCGAATATTTTGAGCAGGAAGACATCATCAATTTCAATAATTAAATCGTCGATAATTAAATAATTAATGCCGTTTAAAACTCGCTGTAAAGTATCAGAAACTAATTTACCTTTGTACCCTATGAAAAAATCGCTTTTTGCCTCTTTTTCTTTGGCAATCATCGTTTGTTTGTCCGTATGCCAACAAAGCTGCGGCAAAAAAAATGTAAACATGTTGGATAGTTTTAAAAATGATTCCAATAGTGTAGCAACAACCTCTAACGATCCAGATGCCAATTTAGATTGGAGCGATAGCATTGCACCCGCATCTTGGACCAAAGTGGAGTTGGTTACTACAAAAGGCACCATGGTGGTTGCCTTAAATCCGGCACAGAAAATCCACACCGCTAACTTCATAAAATTAGTAAAATCAGGTTACTACAATGGCCTATTATTTCATCGTGTAATCAAGGATTTCATGATTCAATCTGGCGATCCTAAAAGCAAAAACGCTGTTGCTGGCCAACCGCTTGGCGATGGCGATCCAGGTTATTTATTAGACAATGAAATCAAAGATACATTGTACCATTTTAGAGGGGCACTTTCAGCAGCCAGAATGCCTGAATCTGTTAACCCCTTGAGAAAAAGTTCTGGAAGTCAATTCTTTATTGTTTCCGGAAACAAAAGCTCTGAGCAAGAATTCAAAAGATCTTTGGAAAGTCAAGCATTCCAAATTTTCTTAGCCAATCCAAATAACCAAAAATATAAAGAAAAAGGAATGGCTTTAAGTCAGGCAGGCGATGCAAAAGCATTAAGAGAATTGGAAGCGGAAGTAGCGCAATTGATGAATCCAATTGTTGATGAATTATACAACAAAGTACCCAAAAACATTATCAAGCGTTACCAATATTGGGGTGGTGCGCCTAGTTTAGACAATCAATACACTGTTTTTGGAAAGCTAATTAAAGGATATTATGTATTGGATGCGATTGAGAAAGTTGCTACAGACCAATCCGATCGCCCAGAACAAGATATTAAGATCATATCTGCCAAAGTTCTATAATTTGTAAGTTCAACAAATTTGTAGTACATTTGTAACACTTTCTTGGAAAATTCTAGGAGGGGATAGCCAAAAGCTCTCCCCTTTTTTGTTGCCAAAAAAGAAATGCTTGTATCAAAATGAAAGAACTATTTGCCAAAATATCTGATCTGATTCGCAATGAATGCGTTTCTTTCCAGTTATTCCTAACTGGCTCAGAAATAGAAGGAGACAGCAACTTCATATTCTACATGGATTCTGAGGAACCATTAAACATGAAAACGCTTACGGAATTCACCCGTCATATATCCGTTCTTATTGATGAAGGAAATTTCGGCGATATTCCTTTTACTTTTGAAGTTTCTTCACCAGGTGCAGACAGACCGTTAACAGACGTTCGCCAATACGGAAAACACATTGGCAGAAAATTTCAAATCACTACGATTGATGGTGAAGAGTTTGAAGCTCAATTAATCAATCTGATAAACAATCAAACAAGTTTAATAGCAGAGTGGAATATTGCTGCACAAATTCAGCTTTCGGCACAAGTAAAGGCAAAACCCAAGGCGAAGCCAAAGCATACTAGGTTTGAAGAACAAGAAAAATATGCGGATAATCGCAACCAAGTGCACGCACCGCAACCCAAATTAGCAACAGTACCTGAAATTGCCAATGGCGATTTCCCCTTGTTGTTAATGAATAAAATCATTCCGGTTAAAGGCAAAAAAGTGAACCATGAATTAATGGCTTTACCCTTTAATCAAGTTAAAAATGCGATCATAATCATTAGTTTCAAATAATCATGAAAACCAAGGCCAAAGATTTGGGAATCAATCTCGTAGAGAGTTTTTCCGAATTCAAGGAATTCAAAAACATCGACCGCGCTACAATGATGCGCGTATTGGAAGATGTGTTTAGAAACATCCTTAAGAAAAAGTATGGCAATGATGCTAATTTCGACATCATTATCAATACCGAAACTGGGGATATTGAAATGTACCACCTCCGATTAATCGTTGAAGAAGGTGAAGTTGAAGATCCAAATCTTCAAATCACCATCACTGAAGCGCTTACCCTAGAGCCTGATTACTCTGTAGGTGAAGACTGTATCCAACAAGTATTCTTAGATGATTTCGGTAGAAGAGCCATCCTCAATGCACGTCAGGCGTTGATGAGCAGAATTATCGAACTCGAAAAAGACGAGTTGTACAAAAAATACAAAGACAAAAGAGGTGAAATTATCACCGCTGAAGTGTACAACGTTTGGAAAAGAGAAATTATGGTATTGGACGATGAGGGCAACGAATTGGTTTTACCAAAAGAGCAACTTATCCCAAGAGACATTTACAAAAAGGGCGATGCTATTCGCGCTGTTATCCACGACGTGAACATGGACAAAGGAAGTCCAAAAATTATACTTTCAAGAACTTCTCCAGAATTCTTGGAACGTTTATTCGAATTGGAAGTTCCCGAAATTTTAGATGGCTTAATCACCATCAAGAAAATCGTTCGTGAACCAGGTGAAAGAGCAAAAGTTGCCGTAGAAAGTTATGACGACCGTATCGATCCAGTTGGCGCTTGCGTAGGTGTTAAAGGCGCCAGAATCCACGGAATAGTTCGTGAATTGCGCAACGAGAATATCGACGTAATCAACTACACCACCAATACAAACCTCTATATTCAAAGAGCTTTACAACCTGCTGCTATCGCCAGAATTGATATCAATGATACCAAAGGTACAGCAGACGTGCATTTGGAAAGTGATCAAGTTTCGTTGGCAATTGGTAGAGGCGGTCAAAACATAAAATTGGCAAGCAAACTTACTGGTTATCAAATTGAAGTTTACCGTTTAGCAAATCAACATCTAGATGAAGATGACGTTGATTTGGATGAATTCTTGGATGAAATTGATGAATGGATCATCGAAGAATTCAAGAAGATTGGTTTGGATTCAGCTAAGGCAGTTATCAAGACTCCGTTAGAAGACTTGATGAGAAGAACTGAATTAGAGGAAGAAACCATCATCGAAGTACAGAAAATCCTTAGAACAGAATTCGAAGATTAATCTCTTTGATTATGTGCTAAACTCTACACAGGCAAGGCGGTATAAGTTGGGATCCGCCTTGCCCGTGTCAATAAATCCCAACAAAACAATCTCTTGTTTGGAAATTTATCGCCCTGATAACTTACTAAACTTGGGATATCGTTACGAATATCTTAATTTTGAACGCAAATATGGCGGAATACCGTTTAGCGAAAGTAGCCAGTGAACTCAACAGAAGTGCACAAGCCCTTGCCGATTTTCTTAATGGGAAGGGTTTTGATGTTGCACCAAAGCCAACAACCAAAATCACAGAAGAAATGTATGATGCATTGCTTCGTGAATTTTCAGCAGACAAAGCCGCAAAGGATGAAGCAAAATTGCTTAAAACCAACCGCGACCAAAAATCTGCAGCTCCTGTAAATCAAGTTCCTAAATCAACCAATCCTCCTGTTGCTAAAACAGAAGAAAAAGTTGTTGAAACACCTGTAGAAATAACAACTACAACAGAAACACCCCTTGAAGTGCCAACCGATAAGGTTGAGGCACGCAAGGAAGAAATTGCAGGACCTAAAATTCTTGGCAAAATTGATCTAACTCCAAAAAAATCCGCTAAACCTGAGCCAAAAGCTGAAGAAGTTAAAGTTGAAGCGCCTAAGCCTGTTGAAGAAAAACCAAAGGCCGAAGTTCCAAAACCAGAGCCTACAGTTGAAGTTAAGGTAGAAGTTCCAGTTGAGAAAAAAGAAGAGCCCAAAGTTGAGCCTAAACAGGAAACACCTCAGCCCGTTGCTATTATTGATACCACTCCGGTATTAGAAACAACTGCTGCAATTGAAAACAGCACAGAAGCGGCTTCAGAAGAAGAAGACGTTGAAAAAATTGAAACCAAATTTGAAAAACTTTCAGGTCCCAAAGTTTTAGGTAAAATTAATTTACCTACTGCTCCGAGCGGCGTGAAAGCACTTGCCGGTGATGCAAGAGAAGAACTAAGAGAAAAGCGCAAAAGAAAACGCAAACAAGGTGGTTCTGAAAAAGTTGCCGTTCAAGATAAAATTAAGCAAGACGACACCAACAAACCTGCCTTCCATTCTGGTCCTAAAAAACCAGAACCCAAAACAGAAATCTCTCAAAAAGATGTTCAGTCCAAGGTTAAAAACACCATGGGCAAAATGGGCAACGCAGGTAAAACTCGTGGCTTAAAACAAAAAATTAAGCAACAAAATAAAGAACATCGTGCCAAAGAAATGCTCAGAAATGAGCGTCAAAGAGAGCAAGAAAGTAAAATTTTAAAAGTTACGGAATTCTTAACAGCCAACGAATTGGCTTCAATGATGAATATCAACGTAACACAGGTAATTTCTTCTTGTTTTCAATTGGGTATGATGGTTTCTATTAACCAAAGATTAGATGCAGAAACAATTCAATTGGTGTCCGATAATTTTGGATATGAAGTTGAATTCGTTGATGCAGAATCAACTATTGAAGCCATCGACAATGAAGTAGATCGCGAAGAAGATTTGAAACCTCGCGCTCCAATTGTTACTGTAATGGGTCACGTAGACCATGGTAAAACTTCATTATTGGATTATATCAGAAAAACCAACGTAATTTCAGGTGAAGCTGGGGGTATTACTCAGCATATCGGTGCCTATGAGGTTACCGTTGAAAATGGTAAGAAAATTACATTCCTTGATACCCCAGGTCACGAAGCGTTTACCGCCATGCGTGCTCGTGGTGCCAAGGTAACTGATATCGCAATTATCGTGATTGCAGCAGACGATTCTATCATGCCTCAAACACGTGAAGCTATTGCTCACGCTCAGGCAGCTGCGGTTCCCATGATATTTGCAATCAATAAAATTGATAAAGACGGTGCCAATGCTGAAAAAATCAGAGAACAATTGGCGGGTATGAACATCCTTGTAGAAGATTGGGGTGGCAAATATCAGTGCCAAGAAATTTCTGCGAAAAAAGGTCTGAACATCGACAAATTACTGGAGAAAGTTCTACTCGAAGCAGAAATGATGGAATTGAAAGCCAATCCTTCACGCCGTGCTAAAGGTACTGTAATCGAAGCCATGCAAGAAAAAGGTAGAGGTATCGTTTGTACCCTACTCGTAAACAATGGCACTATGGAAGTTGGCGATCATATCGTTGCAGGTCCTTATTATGCAAAAGTTAGGGCAATGTTCAATGAACGCGGTGGAAAAATTGATATCGCTCCACCAAGTACTCCAGTAAAAATCCTTGGTTTCTCCGATGCACCAACAGCAGGTGATGCCTTCGTAGTGTTGGAGGAAGAAAGCGAAGCTAAAAACTTGGCCAACAAGCGTATGCAACTTATACGCGAACAAGGTATCAGAACCAAACGACACATTACATTAGACGAAATCGGTCGCCGATTAGCAATTGGAAACTTCAAAGAATTAAAGTTAATTGTGAAGGGCGATGTAGACGGTTCAGTAGAAGCATTAACAGATTCATTGTTGAAACTTTCTACAGAAGAAATTGCAATCTCTGTAATTCACTCTGGTGTAGGTCAAATCACTGAAAGTGACGTATTGCTTGCCTCTGCATCCGATGCAATTATCGTAGGTTTCCAAGTTAGACCTTCCGCTAAAGCTAGACAAATAGCAGAAAACGAAGAAATCGACATCAGAACATACTCAATCATCTATCAAGCCATTGAAGAAATTAAGTCTGCAATGGAAGGTATGCTGTCGCCAGAAGTTATTGAGAAAATCATTGGTAACGTCGAAATTAGAGAAGTATTCAAGATTTCTAAAGTGGGTACCGTTGCGGGTAGCTATGTAACTTCAGGAACCATTGAAAGAAAAGCGAAAATCAGAGTTATTCGCGATGGTGTGGTAATACATACAGGCGAATTAGCTTCTTTGAAACGCTTCAAAGACGACGTTAAAGAGGTTAACAAAGGATACGAATGTGGTTTGCAATTAGAACGCTTCAACGATATTGAAGTTGGCGACTACTTAGAAGTATTCAAAGAAGAAGAAGTAAAGCGCAAATTATAATTCGCGCTTTACCTTTCTTATATCTATTTTTCCTTACTTTTTTCATAGAATTGTATTA
>JAGKXC010000223.1 GCA_021151535.1 Sphingobacteriia bacterium | reverse complement strand
ACTAAAGTCTAATTTTGATACAGGGTTCAAAAAAATGGACTTATTATGGTCCCCAATTTTTTTTGAGCTTTACTTATTTTGGTGGATTAAGGACCCCTTTTTTAAAATGACGGTCCCACATAAGGCAGGGGGGTACGGGAGGAAGGGCCTTTTAATTAATCAACCTTCCTTCAATGCTTAAAACAGCATTGGTATATCCTTCTATAATCGTATCCAGGTTATTTGATAGATGTTTCCATACCTCTTCCTGTAAATTCCCATCCTGTATAGATTGAACAGCTAACAATTGGGCTTGTGTTCGTTGAATAAGTATGATGGTTAGTTCTAAGTACTCATTTAATTCCTGAACACTAGTAAATGGCTGATTGGTTTTCCACATTTTGCAAAACTGACGGTATTTTATTTCACCTGCAACTATTTATAGTTAAAACGATTATGGAAAGTTATGTTATCACAAAAAAACAATTGCTTGAGTTTGTAAATGACTACAATAAAAAGAAAAAGCAAATAGATGAAGCCATTAATGTAAGGGTAAAGAAAGAAGATGTGGAAATGTATGGCAAAGATGAAAACTATAAGGCTTGGGTAAGATTGATTCCAACACCTGATGAGCCTATTGAACCTTTACAGCCTAAAATTGTCCGAGTAACCCCACCACAATTTTCAAAAATATTGGATTATGTGGCGAGTAAGGAGGAAATGAAGCGATTACCTTAGAATTCTTTCGACATTATTTTATTAAAAAGCCCTTATTAAGAGGGTGTTTAGGTCTTTTTTTTGAAATGACGGGCCAACTAAAACTCGGTAGTAATCTGAGAAATAAATAACATTTTATATTATTTATTTTAAAAATAAATAATGAAATAAGTAGTTTGTGTTAGCAGGTTTTATTTTTGATTAATGTTTGGTTAAAATAGGTTTTCAGTCTTTATCTTATATGTATCTATAATCATTTTAATAAAGGCATTTTTATCGCTTTTTAATATTTCTATCTCTGGACTATCTCTCATAATACTATTTAGTGCCCTCACATTTTCATCACTCCAAATTGACAATTCCACAATGATAGGTGTTAATGCCAAACCTTTTTCTGTCAATAAATAGAGATTAGTTTTTTTATTTTCAGGAAGTTGTCTTTTTGTTATTATGTCGAATTCTTCTAAACATTTTAGTTTTGAGGAAAGGATGTTTGTTGCAATGGCCTCATCACTCTCAGTAAAGTCTTTGAATGTTTTTTTATCTTCTATTAGCATTTGTTTAATAATTACTAATATC
>JAGKXC010000222.1 GCA_021151535.1 Sphingobacteriia bacterium | reverse complement strand
GGCTGGGGTAATAATGAATCCCAGTATTACACATCCAGTACATCCAATTGTTCTGTAGCCAATGGGAAATTAACCATCACTGCCAGAAAAGAAACCCAAGGAAGTTCTAATTATTCTTCTGCTAGAATCAAAACTTTAGGTAAACAGGAATTCCAATTTGGTAGAATTGATATCCGTGCTAGGTTACCAAAAGGGCAAGGCATTTGGCCTGCCTTATGGATGTTGGGTTCTAATTTCCCAACCGCAGGATGGCCTGCATGTGGTGAATTGGACATCATGGAACTGATTGGTAATCAACCCAATCGCGTTCATGGAACAGCCCATTTTGGTGCTGCACCCCCATCTACCCAAAAAACCGCATCTTACGGTTTATCTTCAGGTACATTTTCAGATGAGTACCACGTTTTCACATTAAAATGGGAAAATAACCTAGTAGAATGGTATGTTGATGATGTAAAATTCCATAGCATTACACCTACCTCAACCGGAGGCATTTATCCTTTCAATCAAAAGTTCTTCTTCATTTTCAACGTAGCTGTAGGTGGAAATTGGCCGGGTTATCCCGACAATTCCACTGTATTTCCGCAGCAAATGGATGTAGATTACGTTCGTGTATTTCAAAAAATATAGGTATGCTCCACCCTCTTCTTCAAGGGGGTGGGGTTATTACCCCAAAATTCGAAATCGCCCTGTTCCGTAATGCGCTTTAGATCTTGATTTACAAAGCTTAACATTTGTAGTGTTATCGGCAATCGCACCACTACTTCTTGGCCTGGTTCGATCCAAATCTTCTTAAAACCCGTTAACTTTTTAACCGAAGGGGTAATGCTAGCAAATTCATCGCGATAATACAATTGCGCCACTTCATACCCCCCCATTTTTCCGGTGTTTCTTATGGTCCATTGCGCCCATACAGTATCTGTTTTACCCTTCCAATCGCCCGACAATTTCAAAGCTGAATGCTGGAAGCTCGTGTACGATAATCCGTGACCAAATTCGTACAAAGGTTGATAGGCATTGGTACTGAAATCGATGTGAAAATCCTCTGTGTGTTTTCGATCGTGATGCACCACACTACCGGTACTTTTGGGGTAGGTAAACGGCAATTTCCCGGATGGATTATTTACTCCTATTAGCGTACTGGCTAAGGCTTGCGGTCCAAAATCTGAAGGCAAATAAGCATACAATACTGCTGCAGAATGAGAATCAATTCCGGTAATTACTTTCGGGCGATTAAAGAAACACACCAATACAACTGGCTTACCCAATTTCTGTATT
>JAGKXC010000017.1 GCA_021151535.1 Sphingobacteriia bacterium | reverse complement strand
ATTATTGTGTATTGATTTTTGGGGAATTCCAACTTTAAACTCATTGTCCAAGTATTTTTTAAATTCTGATTGTTTTGGAACTCGTCCGTAATTTTTTTGAAAATCCAAAAATAAATTCTCACACTTAGTTTGAAAATTCCAAATAATTCGATTTTCATCCACGTGTTGTGGATGTTTCAATGTTTGCTTGATTCTTTGTAGTTTGGAATCCCAATATTGAGGATGCACACGAACCATAGTATTTCTGACAAGCCTGTTATTGTTCCAACGAATAATTAATTGAATCGGTGTGATGCCTTGACCGTTAGGATTACGCAGATTGAAATTAAACTTAGCCATAAGACAAAATTAATGTGTTGTCGATTATGTTGTCGCTTTTATTTTTCTATTCTTTTCCGAATAATGTAAATTTTTATCATAATTTCAACAAATACAGCATTTTAGATATTAAATTGAATAAAGTTAAAATAAATTAAAATCAAATGGTTCGATTCCGCCCGATACCACAGAAAAACCCCTTGAAAATCAAGGGGTTTTTTGTTTTTATACTATACTTGCCATACTCAACGATAATAATGGTGAAATTAAGAGTTCAACATAATCGAAATTTAAAGTGGTTTGCAGCGATTGTTTTATCAATCATAACATTTAACATTTTGCATGGTCAAAGTAAACCCAGTCACTATCGCGGATTAAGCATCGCCAATGATAATTCACTATGGATTAGCGGCACGAAAGGCGTTGTATTAAAAAAAGATCAAATTCAACAGGCTCAGTTTGATACCTTGAAAACAGGATACCCAAGAAAGGATTTTCGGGATATTTGGGCGATGGATCAAAAAGTTGCCGTAGCAATGAGCATAAGTGATAGTGCCGTAGTAATCAAAACTACTGATGGTGGGAAATCATGGCAGCAAGTTTATTCCAATAATGAAAAAGGAATATTTTTAGATGTAATTGAAATAGATCCTTGCACAGGAATAGGTTTAATTCTTGGTGATCCAATGAAAGGTGATGATTCTCGGAAATATTTTAAGGGTCTGTTTACCACAGATTATGGTTCTACTTGGTTGGAAATGCCCAATGGAACATGGAATACACCCCTTGATACAATAGAGTCTTTTTTTGCTGCAAGTGGTAAATCATTGCGGCTTTTAAACACGGAAATTCATCGCCAGAAAAACAAATATGTTGCAGATTTTGTGTTCGGTGGAGGTGGAAGCAACCCAACGTTTCACATGGTGCAAGTGAAGTTCTTCAAAAATATAAAGGGCGAAAATCAATGGAAAATTATAGAAGTTGAAACCAAATCTTTACAGTTAAAAGGCGGTGAAGGTTGGGGTTGTTATAGTATGGAGATTGGGATGGTGGGACCAGGAGTAGCGGTTGGTGGCAATTATGGGAAAGTATCATTTATCGGTGATTCTACTGGAGCAATTGCTTCTTTTACTGAAGGCGTTTTTAAGAAATGGCAACCCAGTATTTTGCCGCCCAATGGTTATAGAAGTGGTGTCTGCTTAAATACAGATATTTCGTCTGATTCAATTTGGCGATATTTTTTTGAACAACATTCCGATAATATCACTTTTACACAATGTGTTTTTGGCAGCAATATGAGTTTTCCTGAAATGAAAAAGAAGTTGAAAAGTGTAAGTGTTTGTACAGGTACCAATGGCTCTGATATTTCGTTTGATGGAGGTAGGAAATGGTATCCTTTGGCTATTGGAATGGGATATAATTCCTGTGAATTTTACAGCGGTGGTGTTGTTTTTGTTGGGAACAAAGGGGCTATTGAATTTGTTGATTTTGCAGAATTAGGAAAGCGATTTTATTCCGCTTTTACCTCAAGCAAAAGTTGAGTTTAGCGAAATCTGTTAACTTTTTTATGGGTACAAATAGGGTTCTTTTGAATAGGCCATTTCCTTCACATTTTTCATCGCCCTTTTCATGTATTTTTTCCAAAATAACTGGGTAAATAACCAGTTAAATGGATATAGCAGAGGGGCGTTGCTGAAAAGGGAATATGTATAAGTAATAAGGATGTTGTTTTGTGAGATTTCTTCAGTTTTCCATGTGCCCTGGAATTTGTAGAAACCCAGCATCCAAGATTGAAAATCATTTACTTCTATTACCCAATAATCGTTTTCTTTTCTGTCTATCACATTGTCTTTAGAAACATATCCGCCTTTCTGTGTTAGCGATGCTGCGGCAAATACTTTTTTACTGCTTCCTGGCTGTCCCCAGTTTTGATCATCTGACACGCTAATTATTTTTGGCATTAAGCCATAACCGGTATGCACTTTAGTTACATCGCACAACATTGGCGTTTTGAATGCCCTTTCTAAATCGCAATTGAATTTGTCTTGGATAGATACTGTAAACCGCATAACACAAAAGTAGTTAATAAAATGGCTCATGGGTAGATGGAAATTATGAAGATATAGTAAGTTTGCTCTTGAATGGTTATGTATTATATTAATATTTTTATCATGTTCAGCAGTCGCTGCTTCTGGCGAGGATTGAGTCTTTTGGTGCTGTATTTTGGTTTTATGGGAACAATTAAGGGCCAAGTTGATACTGGGATGAATAAAATTAATGAGAGATTTAAGAGAATTGAACAAGAATTGACTTCGAATCCTGGGTTGAAAAGGAGCTATGATGATTTAACATTCTATTATGGTCAGATGATGAAATATAAGGCGGATTCATTGATGAATTCTGGCTTTAAAATATCAGGTTACATTGATGCATACTTGGCTCATTATTCGGATAAGTTGCCGTTGGGTACCTTTCAGAAATTTCCAACTTCCGCTCCTATATCTGATGTTTTTGGTTTAAATATGGCCATGGTGAGTGTACAATATCAAAATCCAGATGTAAATGGAACTTTGACGCTTCATTCTGGTGACATTGCAAAGGCAGCATGGTCTGAACAATACAATTTTATTCAGGAGGCTCACGTAGGAGTTAGGTTGATAAAGAAACTTTGGTTAGAAAGTGGATTTTTTCGCACACATTTGGGTTTTGAATCAATACAGCCTCGCGAAAACATTGGCTCTACAATTGCCCTAACAACATATTTTGAACCTTATTTTTTAAGCGGGGCGAAACTTACTTATTACATCAGTGATAAATGGAATGTGCAAACGAGTGTATTTAATGGTTTTAATACATTTGTTGCTGTGAATAAGCATAAAACTTATGGGTTTTCTGTGGGGTATGAAGCGAATAAGAAATTGGCATTTTCATACAATACCTTGTTGAGTGATGAGACAAAACTTTATCAAAGTGCTTCAAAAAAGCGGATTTATAATGACTTTTATATGACTTATAAATCAAGGAGGTTCAATTTGGGCATTGAGGCAAATGTTGGATTACAATCAAATTCAAATATTGTTGATTCCGCTAGATGGGCTAAAATGTATAGTGTAACGGTGGCTGCAAAATATAAATTCCAGGAAGGGAAATATTCAATTTACAGTAGGTGTGAAGTATTTAACGATAATAATGAAATTTTGACGGGCCCAATTTTAAATCAATATCATCAATTAGTAGGTGTAAATGCAATTGGGTTGAATGGTGGCTTAGAGTTTAAGGCAAAAGCGAATACTTTTTTGAGGTTTGAGGGTAGGTATTTACACTTAACGAATCAGGAAGATATTTTTATGGTTCATGGCAATTTTACCAATAAACGATGGGAATGGGTTAGTTCAATTGGGGTTTGGTTTTAGGTATTTCACTGAAATACTACAATTTGATGATGTAATTGAGTATCAATGCAGGATTTAAGGTAGAGAATGCTGTGCCACTTCCTGTGTTGCTTATTGTTCCACTCGCGGTT
The DNA here is from genome assembly GCA_021151535.1 of Sphingobacteriia bacterium. GTDB lineage: Bacteria > Bacteroidota > Bacteroidia > NS11-12g > UBA955 > JAGKXC01. Next base: position 24,809 of record JAGKXC010000017.1, on the reverse strand, counting down.
ACACTGTGACTGTGAGCATCGCTTGAAGTGCTGATTCCTGATTGGCTTTGACTATGGGTGTTTGAAGAAGTTCTCCAATAAAAGCTATTGTCGCTATCGGTGTTTGCACTGGTGCCATATCTTGCATTGCCACCCACACCACCGCTGAAATTTTCTGCAAAATAGGCGTCGTAATAGGTGTGGCTATGTGCGTCACTGGAAGTGCTAACGCTAATGCCTGTAAAGGTATGGTTGTGGCTTGGAATATTGGTTAATCCCAAAGAGATTGTTTGATTTCCTCCAGTTGCTCCCAATGTATTTGCCGCAGTTAATCCGCCGGTGGTATTCAATCTTGAAGCTGCAGTTCCTCCCATATCGTCTTTACCGAAGATAGTTCTACCTCTTAAATCTGGAACATTAAATGTTGTACTTCCATTTCCCGATCCATAGGTAGTTCCAATTGCGGAAAATAAGGTTGAATATGTGCTCCTACTCACGGCAGATCCGTCACAAAATATCCAACCTGATGGTGCGCTGCTTCCTGCATATGCCATTACTGTGCCTGAAGGTACACCTCCTGTGCCACCAGAAGTTAAATTGATCCAGCTGCTTCCTGTATAGTAATAAAACCCGCTAACTCCATCTGTTTGATAAATTAGTAGTCCAGTGGCAGGATTTGAAATGGCAGACTTTTGTGCTGCTGTCATCCTTGGTGTTAGCAATCCTTTGCTAGTACTATTTATATCCAGTTGAGAACTATTGTCAGGAGATGTAGTTCCTATGCCTACTTGTGAGAAAACAGGTTGATAAACTAAAAGGTAGAAGCCTAGTAAAATGATTTTTAAGGGCGATAATTGAAACGTATTCATCGGATTGGTTAACCTTAAGTCTGTATTAAATGGGTTGTAAAATTAGTACAGAAACTACAGTATCTGTAAATACTTAGAAAATGGTAGTAAGAATTATTTGTCGAATTTGTATGTGTAACTAAACACCGGCATTGGGAAAGTGGTGTTGAAGTTATTTGTAGAAATAAGCCAAACACCAAAATCGTAGGTTGCTTTTTTGTTGTTAAATAAACGCAAACATGGTCCGCCAAATAGAATTTTAGACTTTGTTAAATACCAAAATTCACCCATAACAGAAATGTTCTTAGATAGTCTCTTGTTCCCGCAAATGCTAAATGCAGGAGAATAGTCAGTAATTCTTCTTTTCTCAAAAGTTGGATCAACCCATTTGTTGGTTGCAGCATCAAAATATCCTTCACTAATCGTGAATTGCTTGATTCTGCTATTTGAGAAAAATCCACCCGCTGCGGTAATATTGCCTTCTGCATCACCGTGAGTGAAACAAGCGAATCCGGTCCCTAGTCGGGTAGTTGGACTTGCATAAGATAAAGATCCGAACTGTCCGCCTAATGCAAAAGTGTTGTTTTTGTTGATTGGGAAAGAGTATTTGGCTGTTCCCAAAATTGGTAATCCCGCAATGGTGGTGGAGAAACCTAGGGATAGGTTTTTTGTTACACCATACTGAATCTGCATGGTTAAATAGTAGATCGATTGAATATACAATTCTCCTTTATTCATTGGCAAGGCAGTAGGTGTATAGAAGTATCGAGAAGGGTGAGGATTGGGGTAGAAAAAATCGCCATTCTTAACCTGTGAGGTAGGCGCATTTTCAATTGATTTTATCAAATAAGATGGAATAACAACCGTTCTGCCATCTTGTAATAAAATGGTTGTTTCTTTTGGGTCAATCATTTGGATTCTCCCAATTATCTCATCGCCATTGGAAGTTTTGATTAATTTTAAATTGGTGTCAAGTTTAATGCTGTCCGATATGAGTTCATTATGGTTATTAGAACTTGCGAAAGTTGTTGAAATATTAGATTTCTCTTCAAAATGAAATCTACTAATGCTTTTTGCTTCACTTTTTCCTGAATGAGAAAAGAGGAATACCAAAATTAGCCAGGACCATTTTTTATAAAATGCTGTAGCATTCTTGGATGAGGGATTTTGAATGGGAGTATTCATGTTGATTTAACTTATTTCAATGATAATACAGGAAGAAGTGATAATATCATGATACTTGTCAGTTTTGCATTTTTTGCAAATAATTGATGATTTTGCCATGAATTATCGCCAAATTTAAGGCGTGAAAAAGCAAATATTTAAAGTATGGATGATTCTCGCTGCATTTTGTACTCAAGGTATAAATGGGCAAACAGAATTAACTTCTGATGCATATAAGAATTCCCAATTGAATGATTCATTGGCATTTAGGAATATTTACAATGAAGCGATGTTGCGTGGACATTCTTATGCACGGCTTGGGGAATTATGCAAAAAAGTGGGATCGCGGTTAAGTGGCAGTGATCAAGCTGAAAAAGGCATTGAATGGGCAGTTAACATGTTGAATTCCTATCATTTCGATTCGGTTTACAAGCAGCCGGTGTTGGTTCCAAGATGGGAAAGAGGCGAACAAGATGCGGTAAAATTGGAATCGCCCTATTTGACGAAAATATTGAAGGACAGGGAAGCTATGGCTGCGGCTAATGTGAAAATTAATCAAGTTGCTTTCCCGAATTCACCTAATCCGATCATGGAATGCGAGGCGTTTTTAGAGCAAAATCTAAAGCCTTCAAAGGTGATTGATTTGCCGGCAACGGCATTGGGTGGATCGGTTGGAGGAAAGATTTCGGCTGGATTAGTTGTTGTAAAAACGAGAAGCCAATTGGATTCTTTGGGAAAGATGGGATTGTTGAGCGGTAAAATTGTATTGTTGGCGGCTTCAATGGATGAGGCAATTTTAAATACTTTTCAGGCTTATGGTGGCTGCGTAAATCAACGGGTTAATGGAGCAAATTGGTGTTCTCCGTATGGGGCCATTGGTGTTTTGGTGAGAAGTGTAAGCAACCGTTGTGATTTGCATCCACATACGGGTGTTACCCATTATGAAAAAGACGTAAAACCTATTCCGATTGCTGCAGTTGCGACATCAGTAGCTGATATGCTGGTTTGGCTGGTGAGCAATGATCCACAATTGAAAATTAGTATGGATCTTCAATGTAAAACCTTGGCAGATCGGATGAGTGCCAATGTGATCGCCCAAACAACAGGAGAAAAATCACCCAATGAAATTATCAGTTTTGGTGGACATTTTGATAGTTGGGATGAAGGTGAGGGTGCACATGATGATGGCGCAGGATGTATGCATGCCTTTGAGGCTCTGCGTATTTTAAAGGCCATTGGATATAAGCCCAAGCATACTTTGCGCTGTGTGTTTTGGATCAATGAAGAGAATGGATTGCGGGGTGGAACAGAATATGCGCGACTTGCCCAAATGAATCGTGAAGTGCATATTGCAGCTTTGGAAAGTGATCGAGGTGGATTTACTCCCCAGGGATTTGGCGTGGATTCTTCTTTGTTGGCGGATGTTGTAAAATTTCAACATTTATTAAATCAGTATGGATTTGGATCCCTTGAGAAGGGAGGAGGTGGTGCTGATATTGGGCCATTGAAAAAATCCTATCCTAATATCCCTTTTGTGAGTTTCATACCTGATCCACAGCGATATTTTGATGTGCATCATGCCGAAACCGATGTGTTTGAATCAGTGAATAAGCGGGAATTGGAATTGGGCTGTGCCGCAGTAGCGATGATGATTTACATTATCGATCAACAATTGCCTTAATTAAGGCGATAATTTATCTAGTAGGTCTTTTATTTCGTCTGTTTGAATGATATCGGGCGATTTGTTTATGGCATCTGTGTTGTCTTTTTGGCTATGTGTATTCCAAACGGCAACTCTAAAACCAAATTGATGCGCCAGTTCAATTTGTTCTTTTGTGATATTATAATGGGCGATTGTAATGCCGTATAGGTCAAGTGATATTGCAGCTGCTAATCCAGCCTCGAAGTTGGTTGGGTAAATAAACAATTGACTTCCTGGTATTTGTTTTTTTAGGAGTTTTAAAAATGTGGTGTCTTGTGATTCAATATGAAGGTTGTTGAGAATGTGGTTTTTTGAAATAAATGAATCCAAGGCGATGACAAAATTTTGGAAATAAGCAGTTTGGTCGATATTTGTACACAATTTGAGGTCAAAGGTGAAGTGTGTGCTGCTATCCCAAGGTATGTTTTTAAAGTAATTGTCAAGGGAAATGATTTTCTCGCTTGATAATGGATTCTTCTTATAGTCCATGTTTTCAATTTCACTTGATGTATAATCGGAGATGAAACCGGTAAAATCTGTTTGGTTGCTGAGCTCGATGTCGTGAAAAGCGATTAATTGATTGTCTTTGGATAGTTGAATGTCTATTTCTATGGCATTGGCACCTGATTCAAATAGCTTTTGTGCTGAACCCTTACTGTTCATTGGGTAGATTGATTCAATGCCCATTCCTCCATGCCCACAGGCAATTATTTCATTATTATTTAAGTTTCGTATAGTTAAAATTTCTTGAGAACAAGCTGCAAATATTAAAGTACATATTGCTATAAAGAGTGATTTATGAAGCTTGTATTGCATGAAAAAAGCGCAACGGTCGGTTGCGCTTCAAGTATACAGATTTTATATTAAACGAGAAAAGAAATATAATCTATTCAATAACTACACCTGTAGCTCTGAAGGTAACTTCTACTTTAGGTTCGGTGATTTTTGCAATTTCATCAGCCGATTTGCCATCGTCTTTGGCATATTCTTTTAACATCTCAACAGATGTTGTATCTTGATAGAAATAACCTTTTGCAAACATTATTTTTCCTGCACAGTCTTTGGCGATTTTGAATTCATGATTGAAATCAACAAACAAATCGCCAGAAGCTAGCTTGTATTTAAACCAACAGCCTTCCGTTTGACAAACAGCGCTGCATTCGCCTTTAAGTACTACTTCCTTGGTGTGGTCTTGCCAATGCGCAAATCCAGAATCTGCTAGGATAGCGGTTGATTTGTCAAATGTTTGGCCATATACGCCACTGTCTTTGGTAGAGTCTTTGCTCGTTTCGGATTTATCGCCAGATCCACATGAAATCATTGAAGATGCCGAAAAAGTAAAGGATGCACAAATTGCGATGGTTTGAAGAATGTTCTTTCTCATATAAGCAAATTTACTAAAAAATCTGCTTTGAAAATGACGAAAATTATCTCTTATATGCCTGTAAAATCTTTTTAAATTTGCCATATGACAACAACATTTACTTATTACGGGCACGCTTGTTTTTCTTTGGAACATAACGGTAAAACTTGGCTATTTGATCCTTTCATTTCGGGGAATCCTAAAGCAAGCTCAATCGATATTGATGCTTTAAATCCTGATTATATATTGCTGTCACATGGTCATGCTGATCATGTTTTGGATGCGGTGAGGATTGCGAAGAATTCAGGTGCTAAGGTTGTTGCGAGTTTTGAAGTTCACGAATGGTTGCACAAACAAGGCGTTGAAAATACGCATCCCATGAATATTGGTGGCGAATGGGATTTTGGTGATGGAAAAGTGAAATGCGTTGTTGCGCATCATTCATCTGTTCTACCAGACGGAACTTATGCAGGTAATCCTATGGGTTTTATTTTGTGGCTTGGAGATAAGAGTTTTTATTATGCTGGCGACACAAGTTTAACAATGGATATGCAATTGATACCAAGATGGGCATCTATTCACACAGCTATTTTGCCAATTGGTAACAATTTTACAATGGGTATCGAAGATGCAGCCATTGCTGCCACGTTTGTTGGAGCTAAGTCTGTAATTGGGGTGCATTTTGATACATTTGGGTATATTCAAGTAAATCATGCACATGCTAATGATGTATTTGTTGATGAAAATGTGGATTTGTGGTTGCCCCAAATTGGAGATAGCAAATCTTTAATTTGATTGAATGCGCTTAAATGCTGCTCCCAAGTGCTGAATAATTCCTAGAGCCGAAAGTGATTCAAAACTAAATTCTTTGGAAATTGCAATATCGGCCGCCAATCCATGAATATATACCCCTAAAATCGCTGATTCAGAGGAAGAGTATCCTTGTGCTAGTAATGCGGTTAAAATACCTGTTAATACATCGCCTGATCCTCCTTTCGCCATCCCTGCATTACCAGTGGAATTGAAGAATAATTCACCGTCTGCTGTGGCGATAGCGGTAAAGTGTCCTTTTAGAATAATGGTACATTTGTATTGCTTGGCACGTGTTGTTAGTTTTTCCCATCGCTCAAAACTGTTGTTAGATTTACCAAATAATCGTTCAAATTCTTTTGGGTGAGGGGTTAAGATGGATGATTTTGGAATCAAGTGAACTGCGTTTTCCAAGGCGATAATATTGAGTGCATCAGCATCTATGATCAGAGGTTTATTAACTGTTTTGAGAAATTTTAAAAACGCTTTTTTGGTTTCTGTTGCTGTTCCTAACCCTGGCCCAATCCCGATGGCTGATGTATTGGTTGGAAGGGGTAGAAAATGGTTGATTTGAGGTTCTTGTAGCCATGATATGTGGTCTTCATCTGGAACTATCAACATGGCTTCTGGAACTGTATTTTGCAGTAATTGGTAGGCTAGCCCAGGCGCAAGAATTGAAATTAAACCTGCACCTGAATGCAAAGCAGATTTGGAAGTTAAAGTAATCGCCCCGAATTTCCCAAAACTTCCACCAACGATTACCGCATGCCCATTTTTGCCTTTGTGATTGAATTTGTTGGGTGGGTTATATATTGTTTTTATAATTTCCTCTGTTAAGATAACTGGGTGAGGTGATTTGTTGCCCTTTCGCAGGAATGCAGGGGAAAGATTGATGTTTAAAAGTACAGTTTCACCAAAATAATCTGCATTTTCTGGAGCCAAAAGTGCTCGTTTGTAAGCTTGGAATGTAAGTGTAAACTTGGCTTTAATTATGGGAGATTGATTATTAAGAAAGCTTGCTTCATTTGCGAAAAGTCCAGAAGGTATATCAATAGAAACTATTGTTATAAAATTTTCATTGATATAATTTATTAGTGCCGAAAATTTATCATCTAAGGATTTGTTTAGGCCAATTCCAAAAATTGCATCAATTGCAACTATTTCTGTATGCTGATTTTCAAGATAGTTTATAGTTGAATTGGGCTGCCACTCTTGGATACTATGGTCGATGTTATAAAGGCGTTGTAAATTGATAAGAAAGTCTCTGCTGCCTCTTTCCGGGTAAACAACGATTGTAGATACTGTATAGCCACTTTGAATTAACTGCCTTGAAATGGCTAATCCATCTCCACCATTATTACCAGGTCCACAAAATACTACGAAAGCAGTATCGGGTTTGGTAAATTTGTGCTGAATCCATTGAGAGCATTGGAACGATGCTCGCTCCATTAAAATATGCGATTCAATGTTTTCTTGTAAAATGGTATAACTGTCCCAGTCATTGATTTCACTAGGACTTAAAACGGGTATCCCTTTTATTTTGCAATCCAAGCTAATCATAATGAAATAATCTTGATCGAAGATAAATCAAACCACTTGTGCAAAGTTGATTTTGCAAAAGAAGTTTGTATAAATAAGGGAGTTTTTGAATTAAGGATTAGAAAATTGTTTTGACTTAAGCAGCCAAAACAATTTCAGAAGAACCCATTTTTTTCATCCAACGAATATGCGATTTAATAGAAGACCAGAAGGTTGGCATTTCATTGTAATGTACATTGTATTTATCGCAAACGCGCTTAAGAATTTTATTTAATTCTGGATAATGCACGTGTGAAATCATTGGGAATAAGTGGTGTTCAACTTGGAAGTTTAATCCACCCATGAAAAATGTTGCTAACCAAGATTTGGTTGCGAAATTTGAAGTTGTCATGATTTGGTGAACAGCCCACTCGGTTGGTATTTTCTCTGTTGGTCTATCGTACGTTTCCAAATCTTCAAAGTGCAATCCTTCAATTGCGTGCGCCATTTGGAAAACCAAAGAAAGCAAAATGCCTAATGAAGCATGCATTACGAAGAATAAAACACTTCCTTTCGCCCCGAAAAGGATAATAGGATATACCAAATAAATGAATAAATAAATGATTTTTGAAGACCAAAAGCTGATATGCTCCCACATAGTTAACTTAGGTAGCGGCTGATTGTTGACTTCTCTTTTCAGGTATTTAATGGTATCGTTGCCGAATAACCACCAAATGGTGGAAATGCCATATAAACCAAACATATAAACATGTTGGAATTTGTGCATCGGTTTATATGATTGTGATTCACAATGTCTTAAAAAAGGAGATTTGGCGATGTCGTCGTCAAGTCCATCAATATTTGTCCATGTATGGTGGAGTACATTGTGTTTGAATTTCCAAATAGGATTGCTGCTACCCAGCATTTCCAAAGAATGAGCGAAGAATCTGTTTACCCATGGTTTTTCTGAAAAACTTCCATGGCAAGCATCGTGCATTACATTAAAACCAGTGAAAGCATGCATTACGCCAATAAATGCAAATACCAATACTACCGCCCAGAAAGGCAAACCGCCCCAAAATGCCCAAGCTAATAAAGCAGGTGTACCAAGAAGAGCTAGTGCGGTTTTAAACCAAAGTAATGCGTTGCCGTTCTTGCTTAATTTATTGGTAGTGAAATAGTTGTCAACTTCAGATCTAAGTTCACCAAAGAATTCATTTCCTTTGTTGCTAAATGCGATTGTTTTAGGAGCCATATAGAATAAATGTCAAATTAACACAAATAAAGTTAAAATATTGTCATTAAAACATGATTTTAGTTTGTGTTTAATTTTTCATGCCGATTCTTGATAAAAGTTGAACTTTTGATTCTCGTTTAAAAATAGATGTAAAAAGAAATTGAAACTGTAAATTGTTGTGGATAAGCCGTTAGCAGCATAGATAATTTTCACAGAACTTTGGCGTTTGATATTTCAGGTAGTTGTGATATTGAAAAAAAACAATCTATGGTTGATATTAGCTTCAATAGTAAAATTGCAATTTGGTTAGATTACACTGTCTTCCGTGAGTTACGAATATCTTTCAAATGTATTTTATTTTTTGCGAGTTTCTTGGTTTTTGCAATGATGGAAGCTCAGGTGATTGTTCCAGAAGCACTAGCTATTCAAAAGGATACAATTACACCAAAAAGCTGGAATCCAATGGACAGTATTCGATTGGCGTTACAAGGAACACCGGATTGGTCGGGAGCATTAGATGGTAGGCGTTCTTTTGTTTCTGCTGATCCGATAAATATATTCGGTTTGCGATATGGATTTGATTACGGTAAAGTAGGTGCCTACACGGGAATATATTCAGGTAAATTTTCTGAAAAACGTGGAAACGATTCTTTGAATATTAAATTTCAATACATTTCATCCACTTTCGAATACAGATTTTTTCAAACATATAGATATCAGTTATTGGGCTTTGCACAAGTGGGACTCGGTGCAACTACAACTAGAAATTATCGAAATACTGATTATACCAAATTGGTTCAACCCGTAATTCCAGTTGAATTGGGAATGTATATGAGTGTGAGGTTGTTGCGTTATTTTGGTTTGGCAGCTGGTATGGGTACCCGATTAGCCATGTTGCAAGGTGGTTCGCGTTTTTCGGGGCCGATTTATACTTTTGGAATCACCTACTTTCCTGGCACCTTTTATAGAGATGCCAGGAAATGGTTGGGATGGAAATAACAGAAAAGTCTCTGCTATTATTATTTTTTTGCCTTGTTTGTTTTGTCTTTTGAAGAGGAATCTTTCTTCACATTTTCCTTTTTCAACGCGGGTGCTGAAGATTTGGTTGGCACTTGTGCTGCTTTTGTTTGAGCAGCCAAATGAGGATATTTTTCCTTCTCTAAATGGTCAATAAATTCTTCCAATTTTTCAATATCAATTCTGTTAGCCTGTATCACATTGTTTTCGTCTAATAAGAAAATTGTTGGCGATGCTTTTACATAGTAAGTCAACAAATTCTGTTTGTCTTTATCGGTTAAAACCTCACCACGAATCAGGTGGATAAATTGCTGAGTTTCAGGATGACTATTATAATATTCTTCCCATTCTTTTTTCTTATCGCCCGAAGCTAATCCAATAACTTTCCAACCTCTAGATTTATTTTTTTCGTAGATTTTGGCAAGTTTTGGCATAACTTCTTTACAATGGCCGCAAGTTGGATCCCAGAAAATCATAACAGTCCAAGGAGCCTTTGTTTCTTGCGTGTTGTACCAATCACCCTTGATTGTTTTTAAAGTAATTGGAGGTGCAGGTTGACCAATAGTAGTTGGCCATCTTTCGTAAGCGTTTTTACACATGTTGGCGATGGTAGCACTATCTGTCCACCAAGCCCTACCTTGTCCATAGGTAGTTAAAGCCATATGGATAAAGGCTCTATCCATTCCCATAATATTACTAGATTCATACCTGTTTGTTAGGTACCAAATGAGATATTTCTCCATTTCTATGGTATTTCTAGAGGCATATAACAATCTCTCTGCTTCTTGAATGCAAGAATCTGCATCGGGAGGGATAATTTTATCAAAGTAGAAATCAAGTTTTTGTTTGATAACATTCACGGGCATTCTAACCAATCCGTCTTCACCTAAATCTACATTGTCCCAATAGTGAATTTTGAAATAATTAAATGGGAAAGCTGAGTCTTTTGTTCCATTAGGAAGAGTAGGTAGTTCTGAAGGAACATTAACAGAAATCATGCTCAAAAGAAATCTAGATAACAAATGATCAGGATTTTGAACAATGTACATAGAATCGTATTGGTTTTTTGCTATCAACAATTTGTCTTTCTCTATTTCCAAAGCTGCTTGTTGATCGGGAAGTGTATCTCTTTCCATGCGCTGATCTAACTGGTATAAACTATTTAATAGTCCTACTTTGCCATTCTGGTATTTGATATACGCTGCGTTCTGTTCAGATCCGGTGGCAGTCATGGTTTTGTAATAGTCTCTTTCTTCCCATGAAGTATCCAAGGCTATTTCAAAATCTTGGTCGTCGTCTACAATGAATTCAAAATAATCTCTCTTGTGTGGAAATACAAACAGGTACATACCACGTTGTAACTTTTGGTTGCCAGTGAAATTAGCCAAGCCATTTTTATCAATGATGGCTGTGTCACGAAGATATTTTGAACCAATGTGGTTATCGGCTAGGTAAACTGTATCACCACGGAATAAAGTAGTTGGACCACTTCTAACGTTTGGTGGTGTTAGAGTTCTGATTTTAAATCTCAAGCTGTAAGTTCCGGGTTCTCTGCCGTCCCACGGTTTGCCAGCATGCATTTTGGGGTAAGCCCCATGAATGTTGGGCTTTATTGCCGGTGTAGGTCTTTGATATGGCTTAACTCGGGTTGGCGCAGGAATCGCTTTAATAGGACGAGGAGTATTCGATTCTTGGGCGAAAGCTCCACTGAAGATCGTTGAGAAAATTCCGATTAATAAAATGTTTTTACTGTATTTCATGAACATGTTCCTTTGCTCAGTTAATTTTGTGCAATTTACAGACAAATTTTGTTCCAATAAGGTTGTTTATGGTTGAAGATTTAAGTTTTTACGACCAAATCTATGAGGTTGTTCGGTTGGTGCCTATTGGAAGGGTTACAAGTTATGGCGCAATCGCAAAGTTTTTGGGTTCAGCAAGAAGTAGTAGAGTAGTAGGATGGGCGATGAATGAATCGCACATCGTAGATCCTCCTGTTCCTGCACATAGGGTTGTGAATCGTTTGGGGCAATTGTCTGGGAAAATGCATTTTCATCCGCCGGAATCGATGCAAATAAGATTAGAAGCTGAAGGAATTCAAATTATTGAAGATCAGATTCAGAATTTTGAATCTGTTTTTTGGGATCCGGCTAAAGAGTTGGATTTTTAATTTCTTATCCCTTGAATAGTCCCCACCATTGTGTTTTGGGGTAGGGTGCAGTTACGTCAATGGCCGGTTGTGTTGTAGTAGCGTGCGGAGAAATCAATCTTCTTGAATGCAGTGCGATACTTTTATCTGGTAGCGGTTCGTGTGCGCCGTATTTTATATCGCCCAAAATTGGACAACCCATTTTGCTTAATTGTACACGAATTTGATGGAACCTGCCTGATTCTAGGGTGATTTCATAAAGAAATTTGCCGGCATAACTTTGCAATAATTTGTAATGCAATATTCCGGGTTTTGAATTGTGACGGGCAGTGTTATAAGCATGTGCTCTATGGGTGATTGAGTCTTTGGAAATGTGATGGGTTAGGGTTCCCTCCTCATCAGGTAATGCCTTGGAAGTGATAGCGTGATAAATTTTGGTATTGGTTTTATTTCTAAAAACCTCATTCATTCTGGCCAAAGCTTTGGAAGTTTTAGCCAAAATTAATACACCGCTAACAGGTCTATCGATTCGGTGAATCAATCCCACAAAAGCCTTTCCAGGCTTGTTGTATTTTTCTGCAATGTAGCGTTCGGCCCATTCCAAAACATGGAAATCGCCCGTTTGATCGCCCTGAACCCCAATTCCTGCGGGTTTGTTAATTGCCAATAGGTGGTTGTCTTCCCAAAGTACTTGAATCACACAACAAAGTTAATATGTTACTGACATCTGATGGTGCTGAATATAGTATTTTTGCAGTTTATTCATGAAAAATCCATTTGTAACCCACAAGGATCAGTTGTTTTCAATCTCTAAGCTGGCTTATCCAATTGTTTTAAATCAATTGAGTGTGGTATTAATGGGTGTGATTGATACCATGATGGTTGGTGAATTGGGCGATGATGCGTTAGCTAGTGCCAACCAAGCCAATAATTTGTTTTTCATGGTTAGTGGATTAACGTTTGGTATCTTGTATGCGATTTCTACCTTAGTGAGTATCAAAGTAGGGCAGGGTAAAGCCAAAGATGGATTTATTACCTACCGTGCTGGGTTAATTGTTGCATTGCTTTTGTTTGTGTTGCAATTTGCAGTGATTCAATTGTTTGTGCATAATTTCCATTGGTTAAATCAACAGGGCAGAATCAATGATTTGGCTCCAGGATTTTTAAATATTATCAGTTATTCCATTTTGCCCTTGTTAATCAATGTGACAACAAGGCAGTTTACGGATGGGTTAGGTCATACCAAGGTTGCCGTTTCTATTTCTGCAGGTGGTTTGCTGTTAAATGTTATTTTAAATTATTGCTGGATTTATGGGAACTGGGGTTTTGAAGCCATGGGTGTAAATGGAGCGGCATATGCTACTTTGGTAGCAAGGGTTATGATGGCCTTGGCTGGTTTGTGGTATATCCGTTATTCTGGTTTTATGAAACAATATGTACCAGCAAAAATGCCCGGTTGGACGCAGATAAAGCCCGAATTGCCCCAAATTTGGAAAATAGGTATACCCGTTGCATTGCAAACTTTTGCAGAGTGGGCATGTTTTGGTATATCCGGATTAATGATAGGTTGGTTTGATTCCAAACAGTTGGCAGCTCATGCCGTGGCATTGAATGTGGCTTCAGTTTCCTATATGATTGTTAGCGGAATCGCAATCGCCGGTTCCATTGTAGTTGGAAATGCTTACGGTGAACAAAATAAAGAAAAGATCAAACAGTTGGGCCATGCGGTGTTTTTGTTAATCGCCACATTTGAAGTGGTAAATATGATTGTTATTGTTTTATTTAATCACCAAATTGCTGGATTGTATGAAGTTTCTAGCAATGTGATGCCCATTATTACACCGCTGTTCTTGTTAGCAGCGGCATTCCAAATTGCAGATGGCGTTCAAGCGGGTGCGATGAATATGTTAAGAGGCGTTGAAGATGTGAATTGGGCCTCCGTTTTAAGCATTGTTTCTTACTGGATTGTGAGTTTGCCTTTGAGTTATTTGTTTGGTATCACCTTGGGCTGGGAGGTATACGGCGTATGGCTGGGCTTTACGGTGGGGTTGTTTGTTGCGTCAATTACCGGTACCTTGCGTTTTTATTATCGCATAGGAAAATTAAGTTTTTGATTATGAAATTTAAAAAAATATACGGGGCGATTTTGTTTGCAGTTGCACTGTGCACGTATAACAGTCTGTTTGCTCAGAGTAATACAAAAAATAGAAAATGGGAAACTGTTTTGGAGTTAAGTGCGATGCCAGCTTATGGTTATCGAATGATTGGTCAGGTTTCGCCTGATATCAATGGTGGATTTACTGAAGTTGGATTGAAAGATTCATTCGCCCAGTCTGATAAATTACTGTCAACCTTAAATGCCTTTGCTACCATTCAAAAACGCGGTAAGAAATACAATGGAAACACCTACGGAATTGGCTTGGTAACTAGTGGTTTTGATCGTGTAAAAACTGGCAATATGTTTGGGTATGAAGTTATTCCAGACGTTATTTATGACAATCAAGTAGTTGCGGGTGAAATGGAGGTTCATTACCAATATCGAAGCACGTATTTGGTAGGTTTATATGCATGGGATTGGCGTATTGATGGAATTTCTTTGAATATTCCTCAAGGAAGTTTGTGGATTCAGTTGGGAGCGATGCCTGCTTTGATGTTAAAACATGGCATCAAAGTACACACTGTGGGTTTTGAAATTCCTGATGGCAATAATATATGGATCAAAGATTATATTAGAACTACGGCCCAAAATCGTGTAATAGACAAAACGGAAGCACAATCGCCATTTGGAAATGTATATTTTACTGTTTCAAGTAAATTGGAATATGAAATAGCCAAAGACTTGCATGCTGCAATTACTCCAAGAATTATGCAACCTATGCTTCCTGATTCAAAAGGTGTACAGCATTATTGGGCGCCTGTTTTTGGTTTGCAAGTAGGTTTGTTGTTTTCATTGGGCGATTGATAATTGGGCGATTCACAATTGCGTTCCCATAAAAAAAGGCTGCTTTTGAAAGCAGCCTTTTTTTATGAAGTTCAAATGAATGATTACTTACCGTTTAATTTGGCTTTGTAATATTCTTTGTTCAAGTTAGCGATTACGCTTAATGGAATTTGCTTAGGACATTCAGCTGCACAAGCACCTGTGTTTGTGCAAGCACCAAAACCTTCAGCGTCCATTTGGTTTACCATAGCAACTACGCGAGACTCACGCTCAGGTTGACCTTGAGGAAGCATAGAAAGTTGTGTAACTTTTGCTCCAACAAACAACATTGCGCTGGCGTTTTTACATGCACTTACACAAGCACCACAACCAATACAAGTTGCTGCTTCAAATGCTTCGTCTGCTATTTCTTTTGGTATCAAGATTGCGTTTGCATCTACTGCATTACCCGCATTTACAGAAACGAAACCGCCAGAAGCGATAATTCTATCGAACGCATTACGGTTTACGCTGAGATCTTTGATAACTGGGAATGCATTGGCTCTCCAAGGTTCAACAGTAATGGTATCGCCATCTTTAAACGATCTCATGTGCAATTGGCAAGTAGTAATGCCACGCTTAGGACCGTGAGGACGACCATTGATAACCATGGAACACATACCGCAAATTCCTTCTCTGCAATCGTGGTCGAATGCGATTGGGTCTTTGCCGGCTTCTATGAGTTGTTCGTTAAGAACGTCGAACATCTCAAGAAAGCTCATATCGGGATTGGCAACAACCTGATGCTCCTCGAAACGGCCGGGGGCTTGGGTGTTTTCCTGTCTCCAAACTTTTAGTTTGATATTCATATCGTGTGTCATGGTGATTATTTGTAAGAACGTTGTTGAACTTTAATGTTTTCGAAGTGTAATTCCTCTTTGTGCATGTTCCAAGAATCATTTGCAAATTCCCAAGCAGCAACATAGGCATATTTATCATCGTCTCTCATGGCTTCGCCTTCTTCCGTTTGATACTCTTCACGGAAGTGACCTCCACAGCTTTCATTGCGATTTAGAGCATCCAAGCACATCAATTCGCCCAATTCTAAGAAGTCTGCAACGCGGCCAGCTTTGTCTAATTCAGGGTTGAATTCTTCAATTTTACCAGGTACGCGAACATTCTTGTAGAAATCTTCACGTAATGCGCGGATTTCCTGAATAGCTTCATTTAAACCTTTTTCATTTCTAGCCATACCGCACTTGTCCCACATAATTAAACCAAGAGCTCTGTGATAACTTTCAACAGATTTATTGCCTTGGATCTTCATTAATTGGTTAATTCTATCTGAAGCAGCTTTTTCAGCGGCAACAAATGCTTCATGATCCGTTGAAATAGCTTTAGTATGGATTTCTTTACTTAAGTAATTACCGATAGTATAAGGGATTACAAAGTAACCATCAGCCAAACCTTGCATCAAAGCAGAAGCTCCCAAACGGTTTGCACCGTGATCTGAGAAATTGGCTTCACCTAAGGCGTAAAGACCTGGTACTGTAGTTTGTAATTCGTAATCTACCCACAAGCCGCCCATTGTATAGTGAACCGCAGGATAGATACGCATTGGAACTTCATATGGATCCTCGTCTGTGATTTGCTTGTACATATCGAACAAGTTGCCATATTTTTCTTTAACAACTTCTCTACCCAAAGCAACCAAAACGTCTTCAGATGGGTTTTCAATACCTTTTTTACTCGCTTCAGCTCTACCATATTTGTTAACCATGTTGTAGCGGAAGTCTAAGTAAACTGCCATTTTAGAAGAGCCAACGCCATAACCGGCATCACATCTTTCTTTAGCAGCTCTTGAAGCAATATCTCTAGGAACTAAGTTACCAAAAGCAGGGTATCTTCTTTCCAAATAATAATCTCTTTCTTCTTCTGGAATATCGTTTGGATGTCTGTTATCGCCCTGTTTTTTAGGAACCCAAATTCTTCCGTCGTTTCTTAAAGATTCGCTCATCAAAGTTAATTTACTTTGATAGTGGCCAGAAACTGGGATACAAGTTGGGTGAATTTGCGTAAAGCAAGGGTTGCCGAAGAAAGCACCTTTTTTGTGCGCTTTCCAAGCAGCAGTTACGTTACTACCCATTGCGTTTGTTGAAAGGTAGAAGACGTTGCCATAACCACCTGTGCACAACAATACAGCATGACCGAAATGTCTTTCCAATTTACCGGTTACAAGGTCACGGGCGATAATTCCACGTGCTTTGCCATCGATAACAACAAGTTCTATCATTTCATGGCGAGAGTACATTTTTACATTGCCAATACCAACTTGTCTTTCTAAGCCGCTATATGCGCCCAAAAGCAATTGTTGGCCAGTTTGACCTGCTGCGTAGAATGTTCTTTGAACCTGAGTACCCCCGAAAGAACGGTTGCTCAAAGTTCCACCATATTCACGTGCAAAAGGAACGCCTTGTGCAACACATTGGTCAATGATGTTCGCTGAAACTTCAGCCAAACGATATACGTTACCTTCTCTAGCGCGGAAGTCACCACCTTTGATGGTGTCGTAAAACAAACGGTGAGTGCTATCACCATCGTTTTGATAATTTTTTGCAGCGTTGATACCACCTTGAGCGGCAATTGAGTGTGCTCTTCTCGGGCTGTCTTGGAAGCAGAAAGCTTTCACTTTATATCCCAATTCGGCCAAAGTAGCGGCAGCACTTGCGCCTGCTAAACCAGTACCAACAACGATGATTTCTAAGTTTCTTTTATTAGCTGGATTTACCAAGGGAACAGAACTTCTGTAGTTTGTCCATTTTTCGGCTAATGGCCCTTGAGGAATTTTTGCGTCGAGTTTCATACTGATATTAATGAATTAAGCCCAAGTACATGGTAACGGGCATGCTTGCGAAAATTAAAGGAATGGCGATTGAAAAGCATGTTCCAATCGATTGGATAATTGGGGTGTAGCTTTTGTGGTTAATACCCAAAGTTTGGAATGCGCTTTGAAAACCATGTAACAAGTGGTAAGCTAAACTTAAACAACCCAAGACATAAATTACAACTACCATTGGATCTTGGAATACCACTGTCATTACATTGAATAAAGTATTTTCTTCATTGATGCTATGAGCAAAACGGCTTTCAACCCAGAAATGCTTTAAGTGAACAACGAGGAATAACAAAATGATGGTTCCCAAAAGACCCATACTTCTACTGTACCAAGTACTGTTGGCGTTGGACCCATTCACCGCATATTTTTGAGCACGCTTGGTATTATTGGTTGCAGTTAAATACAAACCTTGAACAATGTGTAAAATTAGACCTATAAAAAGTCCAATTTCCATCGCCCTAATGTACCAGGTGTAGCTCATGAATTCCGCCGCTGCATTAAATGTAGCGCCGCCATCCATAAAATAAATGCAAGCATTGATGCCACAATGCACCAATAAGAAGGCAATCAGGAGTACACCTGTTAGTGCCATGACAAGTTTTCTGCCAATAGTGGATGAAAACAGGAATGATAATAATTTCATAAGTTATTAAACAATTCTCAGATAATTGCAAAAGTAAGAAATTTCCCCAATGGAAAAGGATTTTGAGGCCTTGGGGTGTAGGTATTTGGAATGCTTATAAATAAGGCTGCCCATGAATTTCTGTAGACCATCCAATTAACAACGGAAAAACTGAAAAGTTTGGAATGTTGTTTCATGGTGGATATAAAAGAAATTATATTAATGATTGGTATTTTTGAATGTACTTCCCAATGATGTCAAATTCGATATTTACCGCATCGCCTACGTTTAGAGTTTTTAGGTTGGTATGTTCCCAAGTATAAGGGATGATAGCAACGCTAAAGGCGTCTGGGAAAGAATCAACTACCGTTAAACTAATGCCATTCACAGTGATGCTGCCTTTGTTTACAGTGATGCCGGCATCGGCAGGATGTTGGATGAAAATTAGGTTAGAACCGTCTACATCATGAATCTCATCAATAAGGCCTGTGCAATCTACATGTCCTTGAACATAATGTCCATCAAACCGTGACGAGGCCATCATACATCTTTCAATATTGACCAAATTGCCGGGTTTTAAATTGGCTAAATTGGTTCTATTTATTGTTTCCTGAATAGCCGTAACCCAATATCCTTGATTGGTGATTTCGGTTACTGTAAGGCAGACCCCATTATGGGCGATACTTTGATCGATTTTTACTTCTGGAAGAAATTCACATTCCACATGGATGTGAAGATTCGTATTCTGCGTACGAACTTCCAAAATTTTTGCGACAAATTCTATAATACCTGTGAACATGAATTTCCGAATATATGACAAAAAACATACAATTGAAAAAGGAAATTGTTTCTGCCAAGATGACATTTATTTTTTTTGGCAGAGTTGTTGAAAAAATGGGATGAGTTAATTTAGTTTAAAAAACAGTGAATCAAGTTTTTCGGAAAGCCTGATCTAAACTTGTTAATGATTGTATTTAAGTGAATTAACAGAAGTAAACGTTTAAAAAAATCTTATGAATCCAGAGGAAATGCATATGAATAATGATCAAAATCAGGAGAATGTAAATGTGAATCACGACGAGAAGGTTGAGAATTCAGTAAATGACGGTGCCAAATTGTCGGATGATAATCAAGAAAATACAGCCAATGGCAGTTCAGATATGAATCAAATGTTGCAAGACGAGAAGGATAAATACTTGAGGTTATATAGCGAATTTGATAATTTCAGAAAGCGTACAGCCAAAGACAGAATCGATTGGATGCAAACGGCATCTAAAGATTTGATTATTAGTTTGTTGCCTGTAGTAGATGATTTTGAAAGGGCGATTAAGGCTATGGAGAAAACGGAGGCAAATGCACAAACGAGAGAGGGTATTGATTTGATTTATCAAAAACTCATGGGTGTATTGCAAAAATCTGGATTGCAGGCTGTTCAAAGTGTGGGAGAGGTTTTTGATGTTGAGAAACATGAAGCGATTACCCAATTTGCGGCTCCAACAGAAGACATGAAAGGCAAAGTGATTGATGAGGTGGAAAAGGGATACATGTTGCACGATAAGATGATTCGTTTTGCTAAAGTTGTAGTAGGAAATTAATATGAGTAAAAGAGATTTTTATGATATCCTTGGGGTGAGCAAAAGTGCATCTGCAGAGGAAATCAAGAAGGCATATAGAAAGTTAGCAATCAAATTTCACCCGGATAAAAATCCTGGCGATAAAGAGGCGGAAGAGAAGTTTAAAGAAGCCGCCGAAGCGTACGATGTTTTAAGTAATCCCGATAAAAAGCAGCGCTATGACCAATTTGGTCATGCTGGAATGGGCGGTGCTGGAGGTTATGGCGGAGGTCATGGCTTTAGCATGGATGATATTTTTTCTCAATTTGGAGATATTTTCGGCGATGGCGATGTGTTTGGTTCCTTTTTCGGCGGAGGCGGTAGAGGCGGAAGCAGAAGAAGCGTTGGGTCGAATATCCGTATCAAGTTGAAATTGACCTTGCCTGAAATGAAAACAGGTGTTGAGAAGAAGGTTAAATATCGCAGAATGGTTGAAGCGGAAGGTGTTAAATATGGCACCTGTAAGCAATGTAATGGTCAAGGTACAGTTAGACGTGTTACCAATACATTCTTGGGCCAAATGGCTACATCAAGTCCTTGTCCTGTTTGTAATGGATTAGGTAAAATGATTGAGAGTAAGCCAAAGGATGCCAACGATCAGGGCTTGATTTCTCAAGAAGTAGAAACTACCATCAAAATTCCAGGAGGTGTTGCCGATGGCATGCAATTGAGTTTGAATGGCAAAGGAAATGCAGGTCCTGGCGGCGGTGCTGCTGGTGATTTGATAGTTTTGGTTGAAGGTGTTGAACACGATGAACTAACTCGCGATGGGAATAATGTAATTTACCATTTATGGTTATCATTCCCGCAGGCAGCCTTGGGCGATTCTGTTGAGGTGCCAACATTAGATGGAAAAGCTAGAATTAAAATTGATGCAGGTACTCAACCTGGAAAAGTATTGCGATTAAAGGGTAAAGGTTTTCCAGATATTAACGGATATGGCACTGGCGATCAATTAATTGTTGTCAATATTTTTGTTCCTAACAAATTGAATTCAGAAGAAAAGGCAACCATGGAGAAATTGTTGGATGCCGAAAACTTCAAACCCAATGATAAGGAGAAGTCGTTTTTTGATAGAATGAAAGACTTTTTTAGTTAATCGGTAATAATAGATATTGTAAAAAAAGCCACGTTTGTAAGAACGTGGCTTTTTTGATGTTCAAGGTAAACTAGTAGGTTAAATTGAGTGTGAGTAATGCACTTCTTTCGTAACCATTGTAGTAAATGGAACAATCTGCATCACAAACAAAGAAGTTCATTTTGTTGGTATAACGATCTTTGCCCAAATATAGTTTGCCAGAAAAATCGGTTGGGTAAATTGAGAAATTATAATAGCCGGAAGATCCAAAGGTTTGAAATCCGGCATTGCCTCGAATTACACATTCATTGTTTTCTAATGTTTCTGAAACCAACTTGTCTTCAGAAACAATATTGTAAACGCCTGTATTGTTGCTGTTAAAATACTTGAATAGTATTTCAATTTTGTTAGAAGAAAATACAGCATCTTGGAAGCTGTAAACGTAGTATTCATTCGATTTATAATAAGTTGAAGCGGTTGAGTCCATGTACGAGAAAAATGGATAAAAAGCCAGACTGCCCGAAATAATTTCAACTATAGATCTTTCAAATGAAAGATTGTTGCCAACTTGGTAAAAATCGGCTTCGCATGGTGGAGTTGAATATGCTGCCGGATACACTGGTGCTTTATAAACAACGGAAGGTTCTCGGATATCTTTTTTACAGCTGATAAAAACGAGACTTGTTAATATGATAGAAAGGGTA
The DNA here is from genome assembly GCA_021151535.1 of Sphingobacteriia bacterium. Taxonomy (GTDB): domain Bacteria; phylum Bacteroidota; class Bacteroidia; order NS11-12g; family UBA955; genus JAGKXC01. The sequence goes on along the minus strand of JAGKXC010000017.1, from coordinate 3,192 downwards.
ATCCTGACGATGATGTTGTTTTTCATGTTAATTTGCTTTTGTTATTTAAAAGGAATATCCAAGACCAAATTTGAACTGAATTAGCTTTTTATTGCCGAAGTTTCTAATCATGAAGGATTCAAGTAAGTCTTGGTGGTTGTAGATAGAAGCATCCAAATAGGCTAGATTCTCGGCTGTTGTTTGTGCCATGATATAGGCAAAATTTAATTGGTAGAAGATTGAAATAGGGGTACTTGAAATAAATCTTCTGTTTCCAAAATTGAAACCTAGAGTTAAGGCTTTGTGTGTCTTCCATGGTGTGGATGTGTAATAACTATTTGGAACAGTACTACTTCCACCAGACCATGAATATTGATACCAGTTTACTTGAACAGAGTCTTTGATTTTTGCGAAAGAATAACCAACATCAATTCCGAAGTAGCCACCATAAGGTGCAACTGCGCCATTTTCAGTAAAATAGAATTTGGGTGTGATGTTGAATTCAGTAACTTTATAGTCAAACGACATTTTGGCTGGTGTAATATAGTAGTTGTAGGATGGTGTATTGTATGTCCAACTTCCATCATAATAATCAGCATTGGCTTGGTTAACATGTCCGTTAATTCTTTGAACGCCTACTTGCAGGCCAAAGCTTTTTTTGAAAACTTTTTCATAATTCAGGCCGAAGTTGGTTTCCATTAATTTACTGCCAGTGAGCGCATTGCAAGGGCTAATGGTAGATTCTAGGCTTATGGTTTGTTTTAAGCCCAAATAGCCAGGATTGAATCGTTGAGCGAGTAGGAGGTTTGAGCCAATAATCGCTGTGAAGACAAATAAAAAGAAATGCTTTGTGTTCATCGTTGCTTGTTTCATTTTGCTTATCCCTTTCTTATTTGTTTTTAATGCGATACAAGGTTTCATAAATTTGGGCGTTAAGAAAGTCATCTTTTAAACCATGTGCGTAGGTTTTTCTTCCAACATGTGTTGTTCCTCCAGTTTCAGTATTGAATACAATGGAAACTTCTTTGTAACTATAAACTGTTTGTAATTGCCAAGCCAGATAAATCGGGAATAATGGAAAAACAATAACGGCAGTATAACAAGCCTCAATGGAGAATGGGCGCTTGGTTGAACTCAATTCATAATTAACCCATCCTATATGATTGGCTTCGTATCCTTTCATTATACTACTAACATATTGACTGTTATATAGCAACATAGATTGAGTGTCGTTGTTAAGTCGTTCAGCCATCCAGTCATTTAATGCCATATGCGCATTGATATCTGCAGTGGTTTGGTTTTGACCGAAGCTGGTTTTGATAATGTCTACGGGTAAATCTGCTTTTTTGCCGATTTTTTTCCAATGTTGGCTGAAGTACTCTATCAAGCTTTCTTCTTCATATAAACTTCTGTTTTTGTCTGAGCCATATAAGATTTGGATATTAGGCTGAAATAAAACCAACTTGTTTACTGGGTCTGATTTTGCTTTGTGTTTTGAGTCAGGTTTTAATTCAGTGTTTTCTATGGGAATTATTTCAGAATATCGCATTTCGTTAAAGAATTTCTCCAATTGTGCTTTGTCTTTAACCATTGCGAAAGCATACATGTAATAATCGTTTACTGCAGCACCCGTAGCTGTATTTCTTTTAATTCGATTTCTAGGGTTTTTTATTTGTTGAGATGTTGATTCTTCTTCAACAGCGGCTGCGGTGTCTTTGTTCTCAACAGGTGTTGCCACCAAAAAGTCATCTAGTCTAATCAATGCCTTGGTTTGCACCAGCTTGAAGTATTCTTTACACAGTTTATAAATGAACTCATTTTGCTTGTTCTGAGAATATATCTTGTACATTTCTGCCGCTCCAAATGCTGCCAAGTCTTTTTTCTCCATTTCTTTTAATGCTGCGATAATGGGTTTCCACTCACCTTTTGATGTACTTGGGTCACAACCATATTTATCTAAATTTTGATCCAACGTGGCGTGGTGGAAAATGCCGTACAACGACATCGCCCGGATTTCTCCTAAAAATGATGAATTACCATATAGTTTTTCCATCATGTAACTGAGGTAGAACGACATTCCAAAATCGGCGCGTTTGATATAAATTAGTAAGAGTTCGTGGCGCGCAATTTTGCTAATCATTTCAAATCTGTCTTTGCTCAATAGGTAGGCGGGTTTCCCTTTTTGGTTGCCAGATGCGTCGATTTTGTCTCTCATGATGTTGATTCGGCGATCAAGGCTTGGGTGGGTGCTATTGTCGTCGTTGCCGTCATCAACTAAGGATTTTTCATCGGCTTCGTTCTGGGTTTTTACGAGTTCGAGAATTTTGGTTTTGAACTCAGCTGGGAATTTATAGCGTTGATTTTCAAATGAATCGATGCTTAATGTGATTTCCAAAAATGGATAATCCGCATATTTGAGCATATCAAAAACGTACAATCCTTCATTTAAATTGTATCCAGCTTTTACCATCATATCGAAACCTTTTAAATCGGCTTCCATCTCGTTTTCTTTAGAAAAACGGTAAATATCTTTGATGATATTGTCTTTGTTAGTCGCAGTTCTGGTTCTGCTATATTCAATTTTTTTGTACTGCTTCAATCCATGTTTCAGTACATAGTGTTGGATTTCATGCGATAGAATGAACGCCAATTGGGCCTCGTTTTCAATCCTACTTAACAGTCCAACAGTAACGATAACAGCTCCGTTGCTTGTAGTGTAAGCATTGGGGGCATATGATTTTAGAACGTAGAAACGGAGTTTGTTGAATAATTCTTCTTGTTGATTGGCGATAAGCAATTTCTCGGCAACGTCTTCTACATATTGCGACATGTGTTCGCCGTAAAGAATTTGGCCAGAGCTCAGCATTTGATCGATAGCGAAGCTAGCAGCAACGGCATGGTCTTTCTCTTGTTGTTTTTCTTTTTTCGCTAAATCTTTTGCTTTGATTTCGCTAATTTCTTCATTGGCTTTTTCGGAACTTTTCTTTTTGAAATCGTAGGGTAATTCACCCATACAAATAGCAGGGTGATAATGGGCGAAATCAATAGATGGTAGCGTTTCAACGATGTGTTGACCAAAACTATTACCAATACTCAAGTAATGGATGAAGCCGGATATGATGAGTAATTTTTTGAAATATCTCATAAAAGTAGCAAGTTAGGCGTAAAAAACAAAAAGGGCAATGTAAAACATCGCCCTTTAAAATTATATCA
>JAGKXC010000221.1 GCA_021151535.1 Sphingobacteriia bacterium | reverse complement strand
TGTTTGAACATTTGAGTGCAAAATTGCCCATCTCTCGTTTGCAAAGAGATCTTACGGATTCAACCGTATTGCGCAATGTAGGCGTACCATTCGCCCATACCCTAATCGCCCTGAATTCTTTGGAAAGAGGCCTAAACAAATTGTTGTTAAATGAAGCCGCTTTAACCCAAGACCTTGATAACAACTGGGCTGTTGTGGCAGAAGCCATTCAAACCATTTTGCGTAGAGAAGGTTATCCCAACCCTTATGAGGCATTAAAAGGTTTAACCCGCACTAACGCTAAAATCACACAAGATAGCATCCTTGAATTCATTGATACATTAGAAGTTACAGCCGAATTAAAAGCCGAACTGAAACAAGTATCGCCATTTAATTATACAGGCATGCACCCTGAAATTAAATCTTCTATCTAACAACATAGTAGAATTGCTAGATTAAAAATTTAATTTTACGCGAGTTAATCCATGAAAATCTCAGTGAAAACTTGGCTCCAAAATGCTCTAGCATATTGGAAATCACATCGTTGGATCAGAAAAACCGCAGCCATCAGTGGCATCAGTTTCCTTTCCATCATGTTGCTGATGCTGGTTGGCTGGTTTCTTTTCAGAAGCAGCATATTAGATTGGGGTTGGAACAAAGCAGTTAAAAAACTTGATGAAAAAGGATATACCTTAACTGCAAAAGAAAAAGGTTTCTCGGGCATGTTTACCATCGCCCTAACCGGCTTGGAACTAAAAGCTCCAGCACCTTTTGAAGCCCAATTCATTGATTCCAATGGTGTTTTTCACGATTCGTTGTTCGCTCAAGTAAAAAGCAAATCCCTATTCTCTTGTAGTAAGTTGGAAATCGGTGTCAATATTTTGAAATTCTGGGACATCGGATTGGGATCTTTTGGTACCGACAAAATGGATGTCAATTTGGTAAATTTACCCAATTATTGCAACTATTGCGGCCTTTCCAGCGAAGATGAAAATCCTAAACAGGAGAGAAAATCGGATAAAGACCCCATTGTGGCTCTCTTTAATACCGTTGAAAAATGGGTTGGAAAATCGCCTAACCGGGTGAGCATGACTGCTACCAATTTTTCCCTAACCGATACTACCGGTAATTCCAGTGTAGGAATTCCCAAAATTGATTTCAATGGCGATGATATTGTGGTTCAAGTTCACGCAACCAAAGTAGCCAAAGTAAAAAAATCGTACTTAAATCCGAGCAAAAACGATAAAATTGTTAAGGGCGATACCACAATTTCCAAAGAACTTTCATTCCAAATTGTAGGTGAAATTGATAAAGATGATTTAACCGGCGAT
>JAGKXC010000220.1 GCA_021151535.1 Sphingobacteriia bacterium | reverse complement strand
TTTGGCCTGCATTTTTACAAAACCCTCATCTTCGTACAAGGTTGAATCCATTGAATTCACCGCGATAACAGGAACACCCTTTGGCTCAAAATCTGCTTGCAAAGCGTTGAATCTACTGGGATAAAGGCTTGCAAACGGACAATGATTACAAGTGAAAATAACGATAAATCCTTTAGCGGAATTTTGACTATCCAAACACCAAATTGTACCATCCACATTGCGCAAAGCAAATGGTTGAATGGATTTTTCTTTGGGAGTTAGAATGGAATTGGCAAGTTGAGCCGTTGGTTGCGAAATTGCACCTTGCGGTGCAAGTGCTGGTGGTGATAATGGATCCGCCGCCGCCACTGCCGCACCTAACATTCCAATACCCGAAGCCAGCAAAATCAATTTGCGCATCCCCAAAACCCGCCTTACCATAAATCCTCCAACATCCTCCCAAATAGCCATATCCTGCGCGCCAATTACAATTTCACAAATTGCACAACATGAACAGCCTTACTCGCCTCCTCCATCACATGTACAAAATAATTACCGGGCGATAATCCTGATACATCAATTCCATTTTCCATATTCGGACGGGGCAACATCAATTTCGCCCTACCCAACGCATCTACAACCGTAACATAATACACCTTGGCCTCCGCATGCTCAAACTCAATAAAAAAGCGATCTGCCGTTGGATTCGGCATTACCACACAAGCAGCCAAATTAGCCCCCCGCGATTTCACTCCAGCGGCACTTCCTTTTACTACAAATTGGCCCATCATTCCGCCATCTTCATGGTTAGAAAAATGACAGTGATACATAAACGGATGCACTTCATCGGCGTAATCATTAAATTTAGCCACAAACGTAACATTCTCATTGCGAGGCACATACATCACATCTTTCCATCCACTTTCATGGCTTCCCACACCCGCCGATGAACCATTCCTCGCCACAATTTTAAACTCCACATCATGTATATGGAAGGTATGTCCAAACACATTATTGTTGGTTACCGTCCACTTTTCAACGTCATCCAAATTCACCGTTTTGTTGATGGTATTCAATTGAAAAGAGGTATTATCAAAATCGAAGGGCTTGCTACCCGGTCCAGGATTCCCGTTGGTTACAGCGATGCTGCGAGATACCGTTGCATCTGCCGCCGTGAGATAAACGTTATTTTCCAAAACCGATGGCAATTGGGTAATGGCTTTGGCGGTAGCTTGTGCAACATTAATATGCAATACCGTAAAATCAGTATTATTCAACAAACTTCCAAAATTTCCAGAGGTATTGGGTTCACCGCCCGGAAAACCAAAGGCTTGACCAGAATT
>JAGKXC010000088.1 GCA_021151535.1 Sphingobacteriia bacterium | reverse complement strand
CAGGGAAATACCAGCTATCAGCCTTATGGCAAGGAAGGTCAGCATATTTATTCTGTATCTCGCGGCGATTTAAATATAAAATTACTCCAATTAGCAGATGCATATCCCAATATTCACATGTATTTCAATCACAAGTGCGTAGAAGCCAATTTAGATACTTGCGAAACTGTTTTTGTGAATGAGGCAGGAGATAAAATCTATGATAAAGCGGATGTTGTTTTGGCAACAGATGGTGCGTATTCAGCTGTTAGGGAAGAAATGTTACACCAGCCAAGATTTACTTATTCGCAAACCTACGAGCAATACGGATACAAAGAATTGGCGATAGAGCCAGGCCCAAATGCAACGTTCCAAATTGATGAGAATTGCTTGCATATCTGGCCTAGAAAGAGTTTTATGATGATTGCTCTCCCTAATCCTGGTGGCAATTTTACCTGTACCTTGTTTTACCCATTCGACGCGAAACCAGGAATAAACGATTTGGATTCAGCTGATAAAATAATGGATTTCTTTAATACTCATTTCCCAGATGCGGTGCCGATGATGCCTAATTTGGTAGATGATTACTTGAATAATCCAACAGGAATGTTAATGACAGTGAGATGTTATCCATGGACAAAAAATAACGTTTCATTAATGGGCGATGCCGCTCACGCCGTTGTTCCATTCTATGGCCAAGGAATGAATTGCTCTTTTGAAGATTGTTTGGTTTTAGATGATTTAATTGCCGCCGGAAGACCTGATAAATCTTGGAACCAAATTTTGAATGAATACCAAATTAGTAGAAAACCCAATGCTGATGCAATCTCAAATTTAGCTCTACAGAATTTTGTTGAAATGAGAGATTTGGTAGGTTCTCCTGAATTTTTACATAGAAAGAAAATTGAACACACTCTAAGTGAGAAATATCCTGAGTTATTTATTTCTCAATACGAACGAACTACGTTTTCTACCAGAGATTATGCTGAAGCTTTTGAATATGGTGCTAAAAATGATAAAGTGTTGGATGCAATTATTTCAAATGGATGGGAATCCAAAATGGACGATCAAGACTTTATGATTGATTTGCTACAAAAAACGTTGGCATAATTTAATTTTAAGCTATAAAGAAAAAGGCTACTCATTTGAGTAGCCTTTTTCTTTATTTAAAACTGAAGAAAAATACTACTTCTTTTTATCTTTATTCTTATCCTTAACACTGTCGATAAAGTCGGGATTATATTTTGTTTTATATCCAGTTTTCATGGTGTACTTTCCTGTTCTTTGCGATCGACCATCTCTAATGGGTTTGAGTATTTTTACATAGGCAATTATTGACAATACAGTAAATACTGCAATAAATCCAATCCCAATCCACAATTTGTATTTCTGTTGTTTCTCCATCATCAGGTTGTTATTCAAAGTTTTGAGATAATTGAAGTTGAGTTCTAATTTGATGAAGGTCTTGGTATACCGCTTCTACCAATGGGATTCCGGCAGTTTTCCTTTCTTCATGAGCCAATCTTTCAGGTGTTCCAGGAATAATTACTGGAAGTGAAGATCCATCAGGTGTCTTGGTGTTTTCAAAACGATCAATCCATAAGTCCATGTTTGCAGTGAAGTCGTTATAATCTCTAAACCCGTCTACTTCCCAACAACCTACAAAATGTCCCAACCCTTTACCGGGTAAATTCGGTAGTGGTTGAAGGAATGAAACAAACGGCGGTACCCAAGGTCCGAAATTGGCACCGGTTAATACACCGGAAAAAATATCAACCCAAGAACCCAATCCATAACCTTTGTGTGCGCCATGTTCTGCATCACTTCCTAATGGTAGTAACATTCCGCCATTTTTTAATCCCGAAGGATTGCGATCCGACTGTCCGTTTTTATCCATTACCCAACCTTCGGGCAGTTCTTTGCCTAATCTTTCCGCGATTTCTAATTTGCCATTGGCAGCTGCACTTGTGGCCATGTCCAATACAAACGCTGGCTTTTTACCTGCTGGTACTGCAACACAAATGGGATTGGTTCCCAACATCCTTTCTGATCCCCGAGCAGGAGTAACCAAAGGACTTGCATTGGTCATTGAAAATCCTATCATCTTATTTTCTAATGCCATCATCGCATGATAGGCGGCAATTCCAAAATGATTTGAATTTGAAATACCTACCCAGCCAGAACCATATTCTGAACCCATCTCAATAGCCGCCTTCATTGCAAAAGGTGCTGAAATCAAACCAATTGAACCGTCAGCATCTAATGCAGCAATGGTTTTCTTCCTGTGTGTTAATTGAAAATTGGGATTGGGATTTATCCTGCCAGCATCAATTAATCTAAGATATCCACTTAATCTTGCCACGCCATGACTATCAATCCCTCGTAAATCGGCCAATAATAATACATCAGAAGCTGTTGCTGCATTTTCAACGGAAAAGCCTTTCGCTAAAAATACTTCAGTTACAAAATTACGTAAGTCTAATTCTTTAACTGTAGTGAATCCAGGTGCTCCCATTTTTATTTGTTATTAACTGAACTCAATCTCAACCAATGTTGTATACCACCTTTATTCAACCAGAAATTCTCTGACTGTACATTTTTACTCGAAGGATATTTCACCATGAATTGATATTGAACTTCATTAGATGGTGTAAAATCACCAATAAATTGGTTCATCATCCCATATCTGGAAACAGTTAAAGTTACTGTTTTGGGAGATCCCAATTTGCTGTACAATTCATCTATGTTGTTTTCAATTCTTAAGCTTTCAATGGCAATTAATTCATCGTTTGGTTGCAACCCGAGCATTTCACCTGCGCTGTTACGGGTAACAGCTTTGATGATAGTTTTTCCACCCACCAAATCACAACTTAACCCAAAAGTCTTTTTTTCTATTGATTTTTTTAAAACATCAATGTCTAATAAGCCAATACTTTGCTGTAAATCGCTTTGAATATCCGAAAAACCGTGTATGAGATTGTGAAATAGTGGTTCGCAGCTTGAGCCACTTACTACTTCAATGGCCTTTTTGAAATCCGCTTCGGTAAATCCTTCACCTTTTGGGTTCTTAGACGTATTGGTTGCGAAGTTTAACCACAGATATTTCATTACATCATCCAAAGATTTAGTGCCATTGGTTTTTGCACAAATCCAAGCATCCAATAACGCTCCAATAACCACGCCTTTTGAATAGTAAGAATAAGTACTGTTTTTAGAGTTTTCATTCGGGCGATATTCTTTAATCCAAGCATCGTAGCTCATTTCACTTACACTTCCAACCCGCGCCCCAGGTTTATTTTCATGTCCGTTAATATAAGCGGCCATGGATCCCAAGAAATCTTCTCTGGTCATAAAACCTGCACGCATCATTGCAATTTCATCGTAATAACTAGTTATGCCTTCAGAAACCCATAAAAGTGTAGTGTAGTTCTCTTGGTTATAATTAAATGGACCCAATTCACGTGGCCTTATTCGCTTAACATTCCATAAGTGGAAATATTCATGTGCAACCAAACCTAAGAATCCTTTGTATTTGCCAGGGTCTGTATATGCCAATCGACTCATCATTAAAACAGAGCTGTTTTTGTGCTCCAATCCGCCGCCGCCATTATCTACGTTTTGTACAAAGAATGTATATTGCTTGCAGGGATGCACATCCACAATCTGTGTCATCGTTTCACAAATCTTTGCCATGTCTGCTGTTAATTTCTCCGCATTCGCATTGTTAAATCCAACCATCACTACATTGTGTGGCACACCCCTTACATCAAAGGTTAATATTGGGAAATTGCCCAATTGCAAAGGCGCATCTACCAATTCATCAAAATCAGGGAAGCTGTAACTTGCATTATTGGGTGTATTTTGATCTGCTAATTCATTTGCATTGTTGCTAATTTTCTTAGTTGAAGCAATGGCTAAAGGGGATTTCAAGAAAGCAGTATTTAATTCCTGAGAATTTCGTTGAATTTGTTCCAATGTCATGGCAATGCTTTTCCATTCTTTGGGAATATTTACATGCAGTTGTCCGTTAATTTGCTCAAAACCTTTGGCAGTTACCAATACAGATGCCATGTTTAATAAGGCTTGATCCGCATCAATGTAGCTAGTTCTAACACTTAATTCAAAACAATATACCCTATACTTTATTGCCACGACTGTAGCATTGCTATGTGCAGCAATTTTCCATGTGTTTTTACTTGATTTATTGATAGTTGCATCACTGATGTAATTGTTGTTTTTATCAAAAAACTGAGCAGTTGCAGACTCTACGTTCTTGGAAAATTCCCTTACCAAATAACTACCAGGCGTCCAAATCGGCATATAAACTTCAAGTTCTTTTCCTTTTACAGTAGGAAAAACAGCAGTAATTTCCGCATAATGATTAAAACGCTGCGGAATTTGAATGTAATACTGAACAGATGGGGTATTGGAGTTCATGTTTGTTTCTTTGGTTGGAGTAGTTTTAGAAAAAACTGAAATAGGAGAAATGATAGCAGCAGAAAATAACCCCACTGCAAGTTTCCAAGATGAAATCATATTTACAAAAATCTGTGTTTTTTTGCTTAACACCAACATGGGATTGCGCAAACTATTCACTAACTTTCCATTATTATTCTTAAAATTCACAAAATACAAATGTTGGATTAAAGAAATTGCGAAAGAATGTAATTTTGTTAATAATGAATAATAAAATTTGAAATTCATTTAAAAATTGGGCGCAAATCGTCACACTGTTTTGGCTTTGTAGATGGGAACGGTTGAGCAGGGTTCGCCATACATAATACTTTTGACTACTGGTGTTAATTTTGAAGTAATAATTGTATAGGCTGCTGCGGTTACAGGTAAATCGCCACATCCTTTGATTACAATTTTTTCGCCAACATATTGATTGATATCAATTTGTTGTAATTGCTTTTCCCACAAAACTGCCTCTAATGCAAGTAGATCTCCAAACACGATTTCTTTGGCATTGCCTACTAATTTGTTAGAAATAAGCATATAAGCCCAAGTTGGAACTATGGCGTCTGTGCTACAGCCAATGGCCACAAATTGATCTTTGTATTGTTGCCAATCATGGTTTTTAATCCAATCGCGAAAATCCTTTTCTTTTAACACCAAACCCATAAAAAGAGCATCTTTGATGTCAATGAAAACGCGATTTCCCTCAGGGAAATAGTTTTCTAAATTGATAGTAATTAACCCGCTGTTGGCTACTTTATTAACAAAAACCTCTTCCATGTTGCCTTTTTTCTCTAATTCAAAGATACAATTTACTTCATAAGATGTTTGGAGAAATCCTATGAAAATTCAAGGAAAATTTTGGTTCCTTGGGCAATAAAAAACGGGGCTGTTTTTGATAAAAAAATCGATTTAATACAAATGATCAATCAATACAAGTGATTTTGATGGTATTTGTGCGTTGTTTTTTATGAATTGGCATACTTGCACAATTCACAATATAATCATTTTTTTCTACCAAATGGTTGTCTCTCAATACCTCAATAACATCTTGGAACGTTTCATCTGTGCTAACAAATTTATCGTAATAGAAACCTCTAACGCCCCAAACCAAATTTAACGTAGTTAACATTTTAGGGTCATCTGTAAAGATAAAAATATTGGCCTGTGGTCTGTAACTAGCAACCCTGTAACCGGTATATCCACTTTTTGTCATGGCAATAATGGCCTTGGCTTGTAAGTGATCGCTCATTCTCACGGCGGTAAAACATACTTCATCTGATACAAAAGAAGAAGATTGGGTGCTGGGTTTAACGCCTTTGTAATAAGCCCGTCTATCCATTTCTATTTCTTCAATGATACTCGACATAATCTCGATGACTTTCAATGGATATTTCCCTACTGAGGTTTCAGCCGAAAGCATAACCGCATCGGCGCCATCCAAAACAGCATTGGCAACATCTGTAATTTCAGCACGAGTAGGCATACTATCTGTAATCATTGTTTCCATCATTTGCGTGGCGATAATAACGGGTTTTGCAGCCGCCAAACATTTTTCTACGATATTTTTTTGGATTAACGGAACTTTTTGCAAGGGTACTTCTACCGCTAAATCGCCCCTTGCAACCATCACTCCATCTGCAACGCGAATAATATCATCTATGTTATCCAACGCTTCTGGTTTTTCAATTTTGGCGATAACACGTTGATTACCACCCAAATCTGCGATGCGTTTTTTTAGGTCTACAATATCATCAGCAGTTCTTACAAAACTTAATGCAACCCAGTCTAAATCTTGTTTTACCCCATATTCCAAATCGCGCAAATCTTTTTCAGTTAAGGAGGGAACCGATAGTTTTGAATTGGGTAAATTAAAACCTTTATTAGAACTTAATGCTCCACCTGCAACAACTTTTGCCTCTAAAGTAGTTTCATCAACTATGGCAGTAAATTCTAATGCAACCTTTCCATCATTTAATAAAATTGACTCTCCTGGCTTACAATCTTGTGTAAGCATGGGGTAACTCACATATAATTTTTCGGTGGTAGAAATTTGCTCAACGGAAGTAACCAAAATGGTATTTCCCTCCTCAAGGATAATTTCACCGTCAACTTTTCCAATGCGTAGTTTTGGTCCTTGTAAATCTTGTAGAAGCGCAATGTTAGAACCTAAATCGTTGTTGATTTTTCGAACCCGATCGATCACATCTTGATGCACTTCATGACTTCCATGGGAGAAATTTAATCGGCATACATTCACACCCGCAAGGATGATTTTTTGCAACATTTCAGGACTGGAAGTAGCAGGGCCAATGGTGGCCACGATTTTTGTTTTGTTGAATTTTCCTTTGTACATAACTTAGGTTTAAAGATGGCTGAGCTGCTGTAACCAAGTTAATTTGGGTACCAAATCTACAGGGAATTCAAATACCATTTGCACATTTTGAATGCTCTTGATATTTTTAACCCACTCTGCTGTTCCACCCATGTAACTGGCTTCTTTGATGATTAACCAGTAATCGGGGGTAGGGCGATTAGAATATAACAAAGATTTACTGCCTCTGTTTGTTACCAACCACATCTCAGAATGTGCTTCATCTCCTTCCCAATAGTATTCTGCATGCTCAGATACCGAATCTTCGTACAAATTTATTCGAAAAGGATCAGCTTCTAACATAAATCGTGCAGAAAAAGTGTCATTAAGACACCAAGCCAATAGGTGAGGAGGGGTAATCGAATGAATACCAATCACTTCAAAGTCGTAATCGAAGTGTAAAAATTGTGATTTTAAGCGTTTCTGAGACAAAATTTTTGTACAAAAATAATTTTATTATGGTAGTAGGTAAAAAAAATTGTTTATTTGCAACGCAAAATTAAACCATAACACCATGTCAGAAATTGCAGAAAAAGTTAAAGCCATTATCGTTGATAAACTCAGCGTAGACGAGTCTGAAGTAACAATGGAGGCGAGTTTCACCAACGATCTAGGTGCCGATTCATTGGACACTGTGGAATTGATTATGGAATTCGAAAAAGAATTCGACATCAGTATTCCAGATGACCAAGCAGAGAAAATCCAAACAGTTGGCGAAGCTGTACGTTACATCGAAGAAAACAAGTAATTCATGCAACTCCGAAGAGTTGTTGTAACAGGTCTTGGAGCGATTACCCCTATCGGTAATACGCTCCAGGATTATTGGGAAGGGTTGCGCCAGGGGAAGCCTGGTGCTGGACTCATTACGAAATTTAACACTGAGAAATTCAAAGTGAAGTTTGCATGTGAGGTAAAGGATTTTGATGCTACTCAGTTTTTAGATAAAAAAGAGGCCCGCAAGATGGACCCCTTTACTCATTATGCCATGGTAGCAGCCGATGAGGCTGTTCAGGATAGTGGAATTACTCAAGGTACTTTCAATCCCGATCGCATAGGAGTTATTTGGGGCGCTGGAATTGGCGGGTTCTACGCATGCCTTGATTGATGCTTTTAATCTTATCCGTTTGGGTAAAGCCAATGCCATCATAACCGGAGGCTCTGAAGCTTGTATTAATGAACCTTCAGTTGGAGGTTTCTCTAATATGAAGGCTTTGAGCGAAAGAAATGATGATCCATCAACCGCTTCTAGACCTTTTGATAAAGATAGAGATGGGTTTGTAATGGGTGAAGGTGCTGCCGCACTTGTATTGGAAGATTACGATCATGCAATCGCACGTGGAGCTAAAATCTATGCGGAAATGGTAGGCGGTGGAATGACAGCCGATGCTTATCACCTTACTGCTCCTCATCCAGAAGGATTGGGCGCAAGCAATGTGATGCGAATGGCATTGGAAGATGCAGGAATGCAACCAGAAGAGAAGATATCATTCCTCCAACAATCAATCATTTTACAGATGATCCCGATATCGATCCAAAATTGAAGTTAACTTTCAACAAAGCCGAGAAGAGAACCGTTCGCGCAGCGTTGAGTAATACCTTCGGCTTTGGCGGTCATAACGCATCTGTTATTTTCAAAAAATTTGAAGGGTAATTGTTAAACCGCTGCCACTTTTTGAATCTTATGTGTTCTTAAAGTTGCATGTTTATTTGCACTTGAAAATAACATCATACGTTGTTTAAGATTTTTTCAATTAAAAAGAAATCGCCTAGAAATTCCCTCTCGGCAAGTATCTATCGGGTAACAGGTATCCGACCAGGTAAATTGCGTATCTATCGTGAAGCTTTAAAGCATTCATCCATGGCCAATGTGCAAGATGAATATAAAGTGGTGGATAATGAAAGGTTAGAGTTTCTGGGCGATGCTATTTTAGACGCGGTAATTGCAGAACTATTGTTCATGCGATTCCCCAAAAAAGATGAAGGTTTCCTTACCGAAATGCGTACACGGATTGTAAATCGTGAGCAAATGGGCGATATGGCCCATAAATTGGGTTTGGTAGACCTGATGGAAGTAAAGGCAGAATTACTTCAAAATAAAACAGCGATGAAAAACATCGCAGGGAATGCCCTTGAAGCCCTCATTGGCGCTATTTATCTCGATAAAGGGTACAAAATAGCCAAAGATTTTATTGTACTGAGAATGGTAAGTCAATATCTGGATATTGATAAATTGATGCTTACCACTGTTAGTTATAAAGCAGTTTTCATGAAATGGGCCCAACAACAGCGCAAAGTGATAACTTGGGAACATGAAACCATCCCACATAAACGCAATACCTTGCATAAAATTACGCTGATGTTGGATGGAGAAGCATGGTTCACAGAAGAAAATGCTTCTAGAAAAAAAGCAGAAGAATTGTGCTGCGAAAAAGCTTGTAGAAAATTAGAAATCGCTAATTAATTCAAATCTTCAACTTCCATTTCATCCAATACACCAGGTGTGTTTTTGGCGAAATTGCACCAATAACAATCCGCTTTACCGCAACCCTCCAAAAAGCCTAAATTCTGTAATTTTAACTGTCCTTGTTTGATCCATTCTCTTAAGAATTGATTCTCATCGTCTGAAAAACGCACTTCAAATTGAGGATAATCGCCCTTTTCGTCTTTATCTACACAATCAATAATAGCTTTTTCACAAATCCAGTTTTTCTCAACTTGTGCATTGATCATTAACTGATAGATTCCCAACTGGAACCAGTAAGAATTGGGTA
>JAGKXC010000219.1 GCA_021151535.1 Sphingobacteriia bacterium | reverse complement strand
GTAAAGGGAATGCGGTGCAATCCCAAAGTGCTGCCAACAAAGTTGTCTGCAAAATCAATCCAATTGATCTTAGGGTAAGCCACATGGTGTGCATTAAAGTTACCTGTTGCACCGCCAAATTTGGCCGCATAAGGCAATTGTGAAAGCAAACGAATCTGACCTTCCAGCCGGCCTACGAATACCATCCACTCTTTGCCCAAACGCGTTGGAGAGGCCGGCTGACCGTGGGTTTTTGCCAACATCGGCTTTCCTTCCCAATCCTGCGCCTGTTGCAACAACAATGCAGTGATTTGATGCAATTTTGGCAACATTACCGCTTCTGCAGCTTCCTTTAAACTCAATGGAATGGAAGTGTTGTTAACATCTTGCGATGTTAATCCAAAATGCACCCATTCCTTAAACTCGCTTAATTGCAATGCATCAAGCTTTTCTTTGATCAAATATTCCACGGCCTTAACGTCGTGGTTGGTTGTTTTTTCAATCGTTTTTACACGAAGAATATCTTCTTCTGGTAGGTTGGAAGCCCAATCTGTAAGTGTCTTGCCATGGTTTTTTAATGAAGTAAAATCTACACCTGGAATCACATGGGTTAAATCCAACAAATAAGCAATTTCAACCCGAACGCGGTATTGAATCAACGCGGCTTCAGAAAAATAAGCTTTAAGGGCTTGAGTGCCAGAAGCATAACGGCCGTCAACAGGCGAAATGGCATACAATGGAGATTCTTTCATTTTTGCAAAAATACAACTGATTCAACAATGCTTTTGCCACTCCAACGATAATTCCTTGATTTTGTCGTAGAATTTATCATCAATCGCTTTGTTTTTGTTACTTTCACCATCATTTTTTCAATTCTATGGTAACCATATATTTTCAAAAAGCACAGCAATGGAAGGTGTTAAAGATGTTAAACAGGATGACCTTTCTCTTGGCAATTACGCTGAATTATCAAGTATTGAAAGCCCAAACTGCAGTGGGAACGGTACCATCTGGACTTGCAACAGAAAAAGTTGATGCGCCTGTTTCAATCACAACGCCTCAGAAGGCCGCCTTGAACGCATCGCCAGAAAATACTGGAAAATACATCCTGAAACGCTACGAAATCAGGCAAATGCCAGCCACCTATCGCTACAAAAGCATCCCATCAAAGTATATCAAAGACGCATCATGGGGATTTTTCTATAACCAGGAATCCTTGCGCGATAAACCGATTTGGGATAGTGTTGGTAGGTATCAAAATGCTGCTGGGTGGAGTTCTGAGATTCTTTCCGGTAACAAATTTCATACAAAAACCATGGAAAATGCTTTAGGCGCAGTATATCTAGGCGCCGGCATGGG
>JAGKXC010000218.1 GCA_021151535.1 Sphingobacteriia bacterium | reverse complement strand
AATTGGCTTAACAATCCTTGGTTGTATCGCCAGAAATAAAAAGTATGATTGCGCAATTTGCCCCAAAATGGCAGGGTAGAAGCCAATAAATGCACTACCAATGCGTACAGCATCAAATCTAATGGATGAAAATCATGCTGGATGGGGAAATCATCCATGTTCAATGGAATGAGGAAATGCAAACCAATGGAAGCCAATACTGCGCCGCCGTATAAAGCTAACGTCCATCGTTTCCAATCTGGATTCATGCGCAAGGCTTGCGTAACGGCAAAAAACATTACCATTGCATAACCCAAAATCAGGGTTAAATGCAGCTCCTGGTTGATAAGTGTTTGCGTAGCTTTTCGCTGAACATCAGAAACAGAACCTTGATCTGGAAACAAATTGTTGGCCTGATGAAAAATGAATGAACCCGTTATGGCAATCACCAACGAGGTAATCAATGGCCATTTATTAGCCAAGGCGGCAGGGATCAAATATTGCTTGATCCTACCTATGAGTTTGAATTTCATGGATATGGGGGAGTTTGGGGTTTTTTTAGGCGATGATAATTACAAGAATGTTACATGTACGTCTTGTACGATATCTGGGTGCAAACTGCGGGCAACAGGACATAAATGCACAATCCTTTCTAGGCTCTGCTTGGCCTTGTCTGCCGCATCTGCATTGAGTTTAATCTGAATATGGGCTTCAATTTTGGAAATTCTTCTGGGATCGGAAGCCATGTGCTTGGTGGTTTCTGCTTCCACTTCCAAAATTTGAAAGTCTTTGTCTTGCGCATAAATTCCCATGGTGGTAATGATGCAGGTTGTAAGACTTAATGCACACAAATCTGTGGGAGAAAAACTGGATCCCATCCCTTGATTGTCGGTAGGAGCGTCTGTAAAAATTTCAGTTCCACTTTGCAAGTGGATATTGCTGCAGCGGAGTTTACCAAGATAGTGGGTTGATGCGGTTGCCATATTGCAAATTAATGAATTAGGATTGGTAGTAGGGTTACTTTTGGCAAATATGCAAAACCTTTTAATTTTTCTTCGGGCGATGGGGGAGATTTTAGATAAAAATGGTATATTTGCAGTCCGAAAAAATAAGGTCGGATGGCCGAGAGGCTAGGCACGGGTCTGCAAAACCCTTTACACCGGTTCGAATCCGGTTCCGACCTCCAAAAGAAAACGCCTCATTAGAGGCGTTTTTTGTTTAATGTATTTTGGGTTATTTCAGTACCAAAACCTTGTGGGTGGTGTTGGTGATAGGGGTTTGGATTTGAAGGTAGTAAATACCATTGGGTAGCCAGGATATATCTACGGTGTTTTGATTGTTATCAAGGGTGAATGAACGC
>JAGKXC010000087.1 GCA_021151535.1 Sphingobacteriia bacterium | reverse complement strand
GGCATTCCAAAGGCGTTCAATTGCGGAGTATTGTTAAATAAATCCGTATTCCTCTTAACTTGATCCATTGGATTACTGAAATTTTGATTCTGTTGGATATTTACAGATGAATTCACACCGTCGTTAATTGTCAAATCTTTATGGTCTTGTGGCGATGAAAACTGGTTAATTGGTGTTTCATTCACTCGTTGATTATGATTCAAAACAGGTGTTTCTTGGTTCATTTCATTCGGCCATACGCCCATTTGAATTTGTCCAAATGCTGCTTGTTCCACTTGTGGTGATTGAGCAGGATGGTTGCCAACTTCAAATCCAGTAGCAATTACAGTGATCGTTATCTCATCAGTAAGATTTTCATCTTTGGTAATACCCATTTTCAAGTGCGCAGAGTGTCCTGCTTCTTCTTGAAGATATCTCTTTACCTTGGAGATTTCACTCATAACTGGTTCTTTTTCACCGTACGTGAAATTAACTAGCAAGTGTTTCGCACCGCGGATTTTTACATTGTCTAACAACGGACTGTCCAAGGCCATTCTCGCGGCATCTTCAGCTCTATTAGGACCGGACGCAATACCCGTGCCCAAAATGGCTCTGCCACTGTTTGAAACAGCAGTTTGAACATCCATAAAATCAACGTTGATTTGTCCGGGCTTTGTAATGATTTCTGCGATGCCGCGAGCCGCGGTGCATAAAATGTCATCTGCTTTTGAAAATGCTTGCGAAATGGTTAAATCGCCATACATATCAACAATTCTGTCGTTGCAGATAGTAATTAAGGCATCTACGTGGGGTTTTAATTTGTCTAAACCTTCTCGGGCTTGACCAATACGCTGCGGGCCTTCATCTTCAAAGGGTAAGGTAACAATTCCAACCGTTAGAATATTACACTCCTTTGCAATTTTTGCGATAACAGGAGCCGCACCGGTTCCTGTGCCACCGCCCATTCCGGCAGTGATGAACACCATTTTGGTATTCTCTTCGAGGAGTTGACGAATCGACATTACACTTTCCATTGCAGCTTTCTCACCCATATCTGGTTGAGAACCTGCACCTAATCCTTCGGTTAAGTTTACACCCAATTGAATTCTATGTGGAACAGGGCTGCTTTGAAGTGCTTGAACATCGGTATTGCAGATGTAGAAATCTACACCTTCAATACCATGTTTAAACATGTGGTTAACAGCGTTACTTCCGCCGCCACCAACACCAATTACTTTTATTAAATTACTTTTGTTCAGATGAACATCAGGTTGAAAATAAGGCATTTAGTTCCCTTTCAATTAATACTTGTTATCAAAATCATCACCATCTTCCATCCACTTCTTGATCTCGCCAAATAAGCCTAAACCCCAAGTGCCGTTGAAAACATTAGATTTTTTATTGTTTTGCTCTTGTGGTACTTCAGCAACGAATTCTTCTACTTGTTGCTGTGCAAAGAATGGATTAACATCAACTTGAGGTTGATCTTTCTCTACCTTAAAGTTGTCTAGTCCTGTGCCGTGTTTAGCCGCTAAATCAAAGCCTTTCATAACCAAACCTATACCGGTTGCATACATTGGGTTGCGCACTTCATCAATCATTCCTTTGCCAAGATGTTGACCCGGACTTCCAATATGAACTTCTAAACCAATGTGGTAATTGAACAATTGTGTAATATCCTTCATCGCCGAACCACCACCAGTTAGTACTATACCACCTGCAAGTTTGTTGCGGATGCCAGAAACTGCGATTTCAAAATCAACTTTCTGGATGATATCTTCCACACGAGCTCTGATAACCTGTGAAATGGCATACAAAGAAATTTCCTTTGGCTGACGGCCCGGTAATCCTGGAATCACAACCACTTCATTCTTCATCGCCTCAGAAGGATAGCAAGAACCATAGTTCACTTTCACAAATTCTGCTTGGTCTTTAAGAATGCCAAACGCCTCTTGCAAATCTTTTGTGATTCTATCGCCACCAATTGGAATGATAGCTGTATGACGAATTGCTCCGTCATCGAAAATACAAATGTCGGTTGTTCCACCACCAATATCTACCAATGCTACACCTGCTTCCATTTCTGGTTCAGATAAAACAGCAGCAGCAGACGCTACAGGTTCAACTACCAAGTCAGCAATTTCTAAACCTGCTTTTCTAACAGCCATAATAATCGTTTTGGCAGCTGAAGTTTCACCCGTTATGATGTGATAGTTGCATTCCACACGCACGCCTACACGACCTACTGGATCTTTGATTCCTTCTTCGCCATCAATGCGATATTCTTGAGGCAAAACGTGTAAAATCTCAACTCCTGGTGATAGGGCAAGATTTTCCATTTCTGCTTCTAACTTGTTTAATTCCTCTTCTGTGATTTCAGCATCCCATTGCTTTCTGCTTAAAGTGCCTCTGTGCTGCAAGCTTTTGATGTGATGCCCCGCAATCCCCACGAATACGGTTTTGATCTCAACCTGACTTTGGCGAACGGCCTCTTCAACCGCTTGTTGAATTGCTGTTACAGCTTTGGTTACGTTTGCAACCATGCCTCTGGCAACGCCGCCCATGCTTGGCGACTTACCCATGCCCAAAACGTTGATTTTCCCGTTTTCAGCTCTTTGCCCAACAATTGCACAAACCTTGGTTGTGCCGATGTCAAGTCCCACGATGATGTTGTTATTGATAGCCATATTTTACGATTTTATTTTATTCGAATTGATAGTTGTTTTTGTGTTGTTATTAATGGACGCCGTTTTCTGTTGATTGTTCTGTTTGTTGGACACTGGTTCTTCCCACTACCTGGTTACGGATAGAAATATCGATTTGTTCATACTTATCCCAACCAGCTACTTTGAAGCCCTCATCGTAGAAAAGACGTAGGTTTGCGAACTTTTCAGCCAACTCAGAAGCATCACCTACAACAATGCTATGCTTCCCAACGCGAGGAATCAATAAAAACTCATTGTAATTATCTACATACAATTGTTGAAATTGTGCGCTCCACAAGGAATCAGCCGCAATAAACCCACCCAACTTCACCATTTCTTTGCTTAAAAACTGTTGAACCGGTTTGCCTGGTCTTAATCTTTCTATAATATTTCCATTGGCAATCACCACCGTTGGAAGTTTGATGTGTTGGTTGGGAATCATAATTCCTTGTGTGTCTAAAAAGTAAGATTCCCCGTATTTATTATAAATAAGAATAACGGGTTCTCTTTCCTCAATTTTTACATTCAAAATGCCGTCCAATCCAATAAATACTTCCGCTTTTTTAATAAAAGGATTTTGTTTTAATTTAGCTTCTAAAGCCATGGTATTCACATTGGCAGCGTTTAAGCCTGTTGGATTCCCAATTTCTTTTGTAAGCAATTGACCCACTGACGACACACTCAAAAAATAACTTTGTTTCTCTTTGTTAATAGATATTTTAGATTCTGTAATAAGTCTGTTTTTCGATGCACGCGACAGTCCCGTCCAAACCAATACCGTAGCTGTTAATAGGATCAGTAAGATCGCTACTAGCCATTGTCGTTTATTTAATGCGAGTTTCCAGTTGCTCATAAATCACAGTTTCTTAGAGTAAATTTCCTTAATGGGGTTAACGAGTTTGTCAATATCGCCCGCTCCCAGAATGAGTAGCAATGATGGCGTCTGCGTTTCGATTTTTTGTAAAATAGCTTCGGGCGATAATACAGTAGCTTCGGTTTTTATGGATTCCAATAACCAAGAACTAGTAACACCAGAAATGGGTTTCTCTCTCGCTGGATAAATTTCCATTAACCACAATGTATCTAAGGCTGATAGACTTTTTGCAAATCCTTCAGCAAAATCTCTGGTTCTAGTAAATAAATGCGGTTGAAAAATGCCCGTTAATTTGAGGTTGGGATATAAAGATTTTACTGATCCAATGATGGCATTCAATTCTTGGGGATGGTGCGCATAATCGTCAATAACAATATACTGGGGTGATTTTACTATGTATTCAAATCTTCTTTTTGCACCCCTGAACGAAGCAATTCCTCGCTGCAAATTTTCCATAGGTAGCCTCAAATAATGCGAACAAATACCCAAGGCCGCAACGGCATTTTCTACGTTGTGAAAACCGGGTAAGCCACAAATAAATTTGCCTTTATTTTCATCATTTATAGCAAAATCAAATTGATAGTTTCCATCGATGATTTGTATGTTGTCTCCGCTGAAAACCGGCATAATTGATGGTGCTGATACACCATTATCCCTATCGGTTCCATAACAAGCTTTTTCTACCCCATTTGGAACAGGTACAATCAATTGCTTTTGTAAAACAACGGCACTAGATTTAACAGAAGATCCCTCAGGAATAGTGCTTTTGCGAATTAGTTGAACAAATTCTGTAAATGCTTTTCTAAAAGTTGCTTCATCGCCGTAGATATCTAAATGGTCCGGATCAATCGCTGTAATTACCGCTAAATCGGGATTGAGTCTATGGAAACTGCGGTCGAATTCGTCTGCTTCCAATACAATTACTTCCATCGGATTGGTATCGCCAAATAGGAAATTTCCATTTTTGTTATGCAAGTAATTGGTGTTATAATTAGCAGAAATCCCACCCAAAAATGCGGCGAAACGGATGTTGCATTCCATTAATAAATGTGCAATCAGGGTGGAGGTGGTGGTTTTTCCATGTGTACCTGCAACCGCGATGCAAAATCCATTTCTGGCAATTGATCCCAAAACCTCAGAACGTTTGAAAATTGGGGTGTTGAGGGATTGTAAGAAAATCCAACCTTCGTGATCAGATGGGATAGCGGGAGTTAGAACCCAAAGGGTGTTTTCACCATTCAATAACTTTTCAGGAATGAGACTGCTACTATCGTTGTAATATATTTCAGCACCTTCACTCGCCAGTGCTTGAGTAAGCGGTGTTTCAGTTTTGTCGTAACCATAAACATGAATACCCAATCGCATCAAATAACGCGCAATGGCACTCATGCCAATGCCGCCTATGCCTAAGAAATAGGCATTTTTATAGGATGTGATTTCTTTAATCGAAGTTTGATTCATGGGTTTAGGTTGTTTCTATTTGTTAGAAATGTGTTTGGTTAAAATATCAACGATTTGTGATGTTGCATCGGGTTTAGCCAAGGCCATCAGTTGTTCACACATTTGTTTCTTTTTATCCTGATTGTGAATCAAATCCAAAATGGTAGGAATTAATTCTACTTCACAATTTTTATCTGGAATTAAAACGGCTGCATGGCGATTACTCAATACTTGCGCATTCTTTGTTTGGTGATCATCTGTTACATTAGGCGATGGGATTAAAATTGCAGGTTTTGCCAGAATGCATAATTCGCTAATGGTGATTGCCCCTGAACGAGCAACAACCAAATCTGCAGCTTGATAAGCTTCGTCCATGTTGTTCAAAAAGGCCGAAAAAAGAATCGCAGGTTTTTGGCCATTTTCTGCTTCTAATTGATCTATCTTCTCCGAAATGGCACATTGATTTGCATCCCAGAATCTTTCGCCCATTTGCCAAATTACCTGAATCCCGGCTTGTGTTAAGGCGGGAAGGCCATTGGCAATAGATTCATTGATTGTTCTAGCTCCCAAACTACCACCTGTAATAAATAATACCGGTTTCTCAGTTGTAAAACCAAATTTTTGTGCCGCTTCTTCCTTTGTTTTCTCGGGCGATTGGTGGTAAACGTTGGCAGAATCTATGATATTCTTTCTAACAGGATTTCCAGTAAATATCCAATTCCCACCTGGAAAGAATTTTCCCATATCTGGAAATCCAGTACAAGTGGTTACTGCATTTTTACCTACGATTTTGTTGGTGAGACCGGCAAATCCATTTTGTTCTTGAAGGAAAACAGGGATTCCCATTTTACTTGCCATATAACATACCGGCAAACTTGCATATCCACCTGTTCCAATAACAGCGTTAGGCTTGAATTTATTGATGATTTTTCTTGCCTTGATAAAGCTAATGATGGTTTTAATTGCAACAATGAAATTCCTTGGAGATAATGAACGCTTAAGTCCTTCAATGGGTAAGCCGATTATTTCATAACCCGCTTGAGGTACTTTGGACATTTCCATTTTTCCCAATGCACCTACAAACAAGATAGTAGCGTTTTCGCCAAATCTATTCTGCAATTCATTGGCGATGGCCACAGCGGGGAAAATATGTCCGCCAGTACCGCCGCCGCTGAGGATAAATCGCAATTTATTTGATGGATTTGTGGTGCTCATGGTTTCATTAATTAGGCATTGTTATTTGGATTTTGAGGCGCACTTGAAGTTTGAGTAGTATAGGCACCTTCTGCCATTTGCTTGTTTTTTTCCTCTTGGATAAATCTCGTTACTCCGAGAATCACACCAAAGCCTATGGAATTCATCAAAAGTGAAGTACCTCCCATACTCACCAACGGGATCGTTAACCCTGTTACGGGCAGGATACCTGTAGCTACACCCATGTTGACAAAGGCTTGGATAGACATACTAAGTCCGAGACCCATCGCCAGTAACGCGCCAAAAGCGCGCGAACTTTCAACCACAATTTTTATGCATCTGATAATCAGTAGTATGAAGCAACCGATAACGATGATGCCGCCTAGTAAGCCATATTCTTCTACAATGATGGCATAAATAAAATCTGAATAGGGGTGTGGTAAATAAGCCCTTTGGGTTGAATTTCCTGGACCTTTTCCTAAAAAACCGCCTTCAGCGATGGCAATCATAGATTGGGTTTGCTGGTAATTACCTTCTCCATCGTCTTTCCCTGTAAAGGTTTCTATCCGCTTTTTCCAAGTTGGAATACGGGTATGGGTTAAATTATCTGTATTTACATTCAGAAGCGTAACTACCAAAATAGTGAGTAACAATGTTCCTGCAGATCCCAAATACAGCATGTATCTGAGGTTTACTCGGCCAATAAACATTAAAATCAAAGAAGTTAGGAAAATGACCAAAGCTGTACTTAAGTTTTCAGGTGCAATCAATATCACAATTATTAACACAAAGAATAACACATGCCTAAATACTTTGAAGCTATCAATTTCTTCTTGTTTTTTACTTAGGTATCGGGCGATATACATCATCAACGCCAACTTTGCCAAATCTGATGGCTGGAATGTAGTGCCGAATAAAGGGATTACCCTTGCAGCATTGTTGATTTCATAACCCGTAAAAAGCGTTACAATTAGCAATGCTATTGAGAGCCATAGCAGCAATTGCGACATCCGCGAATAATACTGAAATGGCACTTTGTAGGTGGCATACAAGAAGGCCAAACCCAAGAACAAATAGCCAACATGACGGAAGAAATAGAACTCGATGTTTCCGTCTTTTTTGCTGAATGCGAGGGTTATGGTTGCGCTATACACTGCCAATATACCAATCAACGATAAAATGATAATGATATACCAGATGTACCGGTCGCCTTGAAATTTGCTACTTAATTTGGATGCCATGTTGCTTTTAGCTGCTTGCCAGCTGGGGGTTATAAATTTCTAACTGCTTCTTTGAATTGTCTGCCTCTGTCTTCGTAGTTATCGAATAAATCGAAACTTGCGCAAGCTGGCGATAACAAAACAACATCTTCCAAATCGGCCATTTTAGAGGCCACATGAACAGCTTCCTTCGCACTCATGGTATTGATGATTAAATCCACGTCAGAGCCAAATGCTTGGTGAATTTTGCGGTTGTCGATGCCCATGCAAACAATCATTTTTACTTTCTCTTTAACCAATGGTTTGAGTGAAGTGTAGTCGTTGCCTTTGTCCACGCCACCAGCGATCCAGATAACGGGTTTTTCCATACTTTCCAATGCATACCAAGCAGAGTTGACATTGGTTGCTTTTGAATCGTTGATGTACTCAACGCCTTGAATTCTTGCAACGAATTCTAATCTGTGTTCAACATTTTGGAAGTTCGTGAAACTTTCACGGATGCTGTCTTTTCTAACATCCAATAAGTTTGCGGCAATTGCAGCAGCCATGCTGTTGTAGGCATTGTGCTGCCCGCGAATTGTAAATGATTGCATATCGAGTTCTAATTGATTAGGTTTTAAAATTTGAATAATATTATTGTTTAGGTACGCGGCTAAATCATTGTTTGGTTGCAATGAGAAGCCAAGTTTTTGACTTTTTACGGGAGCCATTTTCATGGCTTCTAAGCTTAATTCATCATCTGCACAGTAGATCCAGAAATCGCTTTCCAATTGATTCATTCCCAAACGCATTTTGCTCTTTTGGTAGTTCTCAATTTT
>JAGKXC010000086.1 GCA_021151535.1 Sphingobacteriia bacterium | reverse complement strand
ATGCAGGAATTGTATCGTTGGAAGAGTGGTTTGGATCGTGCAGGTTCTCAATTCAATTACAACGTTGTAGTTTATGCATCTGCAGATAAATCTGGTAGTGCAAAAACTAACGAAGTTTTGAGAAACAAGCGTGCAGAATCTGTAAAGAAATTCTTGGTTTCTTTGGGTGTGAATGTTGCAAAGATTAGCGTTGTAACTACACAACCAGCTTATACAGTAGCAAACAATTTGGATCGCAGAGCCGTGGTTGGTGTTACTGTAAACAAATAATAACATACTATAACTAAACATAAAAATGGGCCATCCGCGAGGATGGCCTTTTTTATTTTAACCATGTCTGGGATTTGCGGTTTTTATCGCCCTAAAATACTAAATTCGTTTGTTTATGAATTCTATCAAATTCTCGTTGAAATCGCTGTTTTCGTTATGGTCTGTGTTGAGTTTTTCTACCTCGCTTTTTGCCCAAAATTTGCCGGGAAATCAGGAGGATAAAGGTGTTGCGAAATACGTAAATCCTTTTGTTGGAACGGGTGGACATGGGCATACTTTCCCCGGTGCGGTGGTACCTTTTGGAATGGTTCAATTGAGTCCTGATACCCGTAACGATGCTTCTTGGGACGGATGTGGTGGTTATCATTACGACGATTCATTCGTGTACGGATTTACCCATACGCATTTGAGTGGTACCGGTGTGAGTGATTGGGGCGATGTGTTGATCATGCCATTGGCCAGTGATTTGGCAAAGAAATTCATATTTAAGAATGCAACGGATTTGCGTAAAAGAGCCATCGAAACTCCAGAATTGTTTTACAATTATGGCGATTTTGTGGCTAGTGGTGATTCGGCATTTTTGTCCAAGATTGTTGCTGGAAATAAAACTGGCGCTAGTTTAAAGCCTGATCAATATAGACAGCCGTTGAAACATAATTTGGAGGATGCGAATGCCGGTTATTATACCAATTATTTTGAAAATTTACGCTGTAATGTAAAGCTTACGGCTGGGAAGCGAGTGGGTTATCATCAGTATTATTTCGATAAGAGAAAGGCCGGAACTATTTCAACTTCTGCTCAATCTGGCAATGTGGATACGGTTTATTTCTTGGTTGATTTACAACATCGGGATTTGGTTTTATCGTCTCATGTAATGCCTTTAGCAGTAGAAGAATACCGCTTAGCAAATGCCGGAAGCAAGGATAAACTCAATAATGAATATTCAACTGCAGCGCAGATGATGAGTGCGGGTTACAAATCCCGTGTTTTGGTGGGAGAGCGCAGCAGCAAAGCCTGGGCGGATAACCAACAACTGTTTTTTGCCATTGAGTTTGCCAATGAAGTGGTGGGTTATAGCTATTTGAATGAGCGACAAATGTTGGTTGCGGTTCAAATTGGTAAAACGAACAAAGTGGATATTGCCGTTGCATTATCGTCTACTTCTAGTGTTTCGGCTTGGTTAAACTTGCAATACGAGTTGGAATCGGCCGGAGTAATAGAAAATGGTGGTGTACCGAGTATGGGATTGTCGCACAAAGATGAATTGGAAAAGATGCGCATTTCTTTAGCACGTGTAATGAATAAGGAATTGGCTGCAGAATCCTTGAAAACTTCAAATGGGGCAAGTAGTGAATCGAGTGCTATGGGTAGTGGAAACCAAGTTAGAATAAATCAATTATTTTTGAAATTTGTTCAATCCAGTCTAACAGGTGCATTTGAACCTGGGCATTGGAATTTTGAGAAAAAGCGATTTGAAGCAACGGAAATGTGGGAAACGGAATTGGGTAAGATTGCTGTGAAACGCCCATTATTAACCAAAGGTGCATCGGATTTATCGCCCGAGGAAATGAAAGACGAGAAGTACGCAGTTTTTTACACGGCGTTGTACCATACCATGATTCACCCATCGTTGTGCAGCGATGTTTTTGGCTTTTACAGGGGAAGAGATCACCAGATTCATTGGGCTGATCATGAGGTATTTACCGTGTATTCGTTGTGGGATACTTACCGTGCGCTGCATCCATTGTTGACGATTATTGATGCTAGGAGAACCCGTGATTTTGTTAGGAGTTTTATGTTGCAATTTGATCAGGCGAAACGATTGCCGGTTTGGGAATTGAGTGCTTGTGAAACCAATTGCATGATTGGATATCATTCGGTTTCGGTGATTGCCGATGCGTATTTAAAGGGGATGACGGATTTGCCGCAAGTGCAGCGGAAATGGTTGCTGGCGATGGTGGAAAGTGCAAGGAAGGACCATGATCCAACATTGGTGAATAACCTGAGTATAGACACCCATAATCTATCTATTTTGGTTGGACCATTAAAGGATATGAAATTGGGATATTATGGCATTGAGCAGCGTGCCGAATCGGTTTCGAAGATATTGGAATATGCCTATGACGATTGGTGTATTGCGCGGATGGCAAAGGAATTGAAGGAGGAGGAAATTGCGAAGGAATTTTTTGCTAGAAGCGAGCGATGGAGGAATGTTTTTGATGCCGAAACAGGATTTATGCGACCAAGAGCAAATGGCGGATGGCTATCACCCTTTGAGCCCAAAGAGGTGAATAATCACTATACGGAGGCCAATGCTTGGCAATATTCGATGTATGTGCCGCAGGATGTAATGGGATTGATTGATGCATTGGGTGGTGAAAAGGCGGCTAGGGCACATTTGGATTCCTTGTTTGGTACATCTTCCTCTACTAAAGGTAGAGAACAGGCGGATATTACGGGTTTGATAGGTCAATACGCCCATGGAAATGAGCCTTCACACCACATGGCATATTTGTATAATTATGTGGGAAGTGCAGAGAAAACGCAGTATTTGGTCAATAAAATTTGCAATGAATTCTATAAAAATGCGCCAGATGGATTGATTGGCAATGAAGACTGCGGACAGATGAGTGCGTGGTATGTAATGAGTGCGATGGGGTTTTATCCAGTTGCTCCGGGTTCGAATTTGTATTTAACGGGATCGCCACAATTTGGCGAAATTGAAATCGCAAGAAATAATGGAGTTGGGTATGATGAGATGTCGCCCTACTTTAGGAAAGATAACGGTCAATTGCGCGCTGGCAGGGATAAATTTGTGATTCGGGTTGTGAATGGCGATGGCTCGAGTGCGGGTGTTACAGCGGCGGCGAGTAGTGGAAAGGGTACTGCTGCAAGCGGCGGCGTTGGGAATGAGATTTTGGCGGTTCAAATGGGAATGAAGATGGACGATCGATCTTCTTTGATTGGCGCTCCGGTTTCGGATCAATGGCATTTGGTGGTATCACACAGTGATTTGATGGAATGGGATGCCTTTTTGTTTAGGCCCGTTCCTGCAGACAGGAAAGATCAGTTGTTGATGCGCATGCCCAAACAAAATGTTTCCTCAACCTACGCGCCAGGTTTGCTGTTTGAGGGTGAAAAGGTGTACAGGGATAGTCATTTTTTAACGATTAAGCCGTTATCAAATTGGGGTGGCAAGATTACGTTGCTGATCAAAAATCATGGCGAACGCGATGTGAAATTTAATGTTAAACCGGAGTCTGTAACAACTAGTGGAGTAGATGGTTGGGATAAGTATGTGTTTAAGGCATCTGCTGAACCTATTGTGCTGCAACACCGCCATGGTTTGGAGGTTTTGGGTAAAATTGATAGTACCATGATGATTAGCGGACTGCCAGGTTCTAGATCTGGTGGGGTTTATAGTTATAGTGATTGGACATATGGAGAATTTAATCCCGTACCCAACAATTACGATATTGTGTTGAGTAACAAGTACCAAGATCAATACACTGGAGGTGGCAACGGCGCTTTAATAGATGGCGTTCGTGGTGGAAAGGAATGGAGAGCTGGTGGTTGGCAGGGCTTTTACGATGTGCCATTGGTTGCGAAAATTGACATGCATACGGTGAAAAAGGTAACAGAGGTAAAAGCTGGATTTTTACAAGATTCTCGTGCGTGGATTATTTTTCCTAAAGCGGTAAAGGTTTATTATAGTGTGGATGGAGTGAAATATTCGGAAGGTCAAGGCTTTGGTCATAATATTGATGCCATGGATGAAGAGGTACAAATGATGGATGCAACATTTACTTTTAAGAAGCCTATAAAAGCCAGGTATATTATGGTTTTCGCTGAGAATTATGGCTTATTGCCTGAAGGGCATTTGGGTTATCCCTATCAGGGGAAGGCACATTTGTTTGCCGATGAAATTCAAATTAAAATCAAAAAATAAGTATTGATTTTCTGGCGATGGCATTTTTGGAAGTTTGTGTGTTTTCTGCATCTGATGCGATGAAAGTGGCGGGTCTTGGTGCAGATCGATTGGAGATTTGCCATGATTATGCTGTGGGCGGAGTAAGTTTGACGCTGGATGAATTGCAGGGGATGGCTGAATCTTTAGTAAGTGCTGGTTTTGTAAATGAGGAGGGCAAAATACGGGGGATTGTGATGGTGAGGCCCCGTAGTGGAGATTTTGTTTATACGACGGCGGAAAAGCGGTGGATGTTGAATTTTGTTGACTTGGTTGGAGAGATGGGATTTCAAGGGGTTGTTTTGGGCTGCTTAACACCAGAAAATCAATTGGATTCGGAGTTTTTGGCCGAGTTAGCCGTTGCGGTACAGCCATTTAAAATGGAACTGGTGTTTCACCGCGCATTTGATGATTTGTTATCAGTAGCTGTAGGCGATATCAACGGTATTAAAAAAGATATTGACCAGTTGAGTACATTGGGTGTGAATCGAATATTAACTGGAATGGGCGCTTCATTAATGGAAATGCTGATGGAAATAAAGGAATGTGGCGATGTAATGGGAGTTTCAATCTTGCCGGGTGGAGGAATAAGAACAGGGAATATGTTGGCGTATTTTTCTCGAGGATTTGAGTGGGTTCATTCTGCTTGTGGTGAGAAAAGTGCCAATGGATTTGAGTTAAGTGAAACGATTCTGAAAGAAATGATGTCTATCGCCAGAGAAAATTAAGCCTATGAAAGGAAAGATAATTGTTATTCTTATTTGGCTGAGCCTGTTGTTTGGAGGCTTGCAAGGCCAGGTGAGTTCGGCTGGTAAATCACTGCCGACGGAGGAAGCATTGTTATTGAAGTGGGAGTTGGATTTGGGAAATTTGCCGTTGAATGTAAGGGATACATTTTTATACTATTATCGTTTGATGCATCCATTGCAAAAATTAGATTTGGATGGTAACTATTTGAAAGTTAATTACATGCCAAGTGTAAATGATCATTTTTGCAAACATGAAGTTAAGGGCTGTAATCAGGCGTGTAAGTGGGTGGAGTGGTATAGGTGGAAGTACCGGGCGAAGTTGTTTGAGAATGAGGAGGCCGCTAAGAAACACAAGCATTATTATTTGCAGATCAATGAATGGGAGGGGGCTGGATTGGAAGTTTTTATCAATGGAACATTGGTTGATGAGCCGTTCCAACCGCTTCATAGTTCGTTTGCCAATAAATACATGGATTTGGATCCGTATTTGCGCAGAAATGGAACGGATAGTTTGGTGTTGCAGTTTCAAGCGGTAACGCCTTATGCCAAGCAATTTGGGGTGGCATCGGGTTTGGTTTTTCCGGCAGACAACGAGGGGACATTAACGGAGATGAAGGCATCGCCCAATATCCGGAAACCGATAGTTCAGTACGGGTGGGATATTGCTCCTCGCAGGGTGCTAACAGGCTTGGGTGAAGGGGTGAAGATGATAGGATGGGATGATATTTGGATACAGTTGTTTCAGATGTATCAAGAGGGAATTGAGGGGGATTTGCAGCAAAACAAAGTGGTAGCTTATTCGGTAGATGCTGGAAAACCGGTGGAGTCTGTGGGCGGAATTCTTAAGGTTACTGAGACAGTAAATGGATTGACGGGTAAGGGCAAAGCACGATGGATTTATTTGGTGGATAAAGATCTGTCTGAATTAGTGAAATGGGAGCACGGTTCTGTGGGAGGGAAGAGCAATAATTTGGTTTGGGATAGTTCATCTTTGGTTGTAAATCCCTATTTTCAGAATGATGCGGCGGGTGTGGTTCATTGCATGGCAACGGAAACATTTGCGGTTAAGGATTTGATCTTGTGGCAACCCAATGTTATTCGGGAACATCATATTATGCCCATGGATTTTGATAATTCTTCGGCTTATGTTGGTGAAATTGTAGCGAAATATGCTTTGCCGGGTGAGTTGGAGGAACGAAGTTTAAAGCAATTCGCTAAGGTTTACTTTAGGAATGTACAATGGGATACAACATTGTGCGGTTTCGGATTTTTGGTAAATGGGAAAAAGGTTTTTGCAAAAGGTGTGAATGTAGTTTGGGCGAGGTTGTTTAAGCCTGGAAGTCCTTATCCTGGTAAATCAGATGTAGATGCCTGGATTGCGAGTTGGGTAAAGTTGGGTGTGAATATGGTTAGAATTTGGGGTGGCGGTGCCTATCCTTCTGATTATTTCTATCAACAATGCGATGCTTTTGGTATCATGGTATGGCAAGATTTTATGTTTTCAGGAACAACCTATCCTCGCGATATGTTGTTCTTAAATGCAGTTGAAATAGAGGTTCATAATGTGGTAAATCGGTTGTTTCATCATCCATCTGTTGTGATGTGGTGCGGCAATAATGAGATTGAGGTGGCTTGGTTTAATTGGGGTTGGCAGAATAAATATGGAATCCACGAAAAAGATAGCATCGCCCAATGGAATAATTATCTTTTTATGTTCGATACCCTGATTCCATTTGTGTTAAAGAGTTATGTGCCGAATGCCAATTATTTGCGAAGCAGTCCGATTGGTAATTGGGGTAATTTGAAACAAATGCGTTGTGGAGATAACCATGATTGGGGTGTATGGCATGGCGAGCGCACTTTCGCTTATTTGGATTCTGTGAAGATGCCTTTTGTGAGTGAGTATGGATTGCCGTCTTTGCCTAATTGGATGCGGTTGGAAGAAACGAAATTGTTGGGCGGCGTGAGGGATTATTATCATGAGGGTTATTCAGATTCGTTTTTTAGGCTGGTGAGGCCTTATATGTTGAGTTATAAAGGACTGGGATTATGGCAAAAATACATGTCTTGGGAAAGTCGTTTTCTGGGCGATGATTCATCTGTTGCATGGCCTTTGGAGTTGCTTGGGAATAGGAATTTTATTGTGGAAGAGAGTTGGTCGCTACAGGGCGATTTTGTTGTTGAATCGATGGTACAACATCGTTTACAACAACCGGAATGTGCGGGTAGTTTGATGTGGCAATGGAATGATATTTGGCCGGGAATAACATGGAGTTTAACGCAGTTTGATTCATTTGCTTTGAAATCGCCTGAATCGATGTCTATAGCATTTGCTCCAGTTGTTGGGAAATATGCTTTGAAACGGATAAAATCGAAGCAATGGGTGGCGATTGTGAAGTATGAGTCAGCGTTTTTATCGCCCCGAAAAGGAAAAGTAGAATTTCAGATGCCTCATGTTCGTATGCAGAAATCTGCTTCTTTAACGCGGGACTATTTGATTTTGCCCGGCGTTAATGAGGTAGTAGTAAAAATCGATAAAAAATCGATGGCAGAATTGGAGGCAGGATTTCAGAAGGGGGTAATTCCCGTTGATCAGGCAACAGGATTGGCGCGTATTTATCCCAAATATCCTTTGTTTACCGCCAAAGGGTTGACGTTTGCTTATTAATACAAACTTTTGGATGGAATTACTTCGTTCAATTCCTCAGTGCGGATTGCGTAAGTAAATCCGGGTTGCAAAGCGTACGCTCCATACTCGCCGTTGTTGTTTATGGCGATGAAACCGATTTGCACTTCTTTCCAATTTTTGTTTCGTTTTTTGAGTTTCTTGGCGATTTCTTGGATGGCAATTTCACAAGCCTTTTGTGGATGAGCTCCATGTCTCATTTCTTCAACTACTCTAAATGAACCCACCACTCTCACAACTTCTTCTCCGTGACCAGTGGCTGTGCAAGCGCCTACTTCGCCGTCTACGAATAAACCTGCTCCAATGATGGGGGAATCGCCAATTCTGCCGCGCATTTTGAAGGCCATTCCGCTGGTCAAAAGATTTTGTTTTTTAAAGCCTTGTTCTACAGCAAATTGGGTTGCACCCACACCCGATAACATTACATGAGGAGTTTTCTCCATTACTTTTCTTGCAACAGAAATGGGCACCGCGATATCTTCCATGCATAATACGGCACCAATATTGGCGTTTTCATCCATGATACATGCATCTAATGTAACATGTCCGTCTCTATCGGGTCTTCCCCCAAATCCTACACTTCTTTCATTGGGATTTAATTCGGTTAAGTTGATACCTGCTTCAACGGCATCCAATGCGTAGCCGTTGTTCTTGAGTATTTCCCATGCGGGTTCATTGGCGATTTTGCCAAAATTCCAGGTGGTTAGCAGGATTGGTTTGTTGGTGTTTTTGTGTTTTTGAGAATATGCTGTACGAGTTGAGGAGCTTGAAAGTTGATTTGCGGCTACTGACAGTGGGGCCAATGTTATTACACTGGCTAGCTTTTGGATAAAAGATCGTCTTTTTAACATGAGAACTTAATGATTTAAGAAATGGTAGCCCCAAGATTTAATTCCATAGTAAAACCATAAGGTTTGGTGTAGATTTAATCGCCCGAGGAAAAGATTGAAGTTTTTCTGATAATCTGGAAGCCACAATGCCTCTGAAAGCGCTTGCATTCTTGGGGTTGTCATGTACTGAACATGCTCCCAAGTGGTCATGTATTCAGTCCAAACATTGGCTTGAGCCCCCAATATGTATCTCTGCACAGAATCTGGCATTTGCTCGTTAGTTGGAGCATAATCGTAAACCAAATCCAAAGGATTATAGCCGCCAATGGCATGGGGCTCAGTGCTGTCTTTGGATTGATAATGATC
This sequence comes from Sphingobacteriia bacterium, assembly GCA_021151535.1. Classification (GTDB taxonomy): domain Bacteria; phylum Bacteroidota; class Bacteroidia; order NS11-12g; family UBA955; genus JAGKXC01. Next base: position 543 of record JAGKXC010000086.1, on the reverse strand, counting down.
AAAGTACAGCGGCTTGCCGGGTGTCATGATGGCATTGTGTTTTTGTTCGGCAGCGGCAATTCCACCTAATTCTCCACGCCAACTCATAACGGTAGCGTCTGGTGCAAGTCCCCCTTCTAGAATTTCATCCCAACCAATGATTTTTTTACCTTTTGAATTAACATATTTTTCAATTCTTTTGATGAAATAGGATTGCAATTCATGTTCATCAGTTAAGTGTTCATCTTGAATTCGTTTTTGGCATTTTGGACAGGTTTTCCAACGCGTTTTTGGGCATTCATCGCCTCCAATATGGATGTAAGGAGAGTTTGGAAATAGTTCTACTACATTGTCGATTACGGTTTGTAAAAATTCAAAAGTTTTTTCATTTCCAGCGCAAAAAACATCATCGAATACGCCCCAACCTTTTGCAACTTCAAAGGGTTTTACCGTGTTGTTGAGGTTGCCTTTGGTATCGGCTGTAGCACTAATAAATCCTCCATTACAACTTAATTCTGGATAGGCGGTTAATGCTGCGAGTGCGTGGCCAGGCATTTCAATTTC
>JAGKXC010000217.1 GCA_021151535.1 Sphingobacteriia bacterium | reverse complement strand
ATTTAAACTCGACATAATCCAAAGCTTTTTTTGTGATTCCATTAGGAAGTATTACTTTTCTAAATCTTTATAAAAATCTTCGGCCATTATTTTAACAATCTTACCATTACGCATGACTACCAATGGAGAATTCTTTTGTTTTTTAAATTCAAGGAGCTTTTGGAAAGAAATTTCTAACCCTTTCATGATTTTATCAGCAAAATCATTTTGCGAATGAATTCCATTATCTATTTTTTTTGATTTCATCGAATTTCGATTGGTTTAAAATAATTCAATCTGCCTCATTCGTTTTCCAGAATACCAATTCTGGTGTTCCTAAGCTATTATCAAAAATAAGAGTTTCATTTACAATGGGCAAATAAAAGCAAGCTGTTGTTTTACCAGCCCCATTACAACCGGCTATTATGTATAAGACTTTTTCCAATAATCACAAAGTTAACAAAACCCCTTAAAAACAAAAAACCTCAGATTAATCTGAGGCTTTTTTGTGATTCCGCTGGGACTCGAACCCAGGACCCATACATTAAAAGTGTATTGCTCTACCAACTGAGCTACAGAATCATTTCCGTAACGGGACTGCAAAAATAGAATTAATTTTGAAAAATCCCAATATCTCTAAGAATTTTTTTTGCGTAAAGTTTGGTGCGTTTTCGTTACGTGAGCGCCCAATGATTGTAACATACTGATCATCTTTGGGTTAAAATCGCCTATCCAAGAAAGCTCCATCGAATCCAATCTGTTATTTTTTTTGAATCCCTCATAAAATTTGATAATCATCCCCGTTTCAATCCCCAAATTGTGGTGAGACGGCACAATACCAAACACAATTCCCTTCGCCCTGCGAATCATTCCCCTATGCAACATAAAGGAAATCTTTTGCCACAATCCCAATTTGCCCTTGAACGATTTAAATACCAGATTCAATTCCAAAATGCTAATGAAGAAACCAATAGGTTTATCGCCCTCATAAGCAAAAACCGCAAACTCCTTGGGCATTGCCGGCTTAATAGATTGGAAACGCTTCAACAATACCTCTTTGGTTAATGGCTCAAAATCCTCATGGAACGACCACGCTTGGTTGTAAATCTCAACAAAATCGGCTGTGTACTTATCCAACTGTCCGTAATCCAAAAACTCAAATCGATACTTACCCGAGCCTGTTACCCTTTCCGCAATCTTGCTGAATCGCTCGAAATTGAAATCCTTTTCCGAGATATCGTAGGTGTATTGCTCGATGATTAACTCGTAACCTCTCTTATCAAAAAATGATTTATAGTATGTGGGATGATAATTCTCTCTGTAAGATGGCGCGGTTTTACCATCCACCAACAAGCCCCAGAAACTGTCTCTATC
>JAGKXC010000216.1 GCA_021151535.1 Sphingobacteriia bacterium | reverse complement strand
ACTTGGAGATACAAGCCGTTGACAAACAATACAGGATCTATCATTGAAACATTGTTTACACTTTCAGAGTATGTTAACAATCAATTTACTGGGTCTACGGATTATGGCATTAAATCTAGGCAGCATAATCCTGGAGGGAATAATGAAAATTCACCAAATATAGAAGGGGATGAAACAAACAATATTAATGATATGAGTGCTAATCATTTGCATGAATTAACCATTCAACCAAATCCTTTCGATGATAATTTTTCTTTGTATTATAGGGGAAATCCGAATGCCTTAATTATGGTTGAATTGAAAGATTTAACTGGAAGAAATCTAACTTCTGGGAGAATGGAGAAACTGAATGCAAATGGTGAATTAATGATTGCATTGGATGCACAAAAAATCGGTGCTGGGATTTATGTAATACAAACCACAGAGAATGATTTTGTATTTACCAAGAAGGTAGTAAAGATCAAAAAGTAACGGTAATATTATTTATTATAGATTATTTATTAAAATGTTTATTAACTTTGGTATTGATGAAAAGGTATTTCTTTAAGACTGTTATTTTTCTTTTTCTGTTAATTACAAGCAGCAGAATACAAGCCCAGAAGGAGGCGTGGAATTGGTTTATTGGAGACAGTGCCGGAATAAGCTTTATCAATGGGGATTCAGCGGTTTCTGTAGATTGGTATAAAATGAAGGGATATGAAGGAACTGGAGGCATCAGTGATGCAGATGGAAACTTGTTGTTTTATACCAACGGCGTTGATATTTACGACTATAAAAACAGGAAACTCAATAAAAATTTCTCATTAAAAGGAGAATGGAGCAGCACCCAGGGGAAATTGATTGTAAAACATCCGGAATCCAATGAATACCATGTGTTTACTAATAACTATTATTATTACCATTACAGGCTGTATCATTTTTCATTTATTTGGAATGGTGATAGCGCTATTTTCACAGATACAGGCAGTATTGTTGGTAATAATATTTCTGAAGGCTTAGCAGCGGTTAACCATCAAAACAACAGGGATATCCTTTTGATGAATCACAGTTTAAGGGGTGATACTTTTTACTTTTACTGCATTAATAAAAAAGGATTAATACCCTATTACAAAACAGCCAAAATTGGATACAATATTCCATCAACTTATTCGGTATACTATTCCGTATTGAAGTTTTCTCCGTCAGGAAAACTGGGATCAATCAGTGCCTCAGTGAATACGAATCGAATGAAATCCATTTTTCGTTTCAACAACCAAACAGCATCCATTGACAATTGGCTTAATATTGCTTTAACTGAAGGAAATGATGCCCCAACATTTAGTACCAATGATTCATTTATCTACTATGATTATGAT
>JAGKXC010000085.1 GCA_021151535.1 Sphingobacteriia bacterium | reverse complement strand
CACTAAATAGAATCCCTTGATGGCGCATTTTAACACTTTTGAAAATAAATCCATTCTTGTTACCGGAGCCGGTTCAGGAATTGGAAGAGAAATAGCGATCCAGTTCGCTAAACTGGGTGGAAATATCACACTCTGGGGCAGAAATTTGGACAAATTGAATGATACAAAATCGTATTTAAATGGTGAAAACCACACTGTAATTGCAGTTGATTTGTGTGATACAGAAGCGATAATAAGTACTTTAAGTCAAATTGAAGGCAAATTTGATGTGGTGATTCATTCGGCTGGCGTAAATCACAAATCGCCAATAAAATTCATAACTGAGGAAAAAATTCAAGAAATTTATCCGGTAAATGTATTTGCTCCTATCCTACTTACCAAAGAATTGGTAAAGCAAAAGAAATTGGAAAAAGGCGGAAATATTCTGTTTATTTCCTCTATTTCATCGCAATATGCAACGATTTCCAATGGATTGTATGGATCGAGCAAAGGCGCCATTGATTCATTTATCAAGGTGGCGGCACTGGAGTTGAGCACCCAAAAAATTCGGGTAAACGGCATATCGCCCGGATTATTAAATAACACATTAAAAGATGCTTACGCTTTGGGCGATGAGATGCAGCAATTTGAATCTCAAATTCCGTTGGGTAGATTGGGAGAAACCAAAGATGTAGCGAACGCGGCCATTTTTTTATGTTCGGAAGCTGCAGCATGGATTACTGGCATCAATTTGGTAGTTGACGGGGGCACCACTTTAAGATAAAATCATCATGGCGAGTATTCGTATAAATAATGTGAAAATGAGCGGGATTGCAGCATGCGTTCCCAGTAGAATTGTAGAGAATAAAGATAGTGAACTATTTACCCAAGAAGAATTAACCAAACTGTTTGATTCTGTGGGAATTGAAAGAAGGCATTGTGTTCCTGATGGGGTTACAACGGCAGATTTATGTCAAGCAGCGGCAGAGAAATTGATGGCTGATATGCAAATTGAAAAAGAGAGTATCGATGCGTTGATTTTGGTAACTCAAACACCTGATTTCCGCAATCCTGCAACTTCAATCATTTTACAAGACAAACTCGGACTTCCTAAAACCACACTAGCTTTTGATGTTGCCTTGGGTTGCAGCGGCTATGTGTACGGATTGTATGTAATGAGTTCATTGGTTTCGGCTGGCCATATCAAGCGCGCATTATTGTTGGTGGGTGATACGGCTTCATTAACATCTTCGCCATTGGATAAAAGCAGGAATTTGCTTTTTGGCGATGGTGGTTCAGCTACCTTATTAGAATTTGATGCTGATGCGGCTCCCATGTACTTTGATTTGGGCAGCGATGGATCGGGTTATCAAGCTATTTATACCCCACATAGTGGATACCGCAACCGTGTTACTCCGGAATCATTTGAAATGGTGGATTATGGCGATGGCATCGTTCGCGCCAAAGTTCATTCCTGGTTAGACGGGATGGAAGTTTTTGGTTTTGGTATTAGTCGTGCCCCAAAAACCGTAAAGAGCCTTTACCAGGCATTTAATATTCAACCTGATAGCATTGATTACTTTTTATTTCATCAAGCCAACAAGATGATGAATGGCAAAATTGTTTCGAAGTTGGGTATACCGGAAGAAAAAGCGCCAACTAACTTAAAGAATTTTGGTAACACCAGTTGCGCAAGCATTCCTTTGCTATTTGTATCGGATGTAAAAAAGCATCAAAAAGAAAACATGAGTTTTATTTTATGCGGATTTGGAGTGGGTTTAAGTTGGGCCACTGCGAAAGTAGACACACAAAACCTTTTCATTTCTGATTTGGTCCTTCACGCGTAGATTTCAATTTTAACACCATAAATTAATATTTTTCATGGCTAATTTCCCATTATTCATTGCGCTTGCATTGGTTTCTGAAATCATTGGAACCATATCGGGATTTGGCTCATCTTTGTTGTTTGTTCCCATCGGCTCGCTATTTTTTGATTTTAAAACGGTTCTTGGAATTACAGCTGTATTCCATGTGTTTAGCAACATAACCAAAATAGTTTTATTTAGGCAAGGCGTTGACAAAAACATCGCCTTAAAATTGGGAATTCCAGCGATTCTATTTGTTTTTTTAGGCGCGTATTTAACGGTGTATTTACCTGAAAAATTTATGACACTTTTCATGAATGCTGCATTGTTGGGTTTGTCTATTTATTTGATGGCGAATTTTCACAAAACACTCAAGCAAACGGAATTCAATTTGTACAGTGGTGGGGCACTTTCAGGTTTCTTGGCTGGTATTGCCGGAACGGGTGGTGCCATTCGTGGATTAACATTGGCAGCTTTTCAACTACCAAAAGATATTTTTATTGCAACTTCTGCACTTATAGATTTGGGTGTAGATGCTACAAGGGCTGTAGTTTATGTGGGAAATGGTTATTTTGAAAAGGAATATATTTTCCTGATACCCTTTTTAATTGGAGTTAGTATCGTGGGAAGTTATATCGGTAAAAAATTATTGGAACACACATCTGAAAAACTGTTTCGATATTTGGTTTTGGTGATCATTATCCTCACAGCAGGAATTCAATTTGTTTCCTATTTCTTAAATTAACATCAATTATTAGCATCTCATTTACTTTAAAATGCTTAATCAATCGAAATTAGGCTTACAGTAAATTAGTTCTGTTAAACTAGGGCGATATGTTTTTTCCAAAATCGCCAAATTGTTTTTACATGTTGTTCAATTCTATCAATGATGCGATAGATAGAATCGTTTGTTATCGATAATTGGCATTTCTAGTTTTGAATTTTAAATCATAGCTTAGGAATAACTAAATAGATGATAATCATGAAACGAATCATTATTTTAACTAGCATACTTTTCACTTGGAAGGTATTTGCTCAAACGCCAGCAGGTTGCCCATTTCACGCTTCAGAAGCAGGAAAAGGTTTACCAACTGCTCAAGTAACTGGAATGGAAGTTGGGCCTAACATGGGATCCGGCACAAACAGCGACCCTGCAAAATTTGCTGGTTCTGTTAAATCCATTCATGGAACTGGTAACAAAGATTGGTGGCCAAACCAATTAGATTTAAGTGTTTTAAGACAAAACTCACAGCTTTCCAATCCAATGGATCCCAATTTCAACTATAAAGAGGCATTCAACAGCTTGGATTATCAAGCATTAAAGAAAGATATATTACAAGTTATGACAACGTCTCAAGATTGGTGGCCAGCTGATTACGGTCATTATGGTCCATTGTTTATTAGAATGGCTTGGCACAGTGCAGGAACTTATAGAACGGGCGATGGTAGAGGCGGTTCTCGTGAAGGACAGCAAAGATTCGCGCCTTTAAACAGCTGGCCTGACAATGCCAATTTGGATAAAGCCAGGCGTTTATTGTGGCCCATCAAGCAAAAATATGGCAACAAAATTTCTTGGGCAGATTTGATGATCCTTTCAGGTAACGTGGCATTGGAGTCTATGGGTTTCCCTACAATTGGCTTTAGTGGTGGCAGAGAAGATGTGTGGGAACCTGAAACAAATGTATACTGGGGTTCTGAAAACAAGTGGTTGGAAGACAAAAGATATAGCGGAGATCGCCAGTTAGAGAATCCATTGGCAGCAGTACAAATGGGATTGATTTACGTGAATCCCGAAGGACCCAATGGAAATCCAGACCCCATTTTGGCCGCAAAAGATATTAGAGAAACATTTGGAAGAATGGGCATGAATGACGAAGAAACAGTGGCATTAATTGCTGGAGGTCATTCATTTGGTAAAACCCATGGTGCGGGACCTACAAGTAATGTTGGACCTGAACCTGAGGCAGCACCAATAGAAGCACAAGGATTTGGTTGGAAGAGCAGTTACAATTCTGGTAAGGGGAAAGACGCTATTACATCAGGATTGGAGGTAGTTTGGACTACTACCCCAACCCAATGGAGCAATGGATTTTTCAAAAGCTTGTATGCTACAGAATGGAAATTGGTAAAAAGTCCTGCTGGTGCATATCAATGGGAAGCCATCAATTCTAAAGTGATGGTACCGGATGCATTTGATTCCACAAAGAAACATGCTCCTACTATGTTAACTACAGATTTGGCATTGCGATTTGATCCTGCGTACGGCAAGATTTCTAAGAGATTTTTGGAGCATCCTGAAGAATTTACATTGGCTTTTGCGAAAGCTTGGTATAAATTAACCCATAGAGATATGGGTCCAAAGGCATTGCATTTGGGTCCAGAAATTCCAAAAGAAGAATTCATTTGGCAAGATCCGATTCCTTTGGTGAATCACAAGTTGGTAGAGGCAACTGATATCGCCGAATTAAAAACTTCAATTATTGCGAGTGGATTAAGCAACCAAGAAATGATTGTAACGGCATGGTCTTCGGCTTCTTCATTCCGTGGAACAGACTTCAAAGGTGGTGCCAATGGCGCTAGGATTGCCTTAGAGCCACAAATTAATTGGGATGCAAACAATCCGGAACAACTGAAAAAAGTATTGGCTGTTTATAAAGACATTCAAAAGAAATTCAATGCCAAAAACAAAGAAAAGAAAATCTCTTTGGCTGATTTAATTGTATTAGGTGGATCTGTGGGCGTTGAACAAGCTGCAAAAAAGGGTGGCTATAACATTATTGTTCCTTTCACGCCGGGCCGAATGGATGCAACACAAGCACAAACTGACGTAAATGCGATGGCCGTATTAGAACCTATGGCAGACGGATTCAGAAATTATAGCAAAACACAATATACATTGCCAACAGAAGTATTATTAGTTGACAAAGCACAGATGTTGAAACTAACCGCGCCAGAAATGACCGTATTAGTAGGTGGAATGCGTGCAATGGATGCCAATTTCGATCATTCAAAACATGGTGTTTTAACCAGCACTCCAGGTACTTTGAATAATGAATTTTTCGTGAATTTATTAGATATGAGCACAGAATGGAAATCCATTAGTGAAAACAATGAGTTTTTTGAAGGGAAAGACAGAAAATCAGGTGCGGTGAAATGGACAGCTACTAGGGCTGACTTGATTTTTGGTTCTAATTCTGAACTTCGTGCTTTGGCCGAAGTATACGCAAGCAACGATTCAAAAGAAAAATTTGTCAAAGATTTTGTAGCAGCATGGACGAAGGTCATGAACCTAGACCGCTACGATTTAAAGTAAGTTTTGTATTAATTAGTGGTTAGATTGGGCCATCCGAAAGGGTGGCCTATTCTTTTTATTCGCAGCATGTAATTATAAATTCTTTGCAATCAAAATACATCCCACAGCAAACAAAATTGGGCCAAAATAACGCTGAAATTGCAACTGAGTTAACGATTTAAACAACAAACGATTGGCAACAAAAAACACCCCCAAACAAAGCAAAATGTAAAACAAATTTTGGGTATGCCAGTATTGGAGTTGTTTCATCCATCCCATTGTAACCAATTGTACGGCAACCAACAGCAAATAACTCAAAGCCATGGTAGATCGCGCCTGTTGTTTATTTTCTTGTGTAATCACCAGATAAGACGACAATAAAGAGCCTCCAAGGTTTGTTAAACCATGGATAACTCCAGAAAACAACAGATAACCTATTTTGAAGCCCATCAATTTTTGAATAATTTTCTTGCCTTTTTCTGAGTAAAAACCCAATGAAAATAAGATTAAGTAAATCCCCATCCATAAGGTTAAAAATGGCAATACCGATTTTCCGGAAAACACATACATGGTAACGGCCGTAATTGGGAGAACTGTAAAGGAAAAGTCTTTGATAAATCGCCAATGAATATCCTTCCAATTTAGGGCGATTTGCACCAAGCTTATACTTGCAGAAATGGGAAGTACAAGCCATCGAATTTCCTCCATCGACATTCCAAGGAGCATCAACAATGGGGTACCAAAAAGCAATACACCCACTCCGTAAACAGATTGGATAATTGAGACAAAAATTAAAATTGGAGCAATGAAAAGTTCTATATTTTGATTATTCATTGTAGATGAGCAAGTTATAGATTTTGATTGAAACATCATAATCCTATTGCGATGGGAATTATTTGCATGACTGATTAAAATCAGTTTTTGTAGGTTGCATTGACAGTAAATTAGCGGACATAATTATCCGCTATTATGCATTCTGAAACCGAATTTAAGCAGGAAGAATATTTAGAAAGAGTTGATAAAATCAGCCAATTCATTGATAATCATAATAAAAAAGATATTCAAACGGCAGAAGACATCCAACTTTTGGTTGATACATTTTATGATCATGTGAAGTTAAATCAGATAATTGGTCCCATATTCACGGAGACAATTCCGGTTGATTGGGAACATCATTTGCCGAAAATGTATAAATTTTGGGGAAGTATTTTGTTAGGAGAACGCAGTTACGAGGGGAATCCTATGCAGCGCCATGTTGAAATCAGTGGATTAACGGCCATGGGTGCTGAGGAATTTTCTGAATGGTTATTGATTTTTACTTCAACTGTAAATTCACTGTTTGAGGGAGAAAAAGCGAAAGAAGCGATTGTTCGAGCTGGCAATATTTCAAGATTGATGTTGCATAATATTGAGCAAAAGAAAACGTAAACGTCAAATAGAATCATGGTATTTGCTTTTAATCAATCCATAATTCTTTAATATTTAGTTATTTATTCGGATATTGCAGTTGTTGCAGTATTTGTGAATAATCATTATTCATATCAAACTAGATTTCAGAAGATTGGGCGATTTTTTTCATGGCCCTCATGGGGAATAAATTTTTTATGGATTTTATTTCTTTTGGGCAAACAAAACCCAATGCAAGCCCAAACAAAATTCGTTGCCACCGATGTATTTGGCATGAATTATTGGATTGAGAATAAAGGGCAATTTCCAATCAACGGCATTCCACAAACAGAAATTTTATTTGTTTATGAGCATCACTTTTGTACGTATGTAATCGGAAAATCCGGCATTTATTATATTCTAAAAAAGGAAAAAGAAAGTCCGGCAAATGGCAGATTTAAATCGTTCAAAAGAAAATTCGCAAATTCCTTAGATTTTGAAGCAAATGAAGAAGATGAGAAGGCGCATAATACTACTTTAGCAATTTTTGACACAACCATTGTATTTCAAAAATTTATTGGCGCAAATAGTTCCGCAATGATAAAAACAAGCGGATTTTCGCCACATTATTTTACCAACGGAATTGAATCCATGTTAGCAAGGGGTTATCAGAAAATTGAATTTGAAAACTTCTATCCAAACATTGATTTTATTGTTGAAATTGCTCCGGAAAACAAAGGCATATCATATCATTTTCAGATGCACTTAGGAGCAGATGTTTCTAAAATCCAATTTCGATATGAAACCATTCAATCTACAAATGAGGAAGCAATATCTACGGTTAACTCAAACAATTCCATAACAGTTCATTCAAAATCAATTTCTATACAAGAGAATGGTTTAAAATTAATTTTACCGGAGGGGGAAAATGCATATTCAGTGAAGTATGTCCAGAATAATGGCAACTTCCAATTTCAATTGGAAAATAGAAATCTCCAGCCATCATCGCCCGCAAAAATAAACACCCTACCCTTTGATTTTATTATTGATCCATTTGTGAGTGCACAGGCCAATAGTTTTTATTTACCGCAATTAAAAACAGAGCATATTGTTACGATAGATTACGACGTTGAAGGCAACATTTACCTTTACGGCGGCGCATTGGGATTTGTACATAAGATGGCGAAGTACAACAAAAACGGATTACTTCTGTGGACTTTTACCGGAGCGCCTCCGATGCAATACATCAAGTTCAATCCCGGTTCTTTTGGTAATATTCGGGTAGATCGATATTCTGGTAAAGTTTACATGATGCCGGGCTCGGGACCTCCCGCATTTGCAAGAGTTACAACTGATGGATTTTACGATCATTATTGGTCGAAACCCACCAATACCATTGAAGTGGGTGATTTGCAATTCAATCCAAAATTCAAGGCAATGGTGATGTATCAGGGGTCAATAACAAAAAACACTGTGCTGTACGATGTTGTTGATACCTTCCCAGAGCCCATTGGTTATAGCGTATTTACAAATTTAAAACAATTAAAAGGGCGCGATTATATCAATGCAGTTATTGACGACCATAACCGTTGCTTTGGGATTGTAACCACGGGAACTTACTTTGATACAGCCACTTTCCTTTACAGTAACAGAATTATTGGAATCAACGATTCGATGACGCAAGCCAAATGGACATCTTTTTGGGGATTCAACAGTTTTTTAGAGTTTGATAACAATGTGATTCAAGCCATTCGGTATTCATCTAATATTTATTCTAATTGG
>JAGKXC010000215.1 GCA_021151535.1 Sphingobacteriia bacterium | reverse complement strand
CCTAAATAAGCTGATACTGATTTTTTAACAAATTCTATTTTTGTTCTTTGTCCCCAAATAGAATTAGGTTTAATCCAATTAGGAATAGATTTCCATTTAACCCTAGGGAAAGCCAAAATAACGTGATAATGCCAATGGTAATTATCAGATACTTCAGAAACCCATAAATACCCCAGTATTGGCAAATTCCTTCTTTCAAATCTTTTATAGTATTGGCGTAAAAAATCTCTTATATCAGTATTAGCACAATTTGCCCTAGTTATTGTTAACATCATAACAGATACTTTTCTATCTTGATATAATGGGTCGAAATGATCCGAGAATTTTCTAATAGCTTTTCTTTTTCTTTTGGTTGCAGATTCATTGTCATTTGTACTATAAAGTACATTTTCTTCTATTTCTCCTGTCTCTGTATCCGTTATACTACCACTAAAATTTTGTATCCATTTTGGCTGTGTTTTGAGTACAAAAACGGGGTCATTATGATTATATAGACAAGAAACGAAGGGATGAGCTTCGCCATCCCTGTCTAATACAATCAACCCATCCTCATAATGTGGATTGCGTAGCATTGATTCTAACTTAAAACTATATAACTTTGTACTCATTAAATCTTGTTTAGTGATGCCTCCCCGACCAAAGTTTGGCATCATTTACCCTCTTATTCTAAACAAGAGGGTTTTTTTTTGTTAAAACCCCACTACCCTTTCACACTCGCTTCGCTCGGGATTTTTCTCCATCAATCATCAATTCGGTTATATCCAGTATGCACTTTCGTACATACTGGAACCTAATAACCTCTTTGATGGGATTAGGTTGCATCCCTGCATTGCCTAATCAACAATGCAATAATAAATAATTTCGTGGACATTATGAACCTTTTATTGTTATTTTTGCGTATATGAATTTAACACCTATTAATCCTTTTGATTCTCTTTGTGCTGAATGTGGTAAAAAGATGAAAGTTTATAAAATTGCAAGAGTAGGTAGGCCACAAATTTATTGCTCTGAAAAATGTAAGAAACGAGCGTATAGAATTAGAAAAGGTTTACCACTTGTACCACCTTGGAAAATTGAGAATAATACAATGATTGGAGGGATTTCAAAATGTAATGTTATGAGCTGCCCAAATTATAACAGTATTGTTCCAATAACTGGAAGTTTACCCGATGGATGTATTAACGGGGTATGTCGCCAAATTTCCTAGAAACCCCATATCCCCTATACCCTTGTAACCTTCCTATATTATCCTTTCCTACATACTTTCCTAAATAAGCTGATACTGATTTTTTAACAAATTCTATTTTTGTTCTTTGTCCCCAAATAGAATTAGGTTTAATCCAATTAGGAATAGATTTCCATTTA
>JAGKXC010000084.1 GCA_021151535.1 Sphingobacteriia bacterium | reverse complement strand
GCATTTGGCCCTGTATCGATCATGATATCAATGCGATAGTCTTCCATGGCGGAATAGAGGTATTCCTCCACAACAGGACTTAATCTATGGATTTCGTCGATGAAAAGTACATCGCCTTTTTGTAAGTTGGTTAACAATCCCGCCAAATCACCGGGTTTTTCGAGCACGGGGCCTGAGGTAATTTTCATGGAGCTTCCCATGGCATTGGCCACAATATGGGAAAGGGTGGTTTTACCCAATCCTGGAGGTCCATGAAGCAAAACGTGGTCTAAGGCTTCATCGCGTTGTTTCGCCGCTTGTACAAAAACGGTGAGGTTGTCTACGATGGCTGGCTGACCGGCAAAATCGCCAAACTCGGCAGGCCGAAGAACGCGCTCGATATCTCGATCGAGATGATTCATTCCATTTGCGTCTGGATTGAGATTGGGATTCATGGGCGATTTGCTGCTTTATTGCGGTTTGGAATTTCTTGTTATAAGCCCAATTGAGCCAATTTTCTGAGGTTTGCGTCTACCTGTGAATTTACTTGCCACAAAGGTGGGCGAACGTTGGTTTCGCATAATCCCATTTCATTTAACATGGTTTTGATGCCACCCGGGCTTCCATCTGCGAAAATGGCGATGCTGCCTTCAAGCGTTTTTTCATGCAGGGCTCGGGCTTCAGCAAAATTGCCTGCCAAAGCTGCTTTTACCATACTGCTGAAAGTTTTGGTATATGCGTGGTTGATTACCGAAATAACCCCACTTGCGCCGCATGCCATCATGGGGAAAGTAAGTGCGTCATCTCCGCTGATAACCAAGAAATCGTCGGGTTTGTTGGCCAAGATCGACATTACCTGTTCCATATTTCCAGACGCTTCTTTGGTGGCTATAACGTTGGGTAATTCCGCCAAACGCAACTGGGTTTGGGCTGTCATGTTGCTGCCCGTTCTGCCAGGAACGTTGTATAAAATGATGGGCAATTTACTCACTTCGCTCAATGCTTTGTAGTGGTGGTAAATGCCTTCTTGGTTGGGTTTGTTGTAGTAAGGACTTACAGAAAGGATGGCGCAAAAGCCGTTCAAGTCTGTTTGTGTGAAAGCGTCTGAAACTGCGGCGGTGTTGTTGCCGCCAATGCCCAAAACCAATGGTAATCTGTTGTTGTTGGCTTCTTTAATGGCAGCTATAACTTGTTTCTGCTCATCTTTGGTTAAAGTTGCGCTTTCGCCCGTAGTTCCCAAAACCACAAAGTAGTTGGTTCCATTGGCAATTTGATGCTCCACAATCCTTCCTAAAGCGTTGAAATCAATGCTTAAATCCTTTTTAAAAGGAGTAATCAACGCGGTTCCAGTTCCAATGAGCTCTTTCATCCTAATTTTTTCAAAGTTGCTTTAACGTCACAAAGGTACAAATTCAAGTCGGGGTTCGCAGTATCTTGTTTCAAAAGGATATCGAATACGCCGGTTTGGTTGTGCTGAGCGGTGGTGGTGAGTCCGAATCTACAAGCTGATTTGGCGATTCCGGCCATGCCCAACAGATACCAATTGTTTTCAGTGTCTAAAGAGATAACAAAATCGTAATCTTTTCTCAAAAGGTTTTTAAGTCCATCGTCTTTGGGGAATTTCAATCGGTCAAAATCCCATTTTCCGGTGTGAAACGTGTTGGATTCGGGCACCAAAGGTGTTTCTTCTTTTTTCTTCACATCAAAGAAAATCATGCGGGTAACTTCTTTGCCGTCTTGCAACAATTCTTGGATGAATTGTTGAACCAATCGCTTATTGGATTCGGTAAGATTGTTGTTCCAAAGTAAAAGGAATCGCTTGGATTTCTGGTAGTTTGGGGCAAATTGCAGGCGTTCGAAAGATTTCGATTTGCGCTTGTGCATTTTTTGAATCACATTGGCTATCAATCCGGGATTTGCAGTCATTTTTTCGGGCGATTGGTTTTGTGGTAAATGGCGATGGTTTCTTGAATTAGTTGGGTGAAATTAGGTTTAAATTTCTATCATTTGCAACAAATCATCTTCACCAATAATAGGGATGTTGAGTTTTTGGGCTTTTTCAAGTTTTGATGGGCCGATGCCATCACCTGCCACCAAGAAATCAGTTTTTCCGGTAACGCCTGCACCCACTTTGCCGCCATGGGCTTCGATAATGGCTTTGATTTCATCGCGATCGTGTTTGGCAAATACGCCAGAAATAACCAGTATTTTACCTTTTAGCGAATCACCCAAACTCAACTTTTCTGCGGCCTTCATTATCAATCCTGCCGCCAGCAGACGGTCTATGTCGGAGCGGTTTTGTTCGGATTGGAAATGCTGAATCAGGGATTCAGCGATACGGTCGCCAATTTCATCTATAGCAGTGAGCTCTTCCATGGAGGCGTTCATGATATTTTGAATATTGCCAAGGGCGGCTGCCAGTTTTTTGGCAACCGTTTCGCCTACATAGCGAATTCCCAATCCAAACAAAACCCGCTCAAAAGATTGTGTTTTGCTGGCGGCTATCCCTTCGATGATGTTCTGAGCAGACTTTTGGCCCATTCTGTCCATCGCTAGAATTTGATCCAGTTGTAAATCGTATAAATCGGGGATGCGATTTACCAAGTTATTGCGGTACAAGGCTTCGGCCATCTCGCTGCCAATGCTTTGGATATCCATGGCCTTGCGCGCCACAAAATGCTCAATCTTGCCAATCACCTGGGGCGCGCAAGCTTCTGAATTCGGACAATAATGCTGGGCTTCCCCCTCTTGCCTAACCAGCGGCGTGCCGCATTCCGGACATTCTTGAATGTATTCCACCTGACTGATCCCAGGCTTCCTCCTAGAAAAATCAACCCCCACAATTTTGGGAATAATTTCTCCGCCTTTTTCTACAAATACCCAATCGCCAATGCCTACGCCCAGCCTGTCTATCTCATTGGCATTGTGTAAGCTAGCGCGTTTTACCGTGGTTCCCAATAAGGAAACCGGATCCAACTCCGCCACTGGGGTGATGGCTCCCGTTCTGCCTACTTGGTACGTAATCCCCAACAGCTCCGTACACGCAGTCTCCGTTTGGAATTTATAAGCAATCGCCCAACGCGGAACCTTGGCCGTGAAGCCCAATTCCTGCTGGTATTGTAAGTTGTTGACCTTAATTACCACACCATCCGTATCGTAACCCAATCCCTTTCTGGCCTCATCCCAGTGTTTTAGAAAATCAAAAACCTCTTGGATGTTCTTACATAGCTTGCTATTGTTGGGAGTTTTTAAACCCCAACCATGCGCCGCATCCAAAGATGCTGAATGCGTAGCAAATGGATTGCTGTCTGATAAAAAATGGTATAAAGTGATATCCAGCGGACGTTTGGCAACTTCCTGTGGATCTTTGATTTTCAATGATCCGGAAGCTACGTTCCTGGGGTTGGCGTAAAGCGCTTCGCCCTGTGCAGCGCGTTGCTCATTCAAACGCTCAAATCCCTTTCTGTGCATGAAAATTTCTCCCCTGATTTCAAATTCTGCGGGGAAATTGCCTTGCAAAACGGGCGTTACACTGCGGATTGTTCGTACATTTTCGGTTACATCATCACCCTGAAAACCATCGCCCCGGGTTACCGCTTGTACGAGTTTCCCGTTTTCGTAAAAGAGGGAAATGGCTAGGCCGTCAATTTTGAGCTCGCATACATATTCTACCGAATCTACCCCCAAAGATTTGCATACCCTTTCGTTGAATTCTAATAATTCTTCTTCGGAATAGGTGTTGCCCAAGGATAACATTCTGCGCTTGTGTGGCACCGTTTTGAATTCGTCTAACAACCCGCCGCCCACTTGTTGGGTGGGAGAGTGCGGATCGGCAAACATCGGATATTGCTGCTCCCAATGCTCCAATTGCTTGAGCTTGAGGTCGAATTCTTGATCGGAAATGCTTGGCTCCGCCAATACATAATAACGGTAGTTGTGCTCCTTCAACTCCTTGGTGAGTTGGGCCATCTGCTGCTGAATGTCAACACTCATAATCGTAGGCAATTTAAGCTTGTACGCCCGTTTTTATGGTTTTGTTGCCCGGATATTTATTCACAATTTCCTCGTTTTGCGGCCATTTATTTGGCTACCCCGGCTATCGGTTGTAACTTGCATTCCTATTTTCATTTACTATGCAATCAATTGCCCCAAATTGTGTTGTTGGCGTTTCTTACACGCTAACTTTGAGCAACGGTGAAGTTGCCGATTTCGCTGAAGAATCAAACCCATTGATGTTTATCCACGGCATCGGTCAAACATTACCTGCTTTCGACGAAAACTTGAACGGTTTAAAAGTGGGCGAAGGCTTCACTTTCTCACTTTCTGCTGAAGAAGGTTATGGCAACCACGATTCAAATTGGATCATCAACTTGCCCCGTTCTGTATTTCAGGGCGATGATATCCCAGAAGATTTGTTAGAAGTTGGTGCTATGTTGCCAATGCAAGACCAAGAAGGTAATCCTTTGGATGGTAAGGTTGTATCTTTCGATGATAACACCGTTACCATGGATTTTAATCACCCCCTTGCTGGTCAAGCACTTACCTTCACTGGTAAAGTTATGTCTGTGCGTGAAGCTACTTCAGAAGAGTTGGATCACGGACATGTACATGGCCCAGGTGGACATCACCACCACTAATCCTTGAATTTCATTTCTCCTATCCATCTTTAGGTGGGTGCCCGGGGAAGAGAAGTTTTTCTTATAAAGTTACTGTAATCCCTTATCTCTCTACTCATAACGTGGGTCGGATTGATAAGGGATTTTTTCTTGCCTGCTAATTTCAATATTGTACACGCCGAAATCTTCGGTAACCATTCCCCAAAGGCGGTACACCCCACGGCCTCGAAAAGGATAGGCTTGAACAGATGGAGGAAAATGGATGGTATCGAAATAGTGACCATCGGCATCCAGCCAAGTGCCAAAATTCATTTCTTTTCCGCCGATGGTGCGGGTAGGTTTTACCGTAACCAAATAGCCTTCCATTACCACACGTTTGCCCAGCAATTGCCGCAGATGTTGGTTTCTTACCGGCGATAGATAACTGTGGTCAAACGGGAATTGCGGCGCATTGTTTTCCTTGTAAATGGGGTTGTTGATTAAGTGAAACGGACTGCAAAGCGGAAACCCCAGCAGATTGATTTGGTCGTGCGCAATCTCCAACCAAGAATCCTCCAATTGGGGGAGTTGGTAGGTTTTGGTTTCCTCTTTGAACAACTTGGGTGTGGGTAACGCCGCTTTTTTGTTGCTGTACAACGCATGTGCTTCCCACATCAATGCTTTTCTGGGCAATTGAAACCCGCGAAATGCCCCAATTTGGATTAGTAGTTTCATTTGCTCCAACCCCGGTTCTACGCGTTGTTTGAAATCTTGGAGCGATTGGAAAGGGCCGTTGGCGTTGCGTTCGGCAATGAGTCTCTCGCACATTTTGGTCTCCAAACTGTCTACCAAACCCATTCCCAACCAAAGGGTTTGCTGTTGTATGCGGGTTAGGAGATGGCTGTGGTTTACACAAGGTGCTTCAATGATGGCACCGCTCTTTCGGGCCGCATGTACGTAAAATTCAGTTCTGTAAAATCCCCCGAAATTGTTGATTACCGCGGTGTAGAATTCCAAAGGGTAGTACGCCTTCAGAAACAAACTCTGGTAACTCTCCACCGCATAACTGGCGCTGTGCCCTTTGGCAAAACTGTAGCCCGCAAAACTCTCAATCTGATGCCATACCTCCTCAATCAAATCCATCGGATGACCCTTTTCCTTTGCCGATACCACAAACTTCTCTTTTACTTTGAGAAACTCGTCGCGACTTCGAAACTTGCCGCTCATGCCCCGCCGCAATACATCGCTTTCTGCCAATCCCAAACCGGCAAAATGATGCGCCACCTTGATTACATCTTCCTGATACACCATGATGCCATAGGTTTCTGGCATCAATTGCCATAAAACGGGGTGTGCTTCCTTGCGTTTTTCGGGTTGCATGTGGCGCTCAATAAAGGTGCGCATCATTCCGCTGCGGGCCACACCTGGCCGGATCACGCTGCTTGCTGCCACCAATGTGAGATAATCCTTGCATTGCAGTTTCCTGAGTAGCTGTCGCATGGCCGGACTTTCCACATAGAAGCAGCCGGTGGTGTGGCCCGTATGTATCAGTCTTTCAATGCGTTTGTCTTGCTTGAATTGCTCAATTTGGTGAGGATCTATCGTTATTTGCTGGTTTTCTTGGATGTAAATTACAGCATCTTTGATATGGCCTAATCCGCGTTGTGAAAGGATATCAAACTTCGCCAGTCCCAAATCTTCTGCCTCCAACATGCTAAATTGCACAATGGGAAAGCCTTTTGGCGGTAAATGCAAAGCAGAGAAATGGGCGATAGGTTTTTCCGGAATCAATATTCCGCCCACGTGAATGCTCAAATGGTTGGGTAAGTTGTGGATCCTGTGGGCGTGCATCAGCAGTTCGGCGTACATGGATTCTTTGTATTCCTGCGCACTTTCTGCCACTTGGGTGGATCGCCCCAATCGCCTTTGCCGAATCCCATGCCCAATTCCCGGCTGCGAATACACATCGTTGCGGGCGGGCGCAAACGACTCAAACAATGCCGCGCTGTAGTAAGAAGGTTTGTCTAACAACGCATCAATTTCTGCCTTGGGCAAGCCAAATACCTTGCCCAGCTCCCTCACCACCGCATTGGTTTGAAATGTATTGTAAGTGGCCAACAGCGCGGCACCATGGGCCTTGTATTTGTTGAGAATATAAGCCGTTACATTGTCGCGATCTTGCCATGAAAAATCCAAATCGAAATCCGGAGGACTGGTTCTGTGGGGATTGATAAATCGCTCAAAATACAAATCCAAATCAATCGGATCTACATCGGTAATCCGCAAACAAAAAGCCACCATGGAATTGGCGCCACTGCCTCGGCCAACATAGAAGTAGCCTTGTTCGCGGGCAAACCTACAGATATCCCAGTTAATTAAAAAATACGCGGTAAATCCCAACTCATAAATCAGTTGCATTTCTTTTTCCAAGCGTTGGGTTTCTCTGTAGGTATATTTTGGGTATCGGTAGTGCAATCCCTCCCAGGCGAGTTCCCGCATCATCCGAAAATCATCGTCGGCATCGCCCGTAAACGAACGTTTGTTTTGTTGTACGCCCCATTCAAATTGCCAGCTACAGCCTTGCGTCCACGCCAATGCCTGTTGGGTAAGCAGAGGGTGGGCTGCGGTTTTTTGCAGTAAATGCCGCACATCCGTCCACCGCTGATATTGTTTGGCGGTAGCCTCCGGCGGCAACTTGCTTCGCAGGCAGTTATGATCGATACAACGCAGCAATTGATGGGTTTCAAAGTCTACATCATCGCGAAAAGTGGTGGTATGCCAGGCAATACAATGTTGTTGTTGCAGGTTTTTGTTCAATCGCCAAGAAGATAAAAATTGGGGTTCTATGGCGATGGCTTGATTCGTTTGGGTTTGGGGAATCTCTTTACCGGGAAGGTAATGGAGGATTACTTTTACTTCTTCCAGGTGGGGCGGTTTTTGGGGAAATGGTTTATGGGCGGTGAGGTGTTCGCTCAAAAATTGGTTCATTTGGGCAAATCCGTTGTTGCTACAAGAGATGAGCAGGTACAGGCAATCATCGCCATTTCGCACGTCTACGCCAACCAATGGCAGTAGATGTTGGCTATTTTTACATGCCCTTAAGAAGTTGGGTACGCCGCTTACGTTGTTGATATCGGCCAGCAAAATGGGCAGGGGAAATCCTAGGGAGATGGCTTCAGCGTCGCAGCGTTGTACAATTTCTTCCGGACTAATTAATCCGTATCGCAAGCTGAAGTAGGAGTGGAAGTGGAGAATCATGGTATAGGGCGATGGGTTGAATGCGGAATAAAATTGTTAAATAAATTGACAAAAATTTGTCAATAATATACGCAAATAAATCAACCTATGTCAAGTATTTTCCAGAAATAATCTTTTGGATTTTTCGCAAAACATTTTTGGATGGATATAAAACAAATACATAGTGAATTGCAATAAAAAGGTGGAATTAACCCCCACATCACAACATTCCACGGGGAATTTCGTTTAATTTGCAGTATGCGTTTCTTCGTGGTAATCTTGATGTTATGTGTTGTATGGATCGCCGAACGCCTCAACGGAAGGAAAAAGTTTATGTCGGCAGGCACCCAAATCTACGGACCTTCCATCATGATGAAAATGCGTGGATTTACCGTTGGGCTCATCACCGATGTGAATGCTACTGCCCGTGCCGCCGGGATTAGTGAAGCTTTGGCCCATGCCATTGTGAAGGATTTTAGCATCAACCGCAACGCATTCCAATATTTTCATTTCGATCCCACCAACCCCAACCAAGTGTTCAAAATGCCCAAAGCAACCGTGAGCGCCAACAGCTGGGTGAGCGTGGGCTTGAGTGCATCGTATGCCATCCCGCAATTGTGGAAAAAGCAATTGCTTATTGGTATGACCGTGAAGCGTGTGTGGGGAATCGGCGGGGCTTATGTGCAAACAGGCGATATGAAAATTCAACAACTCAATCGCACTACCATCCAATTGGATAACACCAACATGCATTACGGATTGTACCAAGGCGCTGGCTCTGGATCTGGCGCAGATTTGGGCGTAGCTTGGGTGTATCACAAACCCGATTACAAGCAGAATGGCTATTACCGCAGCCACCACAAAGCCTATATTTATAAGTTTGGCTTGAGCATCATGGATATCGGATCGATTCGTTACCGTAAAGCCCAAACCACGGATATTGTTAACAATTCTACCGTTACTTGGGACGTGCAAGACGAGAAAAGCAAATTCTTTGGCATGGATCCCTCCGTTGCCGGGTTAAACGGGTTTATGAAGGGCGAAATTCCCAACATCACCACCCAACAAGGAGAATTGATTGTGGGCTTGCCAACCCGATTGGTTTTGAGTTGCGATTACATGCTTAAACCCAAGTTTTTCGTGAATGCGCAAATGGTGCAAAGCTTACGCTCTCGCTATGGTATCCACGCGCGCTATCAAAGCTTTTTGATGGTAGCTCCCCGTTACGAAACGCCTTATTTTGAAGTCTCAACACCGCTTGCCATGGAATACGATTATCGCAGTTTTAGGGCCGGGGCGATGGTGAGAGTGGGTGTTTTCTACATCGGAACCAATAGCTTGGTTTCCTTCTTTAACACCAAGAATTCCCGCGATGCGGATTTGTATTTCGGTTTTACCATTTCCGCCCTCTCTGGTAGCCGCAGCGCCATGAAATTGCAGAAATTCATCGATTCCAAGAACCTTAAAAAAGTGGATAGTTGCCACAAAATGTAGAATTTATGTCATACGGAGGGTGTGAAACAACCGCTGTAGCCCTGGGTGTTTGAGATTGTCGAATCTTTACTACTTATTATCGATACCATCGCCCTAAACCTTTCGAAATCATAGGTATCGCTGCTGAAAATGCTACCTTTGTAAAATGCAGAGATTTCTATGGTTGCTGATGTTTGGTATCACCTCTACGGCGATGGCCCAAACGGCTACAACATCTAATGCAATGTTGCCAAGTTTATCCCAATTGGGATTCGAGGAAATGCTCGATATCGCCATGAAAAATAACATCGATGTGAATTTGGCATACATCAATCAACAGCAATCTGAAATCGATTTGCTGCAATCGAAATTGAATTTAACGCCTTCCTTAACAGGAAATGCTGGACAATTTTACCAATCAGGTAGGAGCATCGACCGATTTACCAACCAGTTTGTGCAGAAAACCATTGGTAGTAATAATTTTCAGTTGCAGGGAAGTTGGGTGTTGTTTGCTGGATCGCAAAACCGCAACGCCTACAAGCAATCTCAGGAATTGGCAGAGGCCAGTGGTTGGGATGTGAAGGCACAGCAATATTCACTCACTTTGTTGTTGGCCCAAGCCTATGTGCAACATTTGCAAGCCTTGGAGCAGAAAAAAGCAGCAGAACAATTGGTGGCTGCATCGGAATTACAAGTGAAGAAAGCTGAAATTTTGTTCAAAGAAGGCGGAACCAATAAAGGCGCATATTTATCTGTGAAAGCGCAATTGGCCAATAATCTTTCCACTTTAACCAACGCAAACAACACTGCCAATCAAACCTTATTGGCATTGAAACAGGTGATGCGCGTAAAACTTACTCAACCATTGTTGATTAACGATGCTGGATTTGGTTTGCAAGAAAATGATATCGCCAAGTTGGATAAAGTAGAGGCGCAAGCAATTTTTGATTCTTTGCTAATAAAACGCCCTGAATACCAAGCCGCATTCAATCGCTTGGATGCTGCACGTTATGCCGTAAAAGTAGCCAAAGGAAGTTTGTACCCAACTTTGAGTTTGGGCGCCAACCTCAGTACCGTGTATTCAGATAATGCAAAATCGTTAACCGGTTACACCATTTCCGGTACCCAAGCCATTGGTTATCTGCCTTCTACCATGGAGGCCGTGTACGCGCCAACCTTTGAATACCAAATGAAAACCATTGCTTTTAATAAGCAGTTGAAGGATAACTTCGGACAATCATTGGGTTTGAATCTGAGCATTCCTATTTACCAGGGATTGCGCAACCATAACCAGATTTCGTATGCGAATTTGGCGTTGGATCGTGCGGAGTTGAATTTGGTGAGGATCGCCCAAAATGCTGAAAATGATATCTTTCAAGTAGTTGCCAATTATAAGAATGCAAAAGAACGCATGCAGGCAACTTTGGAAAATCACCAAATGCAGAAGGAGAATTTGGAGTATGTGTTGTTGCGTCATGAGCAAGGAGCGGCGTCGATGTTGGAGCTGCAAATTGCCCAAAACAATGAGGCCAATGCACATTGGAGTTATATTTCGGCACGACATGAGTGGGTTTTTCGTGCATTTGTGTTGGATTTTTACCGCAAAATGGCTTCGGGCGATGCGGTGGATGCCCAATCGTTACAAAATTTGAAAAAGTAAAACAGCTGATATTATAATCTGTATGAATAAAAAGAAGACCGTTTGGATTGCCGTGGGCGCAGTAGCCTTGTTGATTGTTCTGGCCATGATTTTTAAGGGTGGCAAGAAAGAAATCATGGTAACCACCGATAAGGTAATCCTCAAGGATATTACTGAAATTGTGAGTGTTACTGGTAAGATTCAGCCTGAAACAGAAGTGAAGATTTCTGCCGATGTGAGTGGTGAAATTACCGAAATGCGTGTGAAAGAGGGCGATTCGGTAACCCGCGGACAGTTGTTGTTGCGCATCAATCCAGAGTTGTACGAAACCACTGTTTCGCAATTGCAGGCCAATTTGAATAACGCCAAAGCAGGATTGGCTGGCACAGAAGCCCAGTTGATTCGAGCCAAAGCATCGTTTAAGCAGCAAAGTTTAGCCATTGAACGACAGAAAAAACTATTTGTGCAAGGGGTAATTTCTGCTCAAGAAATGGAGACGGCGCAAGCGCAGTTTGAAATGTCTAAAGCGGATTTTGAAGCTACAGATAAACAAAGTTTAGCAGCTAAATACAACGTGCAAAGCGTAGCGGCTCGATTGGAAGAGGGTCGCAGAAATCTTGGTCGTACCAGCATTTACGCACCTGAATCAGGTATTGTAACCAACTTAAAAAGTGAAAAGGGCGAAAGGGTTGTGGGTACAGCACAGATGGCCGGTACCGAAATTATGCGCATCAGCAATCTTTCTAGTATGGAAGTGCAGGTGAATGTGAACGAGAACGACATTGTACGCATCAAATTGGGCGATAGCGCCAAGGTGAAAGTGGATGCCTATGACGATAGGGTTTTTCAGGGTGTTGTAACCGAAATTGCCAATTCTGCTGTATTTAATCAAGCACAGAGTGTTACCGATCAGGTAACCAATTTTGTGGTAAAAATTCGTTTGTTATCTAGCAGTTATGCAGATTTAATGGGCAAAGACAAGAAGCAGCCATTTTTTCCGGGGATGACGGCTTCTGTGGATATTCAAACGCAGAAAAAGTTGCAGGTAGCGGCGGTTCCGATTGCTGCAGTAATCACCCGAGAGCCATTTTCGGCAGATATGGGCGATGAAAAATCAGATAGCAAAGCGGATAACAAAGCGGACGATAAGGGCGGAAAATCCAAGGAAACTGCTAAGTCTTCTGATAATAAATCAGAGGCTGCGGAGAAAGTAGAGCAGAATGCCAACCGCATTAAAACCTGGGTTTTTGTGATGGATAACGGCAAAGCCAAAGCGGTAGAGGTAGTAACAGGCATCCAGGATATGGATCATTTTGAAATAATTTCTGGTTTAATGCCGGGCGATGAGATCATTACTGGGCCAAGCATGTTGATTGCCAAAACGCTAAATGATGGCGACAAAATCAAATTGATGAAGTAATTGGTTATCGAATCAAAGTAATCACGATGGAGATGGGGCGGAGTTGCGGGTTGTAAACTGGGCCGAGGCCTGAGTTGGAGCCGGAACTGCTGCCGTTTGAACCACCCGAACCTCCTGAGCCATTGCCACCGCCAGAACCGCCGTTTGTGCTTCCCGAACCGCCAATGGGCTCGTTTTTGAAGTGGGTGTAGAATTGCCCAAAATAGTTGCCTTCTGGGCATTCAATATTGCCGTTGTTTACATGGCCATTCCAGCAAATACTGCGATCCAAAATGGATGAATTTTCTACGGCATAGATACGCTCGCCCCAACGGTTGAAGATGTAAAAACTGTAAGTGAAATCACCACCTTTGGTGTCGAAATCAAAAACATCGTTGATTCCATCTCCGTTGGGGGTGAAGGTATTAAAGAATTTGATGGATTTCTGCGGACTAAAGAAAGAGACTTCCGCAGAGTCGAGGCATCCAAATTGGTCTTTTTCTAGCAACTTCATGGTGTGGAACATGTTGTCGGTGGGCCAAAGGAACTGAATGGTATCTGGTTTGGCGGGGGCAGCTACCCGCGATAATCCATCACCGATCCACCACCACCTGCCAGGAGTAAAAGTTCCAGAGGTAGTGCGTGATAAAATTAACAGGGGTTTATGGGTAGAATCAACTGTAAATTGGGTGGTGAAATTGGATTGGGTGATGCTCACCTTAACCACAGAATCACAACCAAATTGTGTTTTTAGACGGTATTCAAAATTGCCAGAATCGCGGAAGCTGCGCCCGCCCAACTGGGTAGAATCGTTCTTGCATAAATGGGCAGAAAATTGCGTTAATGCCGGCAAATGCTGGTCCACTGCCCATTGTATTACGGAGTCACAACCGTTGGAACGGATTAACGTGTCTATGCCGCTACCCGTGGATTTTTGCCATCTACCTGCAACCTGAATACTATCGCCCGAACAAATATCAAAATGGAATTTTACCGCCGTGTCTGGCAAAATCAACAGGGAAGTTTCAACCACGGAATCGCAGCCGGTGTACCGCAAAAATGAATCCCGATAAACACCCGATTTGCTATAAAAATGGCTGCCAACTTGAATGGAATCGCCCTTGCACAGCCTGAAAGAACGCCTTGTAAAAGTATCTGGTTTTACAATCAACAAAGTGCTTAAAACAGAGTCGCAACCCACGGCATTTCGAAGGGTATCTTTATAAATTCCGGCCTGTTTTCGGTATTTGCCATACAGGAAAATGGAATCTCCTTGGCAGTTAAACAGTGTGTCGAAATGGTAAGATTTGGATAAGACCGTCAACTGAATTTGCTGCGCAGAATCGCATCCGTATTGGTTTTGGAAAGTGTCGTTGATGACCATTGAACTGGCATAACTATTCCCCAGGTGGAAAAAGGAATCGCCTTGGCAAATGGAGACCTTAATCAGTGTGTCGTATCGAGGGAAAATTTCAAAGGGATAATCTCTGTAATAGCCGCCAATTCTGATGTTTCGGTAGATTCTTAGTTTGTAAACATGCAGGGGTTTGGCTTGTGAAAAGGTGTCGCCATACTTGTATTTTATTGTTTTTGATTGTACCACTTTGTTGGCGGTGGAATCAAACCACTCGAAGGTGTAAGTTGATGCGGTGTCTGGGCTGTGAAGTACAGCATATAAAATACTTCCGCAAACAGGACTTCGTTTGATATTAAGTGATGTGTCTGTGCAGTGATAAGGCGTGATGAATGTAGCCGCAAAACTATCGCCCGTTGCAAAAAGATGGATTTGGGTATCGAGGGAAAAGCTTGCGCCATTAAAGGAAAGGCAGAAAATGTTACCAGAATCGCCCCCAACAAAAACGTGGTTGCACGGATCCACCGCTATGCCAGAAGCGTGTGCCACAAAAGCATTTTTAAGTTTATACGAAGTTGAAATAGGTTTGTGCGTTATTTTGTTAATCGCATTTAAATAGAGGCCATCGGTACAGAAAATATGGTTGTCATTGGCGGCTATTCCGTTCGCTGATCCGTTAAATGCTCCAGCATTGAACGCATGCCTATATCGCCTCCAATAAAATATATCGGGATCCATTGGGAGGTTTGTTTTCGCTCGATAGGAATAACCGCTATAATTTTGGTTAACAGCATAGATATAGGTGGATATAGAAGTATCAATGTAATGTGTACCAAAAATTGCGTAAGATTTGCCCGAGTAATCTTGGCCGGCAGTTTGGATGTTCTTTTTAGCCGGGAATAACTTTCCGGTAATGCTCCTATCGATACTGACTTTACCCTCATGTTTAATATTTAATTCAATGGAATCAGCGAAATAAGAATAATGATTTCCCAGAACGATGATGTCGCCCTCTGAGTTTGGGTCAAATTGCATCGCATTCGCATAGGAAAGTCGTTCATTGGTGTCTAGGCTTACATTGTCATAAACTCCAAAAGAATCTAATCTCACAACGGCTGCCGGTTCATTTCCAACATTGTTGCAACCTACAAATGTCTTTCCATTTGTTTTGTTGGTAAGGATCGTTGAAGCTGACTCATAAATAAATCTTTGTGCAAATCCAGGGGCTGTAATATTGCCTGAAAAGAGATTTTACTTACCCAAGGATCAATGAAAATAGTATCATTTCTGGCGATGGGGGATAGAATTTGGAAACCAATGAAGTTCTGGTTGGCGATAAAATTCCCCATTATGGGTTTCCCGCTTTGGTTGAAAATCTTGAGCTGGCCATCTAGCAATGTGTCTGATTGCTCGTAGGAATAAAGGGATTTTTGATCTGCAGAAAGCTTGAATTTGGCGTTGTTGGATTGGTATTGTATGTGGTTGATATTGGCTCCAGGCCGCAATCGCCAGGTGTATTTAAAAGCTTGGGGTGAATCGGGGTTAATGCTAACAATCCAATCGATGTTGGGGTAAAGATTGTGGTAGATTAGCTGTTGGTAGCCGATGAATTTTTGCTTGAGGGTGTCGAATGTGAAATAATGTTTGACAGGATCAAGTGCTTCGATTTTTGCACTGGGATTGGCGTTTCTGAAGCGGATGGTGATGATGGAGGTGTCTTTTTTATTAACGGAGTACCATGAAAAACCATTGTTGTGGAAGAGTACGGTTTGTTGGTTTAGGGGAAGGAAGTAATCGAATTGGGGTGTGTTTTTATCTTGGAAATCTGCAAGATTTTGGAAGATGTATTGATTGTTAAATTGAAGATTGGAAACAAAAGTGGTTGGTTTTTGTGCCAATAATTGAGAAAAAGAAAATAGTTGTACAAGGATCCATAAAATGCGATATGATTTTCCATTTTTGTACATGTTGTAGCGAATATAATTAATTTGTAATGAAAATGAATTAATTGATTTAGGAATCCTTGAATATTGTGTAAAGTATTGTTTGATTTAGGTTTGTGGTGCTTGATTGTTTTTAGTTGATAGGTTATTAAT
>JAGKXC010000016.1 GCA_021151535.1 Sphingobacteriia bacterium | reverse complement strand
GAAATGAATATTTCTTGGGTGGCACTACAGGGTGGATAGGCAATAGTCAATATATCGCTAAAGTTCCACCATTTAAAAACAACACTCCTTTGGCATTGAGGTTTTGGGGCGGAAATATCCGTGGGTTACAAATTGGAAGCACGACAGGCAACTCCTATTTTGTATACAATGGCGATATTCTATTTGATATTGAAGGTATTATTGGTTCTACCGTTTCAATTTCACAATTTATAAAAAAGACAAAGATTGGCCTTTTTGGCGATGCTGGTTTTGCTTATTATTTCAATTCACCACACGATTTACGTAACCCACACAACACATTGTATACTTCCACTGGAAATTATGATTTATGGACGAGTGCTCAAAGAAATCCTTGGTTATATTCTTATGGTTTTTCGTTTCACACATGCATTTTTGGATTACCAGTAAAATATGAGTTTGCAGTACCGTTCAAGCAAAATTTGAAGCAAAAAAACTCACACTTGATCAGTTTGATTTGGGATTTTTAAGAAAATCTGAAAAAACATACATTACATTAGTTAATTTTGCGTACTAGTCACAAAAAATCAAATGGGATTATTCAGCTTTTTAACCCAAGAGTTAGCAATCGATTTAGGCACTGCCAACACATTAATTATTTTCAAGGATAAAGTAGTAGTTGACGAACCTAGTATAATCGCTATTGAGCGTAATACAGGCAATGTAATTGCTGTTGGTAAGGATGCTATGCAAATGTTTGGAAAAGAAAACGAAGGAATTAAAACCATCCGTCCTTTAAAAGATGGGGTAATTGCTGATTTTCAAGCTGCTGAACACATGATTCGCGGAATGATCAAAATGATGAATCAAAGGCAAAGATGGCTAGCACCTCCTCAGTTAAAAATGGTGATTTGTATACCATCAGGTATTACGGAGGTTGAAAAACGAGCAGTTAAGGATTCAGCCGAGCGCAGTGGTGCGAAGGAAGTTTATTTGATCCACGAACCTATGGCGGCGGCAGTTGGTATTGGAATTGATGTAACGCAACCTCAAGGAAATATGATTGTGGATATCGGTGGTGGTACAACTGAAATCGCGATTATTGCATTGGGAGGAATTGTTTGTGATGAAAGTATTCGTGTTGCTGGTGACGAGTTTAACTTGGACATCTTGGAATACATGAGAAGAGAGCACAATTTACTTATCGGGGAAAGAACTGCTGAAAAAATTAAAATTCATATTGGCAGTGCATTACAAGAGCTTGAAACTCCTCCAGAGGACTACGCCGTTTATGGTAGAGATTTGATGACCGGTATCCCTAAGCAAATTATGGTAAGTTACAGTGAAATAGCTAGGGCCTTAGACAAGAGCATCATGAAAGTTGAAGAAGCTATCTTGAGAGCACTTGAGCAATCTCCTCCTGAATTAAGTGCTGATATTTTAACGAATGGTATTTGGTTAACTGGTGGTGGAGCATTGTTAAGAGGTTTAGATAAGCGTATTGCAATGAAAACCAAATTAAGGGTTAATATCGCTGAAGATCCACTTAGAGCAGTTGTGCGTGGAACTGGTACTGCATTGAAAAACATTGGCAGATTTAAGTTTTTAATGACCGCTTAAACAATTTATTATGATTGTGATATTCCGTTGGATACGGAATCAAGCCTATCCTCTACTTTTTATTCTTTTATTTTTAAGTTCCTTTATACAGGTAATTCAGTTTAATATTTACCAAAATTCGGTTTTCTTCAACCAGACATTGGGATTTCATAGAAAAATTGACGCTACAAAAGCATCTGTTGCTCAGTACTTTAATTTAAGCAATGAAAACGAAAAATTAATCGCCGAAAACAATCTTCTAAAGCAACAACTGAATTGGAATTTACAATCCATTACGGTGAAGCGAGATACGCAATTTATAGATACAAACACTCATACCAGATTAAGATATAGTTATATCAATGCGCGAGTAATTAGATCTACAATTAATAAAAGAAACAACTTTATCGTATTAGATAAAGGCACCGAAGCAGGTATTAATGAGAACATGGCGGTAGTTGGGCCAGCTGGAATTGTAGGAATTGTCTTTAAGGCATCCAAAAATTATGCTTTGGTTCTTTCTGTATTGAATTCAAAATTTGAAATAACTCCCTATTTAAGAGATATTACTTTAAACCAAGGTGTATTAAATTGGAATGGCAACAATCCTCAATTTGCATCATTGAATGAAGTAAACAGATTTGAAAAGGTGAAAAAAGGTATGAAACTGTTTACTAGTAATTATTCTCTTATCTTTCCTGCTGGTATTCCAATTGGTGAAATAGAGGAAATAAACACTTCATTAAAATCAAATTTCCATGAAATTGTAGTCAAGTTAAGCACCGATTTCACAAGACTTGACCATGTTTCTGTTGTTAATGTTTTGGAACAAGAACAACTTCAACAGCTAGATAATCAAATCAGTCAGGAGGAAAATCATGAATAATATCTTTAGATTGGTGATTATCGCCTTAAGTTGGATTTTCATTCAGGCTTTTATATTTGATGAAATTACCATTGCATGGTGGATTAAACCACTTCCCTATGTTTACTTTTTATTTTTAATACCTTTTGATATCAATAAATATGGAAATTTGATCGTAGGTTATTTCTTTGGTTTATTAGTTGATGCATTTTCTGGTAGTACAGGCTTGCATACAACTGCATCATTAATTGCTGTTTTTACCAAATATTTTATTGATCATAATTTCTTTAATCTTGACTCAATTCAATTGCAAGGTCATAGAACTATCAACGAGAGAAGTGTAGGGACCTTTACTTTCTACACATACATGTTTTCCATAATTTTCATTCACCACCTTTCCTATTTTTTACTTGACTATTTCGACTTTACCCGCATCTTTACGATAATTTTCATTGCAATTATTGCCTCAATTTTTAGCGGACTGGTAATTATTGGATCTCGCATTTTAGCCAACCGTTAACCATGGAAAATAGAGGTAAAAGAATTGTTTATGTAATCATCTTTAGCCTAATTTTCTTAGTGTATTGGGTGCGTCTTTTTCAATTGCAATTAGGCGATAAAGACTACGAGCGTATAGCAATTAACAATGCCTTAAATAAAATTACACTTTATCCATCTAGGAGTAATATTTTTGATCGAAATGGCAAATTGATTGTATATAGTACTCAGATATACGATTTATCAGTTTTCCCCTTTGAAATTAAAAAACTAGATACTGGGTTACTTTCTCATATTTTGGAAATACCTGGAGATGAAGTGATTTCTCGATTTGAAGAGGCTAAAGTTCGTTCCCAAAGAAGACAGAAAAACAATTCAAACAACAAATCAACCATTTTCTACTCCAATTTGACTCCCAAGCAATTTGCAGTAATTAGGGAGAACATGTTTAGACTGAAAGGATTCTTTATTGAATCTAGAACAGACAGACAATTTGCAAGTATTTCGGCACCTCATGCCTTGGGATATCTGGGAGAAGCCAATGAAGCGATGTTGGCTGAAGATGAGTATTATCAACCAGGGGATTTGGTAGGAATTACCGGATTGGAAAGATATTATGAAGCCCAATTTCGTGGTGTTAAAGGCGTGAAAACGGTTTGGCAAGACAGAAAATACGAACAACGGGGCGAAGTAAAAGATTCACAATTCAACTACCCAAGTATTGCTGGTCCTGATGTTACCTCTACATTAGATATAGATGTCCAAAACTTTGCAAGGGAATTAATGCAAGGAAAACGAGGATCAATTGTGGCTATTGAGCCAAGTACCGGCGAAATCATTGTTTTTGTTAATTATCCGGATTATGACCCAAATTCTTTGGTTGGCAGACAACGAGCTGAAACTTTCAAGCAACTATTGGTAGACCCGGTAAAACCATTGTACAATAGAGCTGTAAAAGGGGTATACCCCCCAGGAAGTACCTTTAAAACCGTTATGGCTGCCATCGCCCTACAAGAAGGCGTGCTTGTTCCTGAAACTCGACACGGTTGTGCTGGTGGCTACAGATTGGGTAGTATTAGGGTTGGTTGTCACGCTCATGGTGGTCCTTTGGATGTTGTTGGTTCTCTAGCAATTAGCTGTAATAGTTATTATTGTCAGGTATTTAGAGATATCATTGACAATCCCAAGTATGGCAATGTAAAAGAGGGTTATGCTGTTTTAGAAACTCACTTAAGGTCATTTGGGCTCGGGAGCCCACTGGGAGTAGATTTGATGGGCGAAAGTCGCGGCAATATTCCTTCAGTAGAACAATTAAATCGAAGGCATGGAAAGAGTTGGAAATCTAGCACGGTAATTTCATTAAGTATCGGTCAAGGTGAAATTTTGTTAACACCGATACAAATTGCCAACACTGCTGCAATTATGGCAAACAGGGGCTGGTATTTAACGCCGCATTTGGTTAGAAAAATTCAAGGACATGTTGATACTGCTTGGATTCGAAATTATCAGTTTAAGCATTACACAACAGTAGATCCAATACATTTCCAAACGGTAGTTGAGGGAATGTCTAGAGTTACAATTCCAGGTGGCACGGCCCCTGGAACAGGGATACCAAATATTGAAATATGTGCAAAAACAGGAACTGCACAAAATCCACATGGTAAGGATCACTCAATATACATGGCATTTGCGCCAAGAGATAATCCTAAAATTGCAATTGCTGTTATTGTTGAGAACGGTGGTTACGGTGCTACATACGCTGCTCCTATCGCCAATCTAATTATAGAAAAATATCTGTTAAAGAAAGAGGAATCGCAAAAACCAGATATGCTGGAACGCATGTTAAACGCTAAAGTTCAATAATATGTCAGGATATCGTTCATCAAATCCCCAAGAAGATCCGCTTGATATTGTTTCTATATTGTTGTTTATCACATTAATAATCATTGGATTTGTAAGTATTTCATCTTCAACGAGTGATATTAGTTGGGACCATTTCAAACTCAGCGCATTGGCAACCAAACAATTGGTGTTTTTAGGTGGTGCATTCGTGATTATTTTAACTATTGTGTTTAGTAACGTAGTTGTCATTGACTACTTTGCTTACGGTTTTTACGGGATCGCGATATTTTTAAACATTCTAGTTATTTTGATGGGTAAAGAAGTTGCGGGTGCGAAGTCTTGGTTTGGCTTTGGAGGCTTTGGAATTCAGCCCAGTGAATTTGCTAAGGTAGCAACTGCTTTGGCTTTGGCAAAATTTCTCGGAACCTATGGAATTCGATTTAAGGGTATTAAAAATATCGCAACGAGCTTAGCAATTTTTTTGTTACCCATGATCATTATATTAAAGCAAGATGATACCGGTAGTGCTTTAGTTTTTTTATCATTTTTTCTTGTTTTATATCGTGAAGGACTTCCAGGATACATTTTAATAGGGGCAATTTGGTTAACAATACTGGCGATTGTTAGAATCGTTGGCGACTTCCAAGGAGTTTCTGTTTTTTATGGATATGGAATCATGCTAGGCGTTGCATCTTTGGTAATTCTTTTGCTCAGAAAAAATCGTTCTGCAATTCCTTTTATCATTACAATTTCAATATTCTCAGCTCTTTTTTACACTGTTGTAGGTTCGGCCTATCATAATGTTTTTCAAGCGCATCAAAAAAGTAGAATAGAATCGGTTTTAGGTTTAAAAGAAGACGCCCAAGGCATTGATTATCACACCAATCAATCCAAAATCGCCATTGGAGCAGGAAAAATGTGGGGACGCGGTTTTATGAAAGGAACCCAGACTAAAATGGGGTTTGTTCCTGAACAGCATACAGATTTTATTTTCGATACCATCGCCGAGGAATGGGGATTGGCGGGAGCCACCATCTTTTTTATTTTATTCCTGAGTTTACTAATAAGGCTTAGTATATTGGCAGAACGTCAAACTACCACTTTTGGAAGAGTTCTTGGTTATTCACTTTGTTGTATCTTATTCTTCCATTTTTCCATTAATATTGGGATGACAGTAGGGCTAATGCCCGTTATTGGTATACCTCTACCCTATATTTCTTATGGTGGATCGAGTTTATGGGCATTTACCATGTTTCTTTTTGTGTTTTTAAGGGTGGACCAAGTTAGAAAATAAACCTAAAACACTATTATTGTACTATATAATTATATGATTATGAACCCAGTAAATACTGCGTTAAGATTTTCTATTTTATTTGGAGCGATCACTTTATCGTCTTGCGGCGATAAAAGCAACAGTGAAGAAAAATTATTCGAAAAAATTGGTAGTGAGCAATCAGGTATCACGTTTGTAAACACTGTTCCTGAGAATGATACATTAAATCAATTTACCTATCACTATTTATATAATGGAAGTGGTGTTGCTATTGGCGACATAAACAACGATGGTTTACCTGATATGTATTTTTCGGGTAATGAAAAATCTTCGAAACTGTATTTAAATAAAGGGGATTTCAAATTTGAAGACATTACTGAAAGTTCAAAAACCGCAACCAATCAATGGATTAGTGGCGTTTACATGGTTGACGTAAACAATGATGGATATTTAGATATTTATGCCTGTTCGTCCGGTCCTATGGGTAAAAATGTAAAAAAATCTAATCTATTATTCATCAATCAAAAAAACAGTACATTTAAAGAATCTGCAAAAGAATGGGGTGTTGACGACGATGGAAATGCAACTTGTGCTACGTTTTTTGATATGGATAACGACGGTGATTTGGATATGTATTTGGGCAATCATGCTGATCAATTCTTTGCTAACATTAACACGCCTTATTCTAAAGGTTTGAATTTAAACCATCAAAACCAACAGCATTTGTATCGTAATGATGGTAACAAATTCACCGATATTTCTGAAGAAGCTGGTGTAAAAGCAATGGGATATTGTCTTAGCGCAACAGCAGGTGACTTTAATGAAGATGGTCTAACTGATTTATATGTTTGTAATGATTATCATTTCCCAGATTTTTATTTAGTTAATAAGGGCAATGGAAAATTTGAAGATGAGTTCAATACTTATTTCAAGCATTCATCAACCAATAGCATGGGTTCAGATCAAGGCGACATCAACAACGACGGTTGGTTAGACTTAATCAGTTTAGACATGTTGGCAGAAAATCCTAAGCGATACATGCAATTAATGGGTCCGAAAGACTACGATTACACAATGGTTGGTATTCGAAATGGATACCGAAATCAATACATGAAGAATGCATTGCAAATGAATTTAGGTAATGGTCATTTTGCGGATATGGCATATTTATATGGTGTTGCGAAGAGTGATTGGAGTTGGTCTCCACTTTTATCTGATTTTAACGATGATGGTTTTCTCGATTTATTTGTAAGCAACGGCTATTACAGAGATGTCACCGATTTAGACTTCATGTTGTACCAAATGAATTTGGAAAAATCTAAGCAATCTTCATTTACACATGAAGAGTTACTAAAATTAATTCCATACGAAAAATTGCAAAACTTTTTGTTCATGAATCAATCAGGCAATGGCTTTGTGAACATGGCCGAAAGCATGGGATTAGATGATTTAAGTCATAGTGCAGGTGCTGGAGTTGCGGATTTTAATGGCGATGGGAAAATGGATTTAATTGTTTGTAATCAAGCCGAAGAGCCATTTCTATACAAAAACATTTCCAGCAGTGGACATTACTTGAATATCAAAGCCGAAGGCACTAAAAACAAACTTGGTATTGGTGTAAAAGTGTTTGTTGAAGATTCTGTAGGTGGAAGTTTAAGAAAATTTGAGTTACACGGTACAAAAGGTTATCAAAGTAGTTCACAGCCAATGATCCACATGGGTACGGGCGATAAAAAGAAGTTACCATCAATAACCGTAGTTTGGCCTGGTGGAAAGTATCAGAAAATTGAAAACGTATCTTGCGATGAAACACTTGTGGTAAAAGAATCGGATGCGAGTGGCAGCTATCATTTTGAAAAGAGTTTACAGGAAATTTTCACTGAAAATGAAAAACAAATTGGGTTAGACTTCTTACATCAAGAGCAAGAAAACCCTGATTTTAAGCGTGAGCCTATGCTTCCACACCGATTTACAACTTTAGGTCCTGGCGTTTCCTCTGCCGATGTTAATAACGATGGGAAAATGGATGTTTTTATCACCAATGCGAGAACGAGTGCAGGTTGTAAACTTTATATGCAGCAAGCAGGTGGTAAACTTTCCCAGGCTACGTCTCAACCGTGGAAGTCTTTAAGTAACGTAGATATCGTTGGTTCATTATTTTTTGATGCAGATGGCGATGGCGACGAAGACTTGTATTTGGCTCCAGGAGGATCTGAATACGATATTCCATCGCCCAATTACGATCATAAAATTTTCATCAATGATGGTAAAGGGAACTTTGCATTAGGGAAAGGAATTTTACCCGCTGTAAATACCAGTGGAGGTCCACTTACGGCGTCTGATTATGATGGTGATGGCGATATGGATTTATTTGTTGGAGGTCGTGTTTTACCTGGTCATTACCCACAATTAGCGGTAAGAAGCTACCTTTTAAGAAATGAAGGTGGCAAATTCAGGGATATAACAGAATCCATGGCGCCAGATCTTTATAATGCAGGAATGATTACTTCGGCTGTCTGGGCTGATTTTAGTGGTGACAATAGGCCTGATTTGGTATTAACAGGCGAATGGATGCCATTAATTTTCTTAGAGAATGTAGATAGCAAATTGGTAAATAAAACTGCAGACTACGGCGATCCAACAATTAGCGGCTGGATGAATAGTATTTTACCTGTAGATATCGATAATGATGGCGATTTAGATTTTGTTGTTGGCAACAAAGGCAATAACAGCTTCATACAAGCAACAATTGATCGCCCTTCTAAGATTTATTGGGCAGATTTCGACAAGAATGGCGGCGTAGATATTGCGATGAGTTATACTTACAATGGAAGTGAATACCCGCTATTTACGATGGATGAAATGGGAAGAGCCTATCCCCTGTTTATCAATAAGAAGTTTACCAGATATAAAGATTTCGCGGGCAAAACCATGATGGATATTTTCGGTAAGGAGAACTTAGAACAAAATTCATTGCGTGCCAATTATTTCTCTAGCTTTATTGCGATCAATAATGGAGGTAAATTTGAGATTCGTGAATTACCGTTTTATGCGCAAGCTGGACCCGTTTATGGATTAGTGGCGATAGACGTTGACGGAAATGGATTTGATGACATTGTGGGCATTGGTAACAACTATAATACAAGAGTACCACATGGTAGAGACGATGCACAAAGTGGTTTTGTTTTACTGAATCAGCAAGGTAATTTGAGTTTTACATTTGGCAATCGCATGAATTTCTATAACCAGTTGGATGGCAAGGGTATGGCATTAACCGAAATCAATGGCAAACCTGAATTGATTTTAGGCAATTGTAACGCAGAGGCGAAAGCTTTTGGATTGTTGAAAAGCGGATTAACTTTCATCAAAGCACCAATGAAAGCATCGTATGCAATTGTAACTGGCAAGAATGGAGGCAAGAAAGTAAATTTAAGTCGCGGCCAGGGCTATTGTTCTGAAAATGCACATGGTATTTTTGCAGGTAAATCTGAAAAAGTTGAATTCTTCAATTCTAAAGGAAGTAAAATTTAAAAACATTTGCTTGGATTGATTAAATCACTTATATTTGCAACCTAATTTGAAAAGCCATGGGTGTTACCAGATTAAAAAGAAAAGAAGCTAAAAACAGAGCAAGATCATCTAAGAGAGTTGATGACATCAAGCGTTTAAGATTTGTTCCTACAATCCCTTCACCTTATAAAGGAGAATCTGGAATCATTTTAGAAGACCAGGAACAAAAATAAGATAGTTACTTATAATCATTTTATATTAGTAAAAGCGCATCTAAATGATGCGCTTTTTTTTTACATTTGTCGGGTATGAGAACGAAGACTACCCTCAAATTGTTTTCAGCGATATGCTTATTTTCTTTATCAGTATCCTCCTGTAATAAGCAGCCCGTTGAAACAGAAAATAAAATGGTAAATGAAAACATTCTTAGTGAATGTAATTATGCCATCCAGAACTCTATTGTAGTTGATCACGTGCCTGCTCCAGTAGGATCTCGTAGATATTTTTATGCTACGGTTGCGGCATATCAGGCAATCCAACCTTTTTATCCCAATCAAGTATCCCTGGCTAAACAGCTAACCAATTTACCAGAAACACCACAACCCGATACATCAAAAAAATACTGTTTGGATTTAGTAGCTATGGCGGCACATACATTCGCTGCAGAAAAACTGGTTTACAACATGGATACAATCATCAAATTCAGAACGCGCAAAATTGATGAATACCGAAAAGTTATGTCGGAAGAAATGCTAAATGCATCCATCAATTTTGGCGATAGTGTCGGTGCTGCAGTTGTAAGATGGTCGAAAAAGGATTCATTTGCACAATTCAGGGGCAAATTTTACTTAGCTAAAACAGAAGCTGGTTATTGGCAACCTACTCCCCCAGATTTCATGGATGCAATTGAGCCTAATTGGGGAAAAATCAGACCTGCCTTCATTAAATCTGTTAGAGATTTCAAATATGAAAAACCTGAGCCTTATTCCACAAATAAAAACAGCAGATTTTTCAAGATAACCAAAGAAGTTTATGATGTTGTAAACAAGAAGGACTCTGCGCAATTGGCAACTGCATGGTACTGGGACGATAATCCAAATGCAACCTTCCATTACGGACATGCAACAATTAATGTGTTAAAGGTTTCTCCGGCAGGACATTGGCTTGGCTTGTTTTCAACAGTTGCTAAGCAAAAAAATTACAATCTAATTCAATCTGCGGAAGGCATGGTTAGGCTTTCAGCTGCCATATTTGATGCATTCATCACTTGTTGGCATGTAAAATATGAAACTGAATACTTAAGACCTATCGATGCAGTTCACCGCTTAATTGATTCAACATGGACCTCTCCCATTCAAACCCCTGCATTTCCAGAGTATTTGAGTGGTCACAGCGTAGTGTCGAGTGCCGCAGCCACAGTTTTAACCGAGATGTTTGGAGAAGTAGCTTTTGAAGACAACACAGAAGAACCTTTTGGATTAGGTAAGAGAAAGTATAATAGTTTTAGAGAAGCTGCGAATGAAGCTTGCGTTTCTAGACTTTATGGTGGTATTCACTTTATTGATGCAATTGAAAATGGAAAATCAATGGGAAATGCAATTGGAGAATATCACAATAACAATATTCAAACAAAAAAGCTAGAAACAATGTAACCAATAAAAAAGGCGAATTCTTCTTTGAATTCGCCTTTTTTATAATAGCAATTTTACGATTAAGACAATTGTTTCAATCGATTACGCAATACTGATAGTTTCTGTTCCGCATCTTCCAGTTTTTGTCGTTCACGCTCAACTACGTCTGGATTTGCATTGGAAACAAATTTTTCGTTACTCAATTTGGCATTCACTGATTTATAGAAGCCTTCTAAATATGAAATATCTTTGTTAATTAATTCAATTTCTTCTGCGACATTAATTTCTTGATTTAATTCAATTACCACAGGTAGTTTACCAACCAAAATCTCAATTCCATTGGGCTTTTCTGCTGCATGTAGGTTTACATTTGCCAATTTTTGGATCAATTCCTTCATGTTAGTTAAAATGTCCATATTCGCCACCCATACTTCAAGTGTTTCTTTGGGCGATAAACCTTTGGAATTTCTAACATTTCGAACTTCAGTTACCAACATCAATCCTTCTTCTGCAAATTGATTGGAAGTAATAATTGATACTGATTTTGGATAGTCAGAGATTATACAATCCTTCCCAACAATCGCATGAAATAATTCCTCCGTAATAAAAGGCATATAAGGATGCAACATAGCCATTAGTATTGAGAATAAGGAATTCACCTCGTCTGCCGCTTCTTTACTCATGGGTGAACCATAATTGGGTTTAACTCCTTCCAAAAACACGCTACAAAAGTCATCCCAAACCAATTTGTAAAGATTCATTAATGCATCACTCAATCTGAATTCCGAAAATAATCGTTCATTTTCAGTAATCACATGTTCTAATCGTAACTTAAACCAAGCAATGGCCTGTGTTTGAGCAGCACTCGCAGCAAAATCCTGGATTTCCCAAGTTTGTGTAAGTCTATAAGCATTCCATATTTTATTACAGAAATTTCGCCCTTGTTCAATTTGAGATTCATCAAACAAAATATCATTCCCAGCAGGTGCACATAAAAGTAATCCCATTCTTACAGAATCAGCACCATACTTTTCAATCAAATCCAATGGATCCGGGCTATTTCCCAATGATTTACTCATTTTGCGACGTTGTTTGTCGCGAATTAATCCCGTAAAATAAACATTCTTAAATGGCAATTTGCCTTCAAATTCGTATCCGGCCATTACCATTCTTGCAACCCAGAAAAACAGAATATCCGGACCTGTTACCAAATCATTGGTTGGATAATAATAATCCAATTCTGTTCTGTCTGCATTTTCACCAATTCCATCAAATACAGCGATTGGCCATAACCAAGAACTAAACCATGTATCCAACACATCTGGATCTTGTTGAATTTCAGTTTCAGAAACGGCGATATTCTTATTAGCAAATGCCTTAATTGCTTCAGACTTGTTTTTCGCTACAACAAAATCTCCATTTGGAGCATACCAAGCCGGAATTTGATGTCCCCACCACAACTGTCGAGAAATATTCCAATCCTTGATGTTTTCCATCCAGTGGCGATAGGTGTTTTTTAATTTTGCAGGATGAAATTGGATTTCATCGCTCATAACCGATGAAAGAACTTCTGGATTCTTTTCCATGAATTTCTTCATATCCATAAACCATTGGGTTGAAATTTTAGGTTCAACTACTGCATCCGTTCTTTCGCTATGTCCTACGTTGTGAGTGTAATTTTCTTGCTTTTCGAGTAATTCACTTTCTTTAAGATTCTTTACCCATAATTTTCTAGCTTCAGCCCTATCCTTACCTATAAACAATTGTCCGGCTACTGAAATAGTACCATCATCATTTAAGGTATCAATTACTGGCAAATTAAATCGCTTACCAATTTCATAATCATTGATATCGTGTGCAGGAGTTACTTTTAAAACACCGGTACCAAATTCAATATCTATGTATTCATCGGCTATAATTTCAATTTCACGATTAATTAATGGTACGCGAACTTTTTTACCAATTAAATGAGTGTATCTTAAATCTTCCGGATGAACACAAACAGCAACATCACCTGCGATTGTTTCAGGGCGTGCAGTAGCAACAATCAATTCTCCATCGAAATCAACACCCTTATACTTAACATAATAAAGTTGATCATGAACTTCTTTAAAGATAACCTCTTCATCACTTAAGGTAGTTTTACCTGCAGGATCCCAGTTTACCATTTTGGTACCACGATAAATTAATCCCTTATTATATAAATCTATAAAAACGTGAATTACTGCATCGTACAATGAAGGCTCCATAGTAAATCTGGTACGATTCCAATCACAACTCGCTCCTAGTTTCTTTAATTGTTCTAAAATTATTCCCCCATACTTTTCCTTCCAATCCCAAGCATGTTTTAAGAATTCTTCTCGGGTAATATCCTTCTTTTGAATTCCTTGAGACGCCAATAGTTTTACAACTTTCGCTTCAGTGGCGATAGATGCATGATCTGTACCGGGAACCCAACAAGCATTATAACCACTCATTCTTGCTCGTCTAATTAAAACGTCTTGAATGGTGTTATTCAACATATGCCCCATATGTAAAACACCAGTAACATTGGGCGGAGGAATTACAATTGTATATGCAGGTTTATCATTGGGTGTTGAATGGAAATAACCATTCTCCAACCAATGTTTATACCATTTGTCTTCAATTTCGCAGGGATTATATTTGGATGAAAGTTCCATGTTTCAAATTTACAATGTGATGAAGTATTTTCTATTGAATATTTAGGATATATATAAGATTTTAACAACAAAAAAGGCCATTCTGTTGGAATGGCCTTTTTAAAATAATCGGATTTAATTAAACTCCGGTATCGTGATAAACAGACTCTTCCAAATAAGGATGATTGATTGCGACTAATCCACGTTTGGTTAAAGCGGTGAATACCCAATAGATGAAAAAACCACCAACCAAAAGGAATGTGCCAACCTCTAAGAATCCAATTTGCATTCCAGGTCCAAAAACACCTGGGAATATCATGAACCAAACATCGTGATAATGACCCATAATCATGATAACACCAAAGATCGTCATTACCAAAGGATTGCGTTTAGCTGAGCGCATCAACAAACCTAAGAAAGGAATACAGAAGCACATGAAGAAATTCAATAAGAAATTAAACTTATAGTTTTCAAAACGCAACTGATAGTAAGCCATTTCTTCAGGAATTTGAGCATACCAAATCAACAAATACTGTGACAACCAGATATAAGCCCAGAATACAGTAAATGCGAACATGAATTTACCCATGTCATGCATGTGTTCAGCTGTAACTAACTTCAAATAACCTTCTTTTCTGATATAAAGAATCATTAAAGCCATGATTGTTATTGATGTAACCCAATGCGTAATAAATGTATAAATACCAAAGATAGTAGAATACCAGTGTGCATCAACTGACATTACCAACAACCAAACTATGATTGAAATAGTAAAACCAAAGATTACTGCAAATACTGCACTAAAAGTAATGCTCTTTTTGAAGAAAGAAACATCACCTTTTTGACCGGCATCTTCTTTAGCACTTAAACTTCTCAACTTTCTACCCAATATATACCAGATAGTTACTAAGATAGTTGGGAAAGCAAACAACATGGTAGAATTCAAAAATCCAGACTTTCCATCAAGAATTTTATCAAAACCAGCATCACCCGCTTTTAAGTGCAAATGCTCATAATGAGACCAGTGGTAAATATTGTTTTTATCAACAAATAACGCAATCAAAATCAGCACCAAAGGAACTGGAATAAATGTCATTACAGCCTCAGGAACTCTTTTAATTGCAACAGACCAACCTGCATTAGCTACATATTGTACTGCATACCAGAACAATGCTGCCAATGAAATCATCAAGAAGAAAATACCAGCAACTAATACGTTAGCCCAAATTCTTGTGCTAGCTGGTTTTTCTAAATTATGAAATTCAGCACGAGGTCCAAATTTTTCATTAGGTACGTTACCGTGTTCTTCATGAGTTGCTGCAGTAGCATGTTCTTCATGAGTTCCGGCGGCATTGTGAGTAGCTTCAGTATGATGCGAAGCTGTTTCACCATTTTTTAGGGTGGCAATTCCAATTCCAGCGAAAACCAAACCCAACACCATCATAATGATAGCGAATCTTTTGGCTTTTGGTGAAAAAACAAATTGCTCTTGTTTAATTTCTATATGATGTCCGTGTCCCATTTTAGTACCTTAATTAATTGGTTTTAGCAGAATCTTGAGCAACGGGAGCAGCAGAAACGCCACCTTTGTTACTTAAG
Source organism: Sphingobacteriia bacterium (assembly GCA_021151535.1). Classification (GTDB taxonomy): domain Bacteria; phylum Bacteroidota; class Bacteroidia; order NS11-12g; family UBA955; genus JAGKXC01. Next base: position 13,956 of record JAGKXC010000016.1, on the reverse strand, counting down.
TATTTAACATATTTAACGATTTTCCAACGATCAGTTGGTTTTAATACAGAAGCGTGGCTACCCATATTGTTTTTACCATAAGTTAATGTATGGTAAATTTTACCTTCTGGAAGAGTCTGAATATAAGCATCACTATAACCTTTCCAAGCTGGTTTCAAAGTAGATACCTTTTTGAAAACTTCACCGTCGTTATTTCCTTCTTGACCATGGCAAGGAGTACAGTAAATGCCGTACATATACTGAGCTCTGCCATCTTCTAAGGTTACACCTTCTGGCATTTTCAACATAGTACCAGCCATTTCATAGCCTTCACCATTATTTTCAAAAGGATATTTATAATCCAATTTACCCAAAGCAACTGTACCTGCAACAGGTTCACGCATGTTCATTCCGTAAGGATTGATCACATTTGAATCGCCCTGACTGTATGGCTCATAACCTTTGGAATAATACATATCAGGAGCATATTCCCAACCTGGATTATTGCCGCGACTAACACAACTAGTAACTAAAACCGTTGTTACAATCGCACCAAAAATGATTGAATATTTTTTGTTCATTGGTTAATTCAGATTAAATGGTGGTTTGAACACCGTGGTGAAACTCTCTTAATTCAACTGGTGAATGTTTTTTCATGGTAGATAAAACTGCATTGTTGTCTACACCCTCACCTGTTTCAACAGCGATGATTAAATAATCATCAGTTTGACGGGGATCCAACAATTCATTTTTGATACCATGAACCAATCGGTTTCTCCAAAAGAAGAAAAATCCCATACCAAAAGCAGTACACAATACTGTTCCTTCGAACATTACAGGAGCCCAACTTGGTGCGAATCTAACTGGTTTGTTACCAATATTTAGAGGCCAATCAATCACATACATATACCAAATCATGGTAGTTACCAAAGTGAAACCAGTAATTGCACAGAAAAATGCAATTCTTGCTAATTTACTTCTTCTAACTCCAATAATTCTATCTAATCCGTGCACCGGGTATGGTGTATAAATATCGTGAATTTTCACTCCATCATGCACCAAATCTGATGCTGCAGCCATAAGACTGTCTTCATCTTCCCATACGCCAATCAACATCTTGTTGCGATTGCGTATGCTTAGGTTTTTATCCAAAATTCCCATTATGGTAAATTTTAATTTTTTATTCGCGGTTGCGAAGAATTGATTTAACTTCTGACATATTAATAACCGGCAAGAACTTAGCAAACAAGAAGAAGCAAGTAAAGAAGATACCAAAAGTACCTAGGAACAAGCCTATCTCTGTTAATGATCCTGCATACATTACCCAACTTGAGGGCAAATAATCACGGTGCAATGAGGTAACGATAATTACGAAACGCTCAAACCACATACCTACGTTTACTACAATACTCATGATGAAAATGAACCAAGGTGTAGTACGAGCCCATTTGAACCAGAATACCTGAGGTGCAATCAAGTTACAACTCATCATACTCCAATAAGCCCACCAATATGGTCCAGTAGCTCTGTTAATAAATGCATACTGTTCATACTCAACACCTGAATACCATGCAATAAAGAATTCAGTTAAGTAAGCAATACCTACAATAGAACCTGTTACCATGATAATTTTTGTCATCGCGTCCAAGTGACCAATTGTAATGTAGTTTTCATAGTTCATTACTTTTCTAGCAACAATCAACAATGTAGCCACCATACCGAAACCAGAGAAAATCGCACCGGCAACGAAATAAGGAGGGAAAATTGTAGTGTGCCAACCTGGAATTACAGATGTTGCAAAGTCAGTTGATACAATTGTGTGTACGGAAAGTACCAAAGGAGTAGATAAACCAGCTAAGATCAAAGAAATCAACTCATAACGAGCCCATGTTCTTGTGCTACCTGTCCAACCCATTGAGAAGAAACTATATACCGCTTTTTCTGTTTTACCTTTTACTTTATCACGGATTGTTGCAATATCAGGAATCATACCAATATACCAGAACAACAAAGAAACCGAGAAGTAAGTAGAGATCGCGAATACGTCCCACAACAAAGGAGATTGGAAGTTAACCCAAAGGGAACCAAAACCATTAGGTAATGGTAAAGCCCAATAGCCAACCCAAACCCTACCCATGTGAAATACTGGGAACATTGCAGCACAAATAACTGCAAAGATTGTCATCGCTTCTGCAGAACGGTTAATACTCATTCTCCATTTTTGGCGGAACAATAGCAATACAGCTGAAATCAAAGTACCTGCGTGACCAATACCAACCCAGAATACGAAGTTTGTGATATCCCAACCCCACATTACAGATTTATTGATGTTCCAAACACCAATACCTGTCCATAAGGTATAAAATAAACTAGTTACGAAAATGCCTAAGAAAACCAAGGATAATGAAAATCCTACTTTCCAAGCTGTTGAGGGTTTGTTTAAGATAGGACGGGCGATGTCGCGGGTTACATCCGCGGCAGTTTTATCGCCAGTTACCAATCTGTCCCTAATAATTGAATCGTGTATCATTCGGATGTAGATTGTTGGGGTTAAACGTTATCTGTATTACGAATTTTAGTCATGTACATTACAGAAGATTGTACGTTCAATTCTTCCAATACTGTAAAGCCTCTTTCGTTCTTATACAATTTGCTTACTTCGCTTTCAGGATTATGCAAATCACCGAAAACAATGGCGTTAGCTGGACATGCCTTCATACAAGCAGTTTTAACTTCTACTTCATTCGGCGATTTACCTTCTCTCTTAGCCTTCAATTTGCCTTCCTGAATTCTTTGAACACAGAAAGAACATTTTTCCATAACACCACGGGTTCTAACTGTAACGTCAGGGTTGATAACCATTTTACCCAATGGATTGTTGAAGTGGAAATCAAAGTTGTCGTTATCGTTATAACGGAACCAGTTGAAACGACGAACCTTGTAAGGACAGTTGTTACCGCAGTACTTAGTACCAATACAACGGTTGTATGTCATTTGGTTCAAACCTTCAGAACTGTGAGTTGTAGCAAGTACAGGACAAACAGTTTCGCAAGGAGCCTGTGCACAATGTTGACACATCATTGGCTGATGAATCACACTCACATTTTCCCAGTGGCTATATTCGCCATTGTCTGAAGAATCGATTTTACTGATTTCTTTTTCACGGGTAACTGATTCGTTTTTGCTGTTGAATGCATAGTAACGATCAATTCTGATCCAATGCATTTCACGACGCAAACGAATTTCATCTCTACCTACCACTGGAACGTTGTTTTCAATTGAGCAACTTACTACGCAAGTTCCACAACCTGTACAAGCATTTAAGTCGATAGCCATAGCCCACAAATGGTTTGGAGCACCATCTTTTCTATATTCTGCTTTTTCCCAAACAGTATATACATGTGTTTTTGGCTTATCGTTACCAGCTTTAGGATTTGATTTCCAAGCTTCGAAGTTTGATTCTCTTACGATATCTCTACCTTCAATAGAATGGTGTGTTTGGGTTTGAGCCAAGGCGTAGGTTTCATCGCCTTTTGTAATTTCAACACCAGAAATAACATATTTTCTATTTCCAGCGATAGATGTTACAAATGGATAAGCGTTAACACCTACAGATGCATAACCTTTATCTACACTTCCACCTACTTTACCGGCGTGTGTTCTTCCATAACCCAAAGCCAATGATACAGTACCATTTGCTTGACCTGGCTGAACCAATGCAGGAACGTTGTTATAAACTACATCGCCCAATTTTACATTCACAGTATCACCATCAGAAAGGTTCATTTTTACTGCCAATGATTTTGGTACAGCTACATAGTTATCCCAAGAAACTTTACTTACTGGATCTGGCATTTCATGCAACCAAGGGTTGTTACCATGAGCACCATCTCTAACACCAGTTGCTTGATACAACACTAAATCCAAACCTGAAGATTTAGAAGCGTTTGTAACGAAAGTCGCTAATGTAGAAACATCACCAGCATATGAAGGAGCTGCAGGTGTCATATCGCCTACTGCCAACATACCCTGCTCTAATGCAGCGTTGAAAGCTTCATCATTTGATAAGGTAGCAGACCAATTGTTCTTGATAAACAAATAATATGGAGAAGAAGTGAACTTCTGTGAGAAAATACCTTTTGCTGCCAATGGATCTTTTTCAACTGCAGGAACTGCATTTGCTAAAGATAATAAAGTCCATTGAGCTTGACGGGTATTAAATACATGTCCGATTGTAGGCTGAGTGAACTGATATACACCTAATTTAGGTTCAGCATCGTTCCAACTTTCCAAGAAATGGCTGTCAGGCATTACGTACTGACAAGCAGAAGCTGTTTCATCTTTGGTAGAAGCCAAAGAGATAGAAACTTTTGCCTTCTTAATTGCTTCTGACCAAGCGTCTTTACCCAAATTATAAACTGGGTTTGTGTTATAGAAAATAACACCCTGAACAGAACCATTTTGCAATCCTGCTAAAACTTCAGCAGTTTTCTTATCAGAACCTTGATATTGTTTGCTGTAATTATTCAAGTTGATGGTAGCATTATAGTTACCCAACAACATATTAATAGCATTTACGATCTTTTGATTTTCTACTTCATTAGAACCAGACACAACCAAAGATGCACCTTTGGCAGCCAACAAAGCATCAGCAGTTTTCTTAATAGCATTACCTGCTAATTCACCCTGTTGCGCTACAGCAATTTGTTTAGCACCTGCAGCAGAAGCAATTGCATTATACAATGATGCCAAATAAAGAGCTTCTTGAGAAGTCTTCATTGGGAATCTGTAATCTGCATTTGTACCAGTAGTACTCAAATTACTTTCAAACTGAATATGCTTAGACATTCCATCTTTTGAAGGAATACGATTTGGGCTGTATCCTTTAGTAAATTCAACTGGAGAAATCCAAGTACCCAAGAAATCAGCTGCGAAACTTACAATAACTTTGGCTTTATCAAAATGATAAGTTGGAATTACTCTCTTACCAAAATCAGCTTCATTAGCTTCTAAAATACCTGCATAAGAAACAGCATCGAACATAACGTGTTCAGTAGTTGGATATGCAGCTTTAAAAGCTTCGATCGACTTCAATGTAGATGGAGAATGGATTGAATTTGATAGGATAACAATCTTACCATTTGCTGAAGCGATTGACTTTAATTTAGATGCAACTTCACTGTCAATAGCTGTCCAATCAGAATTCTCAGAACCATTAACAGTTGGGTTAGCCAATCTTTCAGTATCATATAAAGAAAGAATTGAAGCCTGACCTACAGCGCAAGAACCACCCTTACTAATTACAGAATCAGGGTTGCCATCGATCTTGATTGGTCTACCTTCTCTTACTTTTACTTCAATACCACAAGCACTTGAACAAGCACCACAAGTTGAACGATAATAGTTTGCAACTCCTGGAGTTACGTCTTCAGGCTTAACCAAATAAGGAACTGCATGACGAACTTGTGTTTTATAACATGCAGCCAAAGCAACTGCAGTTACGCTAAATCCAAAATACTTTAGGAAATCACGGCGATTAGATTGTAATTCAACACCGGAATCACTGAAGATTTCATCCAATGGTAAATCTTCTTGGAACTCATTCTTTTGAGCTGCAAGGAATTTGGGATCTCTTGAGAGTTCCTCCTCGCCTTTCCAATATTTTATATTGCTAGACATTTTGATTGGTTCTTTCTATTAATAGTGACACTTTGAGCACTCTAATCCGCCATTCATAGCAGGAGTGACTCTGATTTTACCATCTGCAGTTAAATACTTACCTGATTTATCTGCTTTAACTTTTTCGTGTAACGCCTTATAGTAGTTGTTGTTCTCAACGTCTACGTTAGCATTTCTATGACAGTCAATACACCATCCCATTTGCAATGTGCTATACTGTTGTACAACTTCCATTTTTTCAATAGGACCGTGACAAGACTGACATTGCAATTTCCCAACTTTCACGTGCTGTGAGTGGTTGAAATAAGCATGATCAGGCAAATTGTGAATTCTAACCCACTTAATTGGTTTAGGATTCTTACCATATTCTTCACCTGGTTTAGCTTCTGGATTATAATCCAAAGCAGCATAAATCTTCTTGATCTCTGGAGAAATCTCACCATTATACTTATCTGTTAACTGAACACCCTTGTGACAGTTCATACAAGTATTCAAAGATGGAATTGAAGCTTGCTTACTCTCTTCTACTGTAGAGTGGCAATACTTACAATCAATTTTCAAATCGCCTGCGTGCAATTTGTGTGAATATGCAATAGGTTGTTTCGGCGCATAACCTTTTTGAACTCCTACCTCGGTAATACTGAATTTGAAACCAACGTATGCTAAAAATCCACCAACAATGGCAATAGTGAACAGTGTTAAAACTATTGGATTTCTCTTACCCAAATCGCCAGGAAGAATTTTCTCAAAAAAACCTTTCTTCGATTTGTTTGAATCCTCTGATTCACCATTTTTCTCCGCTTCAACTCTTTTCAGTGTGTTTTTAACTTTTGACAAAACCAATAAAACTGAACTGAAAACCAAAACCAATAACAACAAAATATAAATGGTGCTAGAATTATCAGCAGGCTCATCTGTTTTGTTGGTGTTAGCTGGTACATCTTTCTTTGGCTCTGGAGCAGTTTTAATGTACTCAACTATGTTCAATACTTGCTCAGGAGTTAAGTTGGTAAAAATGTTCATGGCCGCTCCACCGAAATCATTATAAAGGGCGATCGCATCAGGATCTTTGTCAACCTTTCTAAATTGTTCGTTGTTACGGATCCATTTAACCAACCATTCGTTCGAACGGCGGGTTTGAACTCCGCGTAAAGCAGGACCTACAACTTTCTTATCCAAAGCGTGACAGCTTCCGCAGTTGTTGGCTTCATACAGTTTCTTGCCTTCTTCTGCATTAGGCTTGCTCTGGGCATGAAGGGTAATCGAGCAAGCTATTGCTGCCGATAGTAACCAGGTTTTGATGGAATTTGAACTCATCTTATTTAAGACAATGTGGTTTTTCGCGTTGCAAATATAGATTCTATATGTTGCCCCTTGAAACATTTTGTTAACAGTGGGCACAATTTAAAATGTGTCTAAACAAATTGAATATATCTATGGTTTTCTATGCTTTATGAAATTTAAAAATTTAAAAATCATTCAATATCCACAACATACAATTGTATTTCGTCCAAATACTCATACATATCAACGAGTATTTTGTGAGCCATTTGTAGAATGGTTTATATTAAAAAGAAACGCCTCATAATTTAAATATGCAGCCAAAGCGATCTGACTATAATTCTGTGAAGAAGATTTAAAACCACCTGCGGTAAATTGCCACATCATTTGTATTAAATAGTTTCCGTCTGTTACCTCTCCTATTTCTTCCACTACTTTGGCTACATTCCCAGAACCAGCATGGTAAACATGTAAAACAAATAATTGATACCATAGTGCATTTTGGTCAATGAGGATATTATGCTTTTCTAAAATCTTATTGGCTTGTGGTATGCAATAGTACTTAAAATGTTTTGCCGCTGCCATTGCACTCTTTTCTAAATTCACTCGTTCATCTTGATTTTCAGTTATAACTAAACCGTACTTTTTAGCAACATATGGCATTAATTGAAAATGCCCCGCCGCACCTGAAACAGATTTAATATGTGGATTAGAAGGACTTTCTATCAACAAAACCATTTCAGCCAACACAGGTGAAACTTCATATTGTAAAAATATTTTAGCGGCAATCGGAATGGCTGGCATTACTTTATCAAAATGGTAAAATTCCTTTCTGCCTTGTAAATACTTTAACTGGCAAGTGTAATTTAAATCATGATGAATTCGAACATTGTGGTAATATGAATCCCTTCCACATGAATCTTGCAAAATCTTGAGTTCTGATTTGGGTAGTATTCTTAATATTTGTCGTTCGCCTTTCGAAAATAATACAACTGAATCACTGTTTAAATTTAAAACGCGTTGCCAAAATTTCACTGCTGGCAAATTAGAAAAATGATCCAACTCAGTTTTGGGAATCGGTACCCAAGGTGCAGTAGAATCAATTTGAGAAAGATTATTAAACACATTTCCGTTACATCCAAATGATATTGAAAATAACGATAAGCTAATCGCCCAGAAAAAGAGAAAAGACTTTTTCATCTGGCGATTCTATTTAGGCATAGTTTCAGAACAAAAAGAATTCAAATATATCTTGGCATTTTTCTCGCCCAAATACAAGCTCCTTTCCCAATCTGCGCAAGCAACGCCTACCTTACCCATATTATATCTGGCGATTCCTCTTCCTAAATAAGCATAAGCCGGAGTACCATTTTTTTCTCGGATGGCCTTCGTGAGCCATTCATCGGCCTCCTCCCATTTAGATTCTTGCAACAAACAATGGCCATAATCAGCCATGATATTCGCGTCCATAGGATTTTTGGTTAAAATATCTTGATAAATTTTTTCGCTTTCAGCAATCCGTTTCAGATAAAACAATGCATCAGCTTTTAATTTTAATAGTTCTAAATTCTGAGGATCATCCAATAACATAATATTGATGTTAGATAAGGCTTTATCCCATTTACCAATTTGAACTTGGGTATAAACTAGGGTAATTCTAAAATTTTTATTGGTTGGATTCCCGGCCATCAGTTGTTCAACATAAGATGCTAATGGATCATATGCTTTTGCCGATTCCATGGCTTGTGAAAAGCGCATATATCGCTCTGTCATTACTTTATCGCCTAATTTGAATAACCAAATTAAATCCGTATAAGCTTGGTCCCATTCTTCGAGAAGTAAGCACAAATCAAATCGATAATTTCTTGCCGTCGTGTCGTTGGGTTGCAAACCTAAATAATGATTGATATCGCCTAATGCAAATTGATAATTCTCCGTTTGACGGTATGCAATATGGCGATACAAATAGGCGTCTTTCAAATTTGGATTGATGTAAATAGCTTTATTGAAATCAACCACAGCACCAGAAAAATCTTTTGAATGAACTTTTGCTATTCCTCTGCTCAACCAAGGCAGTTCTGATTTTTCATTAATCAGTACAGCAGTATCAAAATACGGAACGGCGAGTTTAGCTTTACCTTTTTCATCCAAAGCAATTCCTAAAGTCATATACTTATCAAAATCGCCTTGTAACTGTGCATGTAGATTATGAAATGCTACTACACTCAATAGGGCGATTACCGTTTTACGAATATTCTTAACTTTCACCAATGTCATCTTTAGCAGTTTTACAAATATCTCGCCAAATTCGGTGGAATGTTGTTTAATGAATCGACATAAAATCGAGTGTCCTAATGAGGGTACACAAACATTTATCCAAATAAATTGTAAGTTTGATTGAAATTTAGATATGAGCCAAACAGAACCGTCTTCCACAACTTCCACAAATCTTCAAGATGCTGCCTACAAGAAGAATCAGTTATTCTTAATTCTCGGTTTTTTATTCCTTACCAATGCCATTGTGGCCGAATTTGTAGGAGCAAAAATTTTCTCGATCGAATCCACTTTAGGCATTTCTCCATTTCAATTCCCATTTCTGGGAGGACAATTAAACGGAGATATGACGGCGGGCGTGATCATTTGGCCTGTTGTATTTATACTCACCGACGTAATTAATGAATATTTCGGTAAGGAGGGCGTGAAACGCATGTCTTGGATTGCAGTAATTTGTTTGATATACTCCTTTTTGGCCGTGAGAATAATAATGGGATTAAAGGGTGCTAATTTTTGGCTAAGTAGTGGACAAAACCAGGGAATTAATGATATGGGAAATGCTTTTAATGCTTTATTTGGTCAAGGATTAATGATTATTATTGGATCATTGGTGGCATTTTTAGTGGGCCAAATAACAGATGCCGTAATTTTCGAGAAAATCAAAACCAAATTTGGGAACAACGCTATTTGGATGCGCGCAACAGGAAGCACGTTGGTTTCCCAATTTATCGATAGTTATGTTGTGTTAATTATTGCCTTTTATTTTGGCGGAAAATATGATCTAATTTGGGTTTTGCAGGTTGGCACTTTTAATTATGTTTATAAAACAATTGTAGCGATTGTAATGTTGCCCTTACTCTACGGAATTCATTATTGGATAGATCGATATTTAAAATCAGGCAAACATTAACAGCAAGCCTGAAACAATCATAATAACTCCGGAAAATATTCCAACGTTGTGTTCTAATCTATGAGAATTCCAACGTTCTAATCCTTTATATCCTATCCAAACACCACCCATCATACTTAACCAAGTAGAAACTGAATAAACTACAATAAGCGCCAGAATAACAGGTAAGCCAAAGGGGGCTAAAGTGGCAAAATAGACTTCAATTTCCATACATGGCGATAGAAATAAGGCCAACAAAACAGTTCCAAAAATAAAGCGATTACTTTTTTCTGTTCCTTGTTCTGGAAAATGAAAGTGCTTATGAGTATGGTGGCGATACAAGAAATAAATTCCCAAAAAAATCATTATCAATCCTCCAATAAATTCAAATTGAAAATCTGAATGAAAAACATGGATGGAAGTATGATGTGACGCTGTAAGTTTTTCATCTACTCCATGTTTTTTTGCATCCATTTGCAATCCAAAAGAAGTAATGATGTAAATCACCAATCCTAGAAAAACAGTACCGAGAGTATGTGCCGTTGCCGCCATAGACGTTTTTCGCATGGTTTCGGCTCTGGTAAGTCCCATTTTTTTTGAAAGAGCTAAGAATGGCATCCAATGACCTGGAATAAAACCATGTAATAAACTAATCAATAATGCTCCGATTAACTGCTCTTTCATTTATATCACAAAGGTACTTAAAAAAAAATAGGTTGCCTATAAGGCAACCTATTTCATTATAAAGGGACGTATAAATTACAAACCTTTAGCTTCTTCGATCCACTTATTCCACTGATCCGCAGAAATTTTTGAATCTTGTTCAACTTTAGTTGTGATATCGGCTTCAGACAAACCTTTCAATTCATCCAAATTAGACACACCTAAAGCTACCATTCTCTTTTCCATTGCAGGACCTACACCAGAAAGAGACTTCAAAGAAGCATCTGAAGCAGCAGCAGGTGCTTTCTCTTCAGCCGCAGCCTTAGGAGCTGGAGTTGTTTTAGCAGGAGCGTTCTCTTGTTTTTCTAACTGAGCGCGCAATTCAGCCAAAGCACCTAATTCACCCAAAGTAGTTTTTTCTGCAGTTTGGTTGATTTTCTTCACAGCCTTAGAAGCGTTCTTACGTGCTTTTTCTTTGCTGTTTGCATCAGACTCTTTGGTTGCTTTTTCAGCACCTTTCCAAATGTTTGTATGAGAAACAATAATTCTCTTAGAATCTTTAGAGAATTCAATTACTTCAAACTCTAAAGTTTCATCATCAGCGATTGATTTATTATCCGCTTTCTTGATATGACGTGCAGGAGCAAAAGCTTCAACACCATACTGCAATTGGATAGTAGCACCTTTGTCGTTGTGAGAAATCACAGTACCTTCATGAATTGAACCAACGGTGAAGATGGTTTCAAAAGTATCCCATGGGTTTTCTTCCAACTGTTTGTGGCCTAAGCTCAATCTGCGGTTGTCTTTATCAACTTCCAATACAATTACATCCAACTTCTCACCTTTCTTAGTGAATTCAGATGGATGCTTGATTTTCTTGTTCCAAGACAAATCACTTACGTGAACCAAACCGTCAATACCTTCAGCCAATTCCAAGAACAAACCATATGAAGTCAAATTCTTAACAATTCCTGAATGCTTGCTACCAACTGGGTATCTTTCTTCGATATTAATCCAAGGATCTTCAGTAAGTTGCTTGATACCTAAGCTCATCTTGTGCTCAGTTCTGTCTAAAGACAATACCAATGCTTCTACGTCGTCTCCAACTTTCAAATATTCGCTAGGGTTTCTCAAGTGTGAAGACCAGCTCATTTCACTTACGTGAACCAAACCTTCAACACCTGGCTTGATTTCGATGAATGCACCGTAATCAGCAACAGAAACTACCTTACCTTTTACTTTGCTTCCTTCTTCGATATCAGCAGTTAAGTTATCCCAAGGATGAGATGTCAATTGCTTCAAGCCCAAAGAAATTCTCTTCTTGTTGTCATCATAATCCAAAATAACAACTTGAATCTTATCGTCTAACTTCAACACCTCTTCAGGGTGGTTGATTCTACCCCAAGAAATATCAGTGATGTGCAACAAACCGTCGATACCACCCAAGTCAACGAATACACCAAAGCTAGTCATGTTTTTAACAACACCTTCCAAAACCTGACCTTTTTCCAAACGAGAAAGGATTACAGATTTTTGAGCTTCGATATCATCTTCAATCAATACTTTGTGTGATACAACAACGTTCTTGTAGATTTCATTGATCTTAACGATTTTGAAATCCATATTTTTACCAACATACTGATCGTAATCACGAACAGGCTTGGTATCAATTTGAGAACCGGGCAAGAAAGTATCAAAACCAAAAACGTCAACAACCAAACCACCTTTAGTTCTAGAACGAACATAACCAGTAACGATTGCATCGCTATTGTGAGCTTCCACGATTTTTTCCCATGCTGTTTCTTGAAGCGCTTTTTTGCGGCTCAAAATAAGCTGACCCATTTTGTCTTCAGCAACGTCGATAAATACTTCAACTGAATCACCGATTGACAAATCTGGCATGTCACGGAATTCCTGACGAGAAACCAAGCCATCGCTCTTGAAACCGATGTTAACTACAACGTCTTTGTCGTTGATAGCAACTACAGTACCTTTAACAACTTGCTTTTCTGTAACAGGTTGGAAAGTAGCTACATAAGCATTTTCCATTTTTTCTCTGTCTGTAGATGAATAAGACTGGAAACCAGCACCATCTGCATCCCAATCGAAGTCGTCGTGCTTTGACGCAACTTCGGCGGTTTTTTTGTTGGAAACTTTTACTGTTTCTTCAACATTTTCTTGTGTTTGTTCTTTAGTCAATTAAATAGTCCTCCTTTGAGTGGCGGCAAAAATAATTCAAAGTCTTGTAATTCCCAATATTTCATATGAATAAATACCATTTTCAAGTGGTTTTTTGGATTTTTTCCAAGTTTTAATAAACTGTTGGCAAATTTTACAACTGCTTCAACTTCTGTTACATCTATTGTATTATGTTTGCTAAGAAGCATTTATATGGCCAAACAATCAAGTAAATCTCCCACAACCAATACACAATCTAGCAAGGAAAATCCACGCTTGATAACGATTGATTCAATTGAATTACAAGGATTTGAACAAATCAAATCAATTATTCTCAATTCAGAAAATGATTGGTTTGTTATTTCCAATCAAGCCAATCGCCCTACCCAAGAAATCCAGAAATATATTAAGGAATCTAACATACAAGATTCCGCAGCTTTCATCTTTGGTAGATCAAAAAGTCATGGTGGATTGCTAAACGAAATCTGCTTAGGTGTTAAAAAAGAAGATTTTCACGGACATTTTATCGCCATTAATAAAAATTGCTTCCAACAAATCCTAACACAACAGTTCGAACCAACCTCTTTATTTGATTGGTATTACGTTGCTGAAAAATCTTGTTCTAAAGAATATTTATTGGAGTCTGGGAAAGATGATAAGCATCAAACCACTTTCACTCAAGTAGCTCAACTAAAGTTCAAAACTTCTACAAGATATTACTTTAATTTAGGTAAGAGCAATCTCCAACGACTTGCTTTTATGTTGATTGCCATCATTGCATTAACTACAATGATGTTTTCATCAAAATCGGCAGCTATTTCTGGTGATGAATTTACACAGTATGAGTACAGCAAATTAATCGCCAATTATTACCTAGAACCCATTGGATTGGGAATTCCAATCGACACCAATGTATTAAAGTTTCAGCGTATGCCAACATTAACAAAGGCATATAAAACTTATGGCCATAAATTAGCAACCATCGAAGACCCAGACCGTTTGATGCATGCGTA
>JAGKXC010000214.1 GCA_021151535.1 Sphingobacteriia bacterium | reverse complement strand
CAAAGCCTTGAATGGAAGATATTTTGAAGCAGATGTTCGATTACCCAAATATCTTTTTGAATTGGATCCCCAGATCAGAAAAATTTTGAGTGATCGCCTTGAACGAGGAACCATTCACTGCAATTACAGCATTTCCTATTTGTCTTCGGAAAGTGTAGATGTGGATATCCAAGTGAATGTGCCTTTGGCGCAAGCTTATTTAGATAAATGGCAACTGCTCAGTGGTGCATTGGAATTGGAATTCCGCGATCCATTTAGAGAAGTTCTTAAAATTCCCGAGGTGATTTATGCGGGTGAACGTACCATTTCAGATGCAATGAAAGCTGTGATTTTGCAAGCTACTGAGAAAGCAGCCTTGTCTTTACATGATTTTCGTGTAGTGGAAGGCGGTGCAACTTGCAGCAAGTTGACTTCATTGGTGAAAGAAATTGATGCAGATTTACAGGTAGTTATTTCCCATGAAGATGCTAGAAAGCAAGGTTTGAGAGATCGAATTTATGCCAATTTGAATGAGCACGTGAAAGAAGGTACCGTAGATCCCAATCGTTTTGAGCAAGAGGTATTGTTGTATTTGGATAAATGGGATATCGCCGAAGAAAAACAAAGATTACAGCAGCATATTCATTATTTCTTAGATTGTTTAGGCAAAGAGCCTTTGGGCAGAAAATTGAATTTTATTGCTCAAGAAATGGGTAGAGAAATGAACACCATGGGAGTGAAGAGTAACTACTTTCCAATGCAACAAGCCGTAGTTCAGATGAAAGAAAAATTAGAACAAATAAAAGAACAAGTTCTAAATATCGTTTAATAATTACAAACCGTTCTTCATGATAATTCATAATAAATTTAATAAAAACAGCATCCTTGTGGGGTTGTTTTTATTAGCATCTTCTGCTTTTGGTTCTCCATTGGAAGACATTGCGGAAAATGCCACGCCAGCAGGGTGTTTGGGCGTAAATGCTGCCAATATTTCCGCAGATACCACATTAAATCCGGTAGATTCTACAAAATCATCGCCCGATAAAAAAAGAGTACAACCCAAATTGAGTATGTTGGCGAATATGCCTATTCCGCAAGTGGGATTCTTGGGTTATGTAGCTCAGGACGAAGATGATTCAGACGACGATGAGCGTATGAAATTCATCGGTAGTATGGTTGAAAACGGCGATGTGCTGAAATTCAAACATTTGTATTTGCCAATGCAGCCCTATGGGGTGGAATTGTTACGTCAGTTCGTAACTACAGGCGATACATTCGCCAAACAATCAGTGATTTATTTGTATGGAGAAAGTGGTGATTTTTCTACTGAATTCAATGCTCAAATTGATTCGATTTTGGTTCAATGGAGAAGGTTGTACCTTTCCAACGAAGTTATTGGAAAA
>JAGKXC010000015.1 GCA_021151535.1 Sphingobacteriia bacterium | reverse complement strand
GAAGGTGTGTACAGGGAATCGCCAGACGATGAAAAGCGAAAAAGGCTTTGTGAGCTTGGTAAACTGCAATCTTCCGCAAGGCGTTTATGTGTACAATCTGCGCTGCATCAACAAAGACAATCAACCACTTGGCTTCAGCGGAACCTTTACGGTTTTGCCATAAAAAGACCGGAGTGGTGAAACTGTTAATTATGATTTTTTTACACATTTTATTACATGGTGCTTTGAAATCTTAAACAAAATAATACATTTGTAATGCTGAATGGTTCATGGAGCGAGTTCGCAGTTCGCAACATGATGAAAAGGGAATTCGGTGTAAATCCGATACTGTACCCGCAGCTGTAACTTCCCAAAACAAGCTTGCTTGTTTGTGTGTTTGAAGCTTCTAATGCCACTGTTTTACGAAACGGGAAGGCGCTTCAAACGGAAGGAGTCAGAAGACCTGCCTTTTAGCAATGTCAGCACGCTTTCGGGAATAAAAGCGCGGCGGATTAAAGGTTTACTCCCTTAATTCTCCTTTTTATCCCTTGTGGGCAAGCTGCACACCAAAAACCATGCAGGCGTTGCTCTACATATCGATTCATTCATTGTTGACGGGTTTTACATCGCCCACATATCCTTTGCATGGAAACGATCCAGCCGCCGCGCATCGAATGCCTCCCAAATCAAAATCAGCTTTTCTGGATTCCATTTCCATGGATACGGTGAAAATTGAAGTGATGAGCAGTAGGCAGCAAATGGCACTTATTGGTCGTTCGGTTCAAACCCTATCGCCCACAAATACAGGTGCTTCTGCCGCATCCGCCTTGGCCGATGCAGGTGTTTTCTTGAAGAACTATGGACTTTCGGGCTCTGCTACAATTTCTCGTAGGGGTGCCGATCCTACCCAAACGCAAGTGATGTGGAATAGCCTTCCTATTAACAATCCGATGTTGGGAATGGGCGATTTTACTATCTTGATGCCGTTAGGAATGCAAGTGCAACTGCTTGAAGGCGGCAATACTTCGCTGCTGGGCTCTGGCTCTGTTGGCGGTACTGTTTTGCTCAATTCCAAATTGGAATTTATACCTCAATCGCTCACCGAAATATATTACCAATACGGCAGTCTCGGCGAACATCAGAAAATGATTCAAAGTCAGTGGGGTAGCAAGCAATGGGCGATGTCGGCCACTTTATTAAATTCCACCGCCCAAAACCGATTTGCGTTCTCAGATCCAGGCCTGCAGATGAACACCCGTTGGATGTCGAAATCGCAGGTAAATCGCTCTTTGATGCGCATTGCGATGGGTAGAAAATGGGAAAAAGCGATGGTGAAACTGCATGGCGAAATGGCCGAAGTGGATAGAGGATTGGGATTTATGTTGGGGTCGTTAACATCGTTGGGACATCAACTGGATAAATCCATCAAAACGATGGTGGAGGGCAATCAATTGCTTGGGGTTCAACAGAAGGTGAAAGGCACGTTGCGTTTGGGTTATGTGCATGATTACATCGATTTTTTGGAGGGCAGAATAGGGGCTGAGCATGCGATCAGTGTAGCCAATACCCTTCATGCGCAAACCGAATGGCAGGTGGCTTTGCCCAAGAAAATGACATTGTTGTTTGGGGGCGATTTCCAATGGCAACAGGCAGATATCAATGCATATTTAGGGAAGGTAAACCGACAATTGCCGGCAAACTTTGTTTCGCTTTCTGGTATGTCGCATGTTCAAACAGCAGGCAAAACTTACCGTTTACAATATGTATTTAGCTCCCGCTATGAGTGGCATGAAAACATACCAACTGGTTCGTTTTCATTGCTTTTGGGGAAAGAAAAACAGGTGAAAGAGAAGGCGTGGAAATTGCCGTTACAGTATAAATTGAATGTACACAACAGCTTTAGACGACCCACGCTAAACGATTTGTACTGGTACATTCCCAGCGGTAGAACGGCGTTGTATTCGGAGAAGGGCAAGAGCGCGGAGTTGGGGTTTGTATTGGGCAATGCGTTGACAGGCAATTTTTTAAATGGATGGTTGGCGCGCGGTGTTAAACACGGTCAGGTATTGGGAAATGCGGAGATAACTGCTTTTTACCGACAGTTGGATAAACCCATTTTGTGGATGCCGGCTGGTGCAATCTGGAGGCCCATGAATTTGATGGGTGGCGGACAGTATGTGGGTATTGCGTACCAAAGTCAATGTGTTTTTTTAATCTCTGCCAAGCGCATTTCATCCGTAAGGGTTTTTTCGCAAGGAGAGTGGGTGAGAACCTCCGTAAAATCATCGGCAGAATCTCAACCGTATCAGCAAATATTTATTCCCAACTACACGGGAGCGGCAGGAATTCAAGTAAAATCGGTGTGGGGCGATGTTGGACTTTTGCTCAAATCAACGGGCAAACGATTTATCCAAACCGATAATTTGGTGGCAATGAAATCCTTTAACTTATTGGATATCAGTTGGAGTAAACCTTTCGTTTTACCCCAGTGGAAAATGCAAGGCAAGTTTCACGCGAGTTGTGAAAATGTGATGGGGGTTGTGTACCAAACCGTACCCAATCGCCCGATGCCTAAACAAGTATTTCGCTTGGGGATTTCCATTCAATGGCTGCAACATTCAGATGTAAATGCATCGCAACATGCTATAAAATCTCCGCAAACAGCGGATCAATCAATGAAAAACAAAAATTAACCGATATGAAAAAAATTATTTTCCTTCTTTTGGCGATGGCTGCGGCTAAGCAATCTAACGCCCAAAGCTACATGCAGGTGGGCTTTGAGTTTGCCAATTTCGATACTTTAAAAGTGTTGAACGGTTCTGATTTGAAAACTACTGGGTACACGGGCACCCAAGACAACAACAATCAAGGCAATTATTTTTATATGCCGATTGATTGGGATACGTCGTTTGGCGGTTATTGGCGCAGTGGGTGGGCGATTTCCAAGGTGATTGATACCACTGAAGGTGATGGCGATTACGCTGCCCAGTTGTATGCGGCTAGACCTGGAACAGGTTTAAAGGGAGTATTTGATCAAGCATGGGCTGTGGGCCAGCAAGGATCTAAATTGAAATTTATTGATTTGGCGCAAGGTGCCATTGTTTTTAATGGATTCCATTACACCAATACCACCTTTGGTTATAACGTGATGAAGCGCGGAAATATGTTTGCCAAAAAGTTTGGCGGCAGCACTGGGAATGATGCGGATTCGTTGATTTTGGTGGGTAAATTGTATCGCCATGATAAAATGCAAACGGCCATTGATACTTTTCGCGTAGCCTTGGCGGATTTCCGCTTTGCTGATAACAGTCAGGATTATATTGTGAAGGACTGGCGCTACGTAGATATGAAGTATGTGAGCTCAACTTTACCTGCACAGGGTTGGGTAGCTGATAGTTTAGAATTTGGGTTGGAAGGTTCTGATAACGATCCGCAATTTGGATTGAATACACCAGCGTTTTTTGCGGTGGATGGGTTCTTGTTTAGCTTCTACGAATCGGTGCAGAAATTCAATAAAACCGAGTTAACAGTATCACCTAATCCCGCACAAAATTGGATTTCTTTGAGTACAAAATCGCAGCCAAAGATGATTCAGGTAATGGATATGGCAGGCAAAATTTGGACTCCCAAGGCTACGGCTTTTGAGGGTGGACAAACCTTTCAATTCCAATTGGATTTGAGTGCGTTGCCCATGGGTGTTTATCAAGTTACGGTGGTTACTGAAAGTGGAATGGAAACTGCGAAAGTGGTTAAAGCAGATAGCGTTAAATAAAATTGAGAAAGCGTTTTTTAGGGCGATGCTTGGTGTTTTTGCTGGCATCGCCCCTGATTTTAAGTTCTTGTGAGCCCTTTCCGGTAAATCCGCCGGTGAATGTAAGCACAGCAGCCAAAGATGTTTTGGTGCTATGTGAAGGGAATTTTATGTGGGGCAATGCCCAAATGGATTTGTTGCGAATGGATTCGATGCGCATGGATCAAGATATTTACCGGATGGTGAATGGAACGGGTATTGGCGATGTGCTTCAGCATGGAATTTTGCTCGGTAATTCTTACTTTTTAAGTGTTAATAATAGTGGAAAGGTAGTGAAGATCGATGCCGGTAATCTGCGTTTGAAACAGATGAATCCCAATTTGTCATCGCCACGGTATTTGATGGCGGTGAACGGAAATATTTGGGTTACGGATTTGTACAGCAACAAAATTTCTTTGTTGGATACGGGTACTTTGGCGTTGAATAAAACCGTTGATTTAAAAGGGTGGACGGAGCAAATGGTGGCTTGGAATGGCGATGTTTTTGTGGCTAATTATGCTGGCGGGGTACATGGATTTACATCTGATGGCAGCCGCAATGCATCGCCCGTATTGAAAACGGATTCTACCACGCAATATTTGGTGGTTGATAGCAAAAATAGATTGTGGGCCATGAGTACGAAGCAAGGAAAAGGGAAGTTGTACCAATTTGCAACGCCGAATCAAGAAAATCCCAGTTTGGTGTTGGATTTGGGTGCGGACGTTTCGCGGTTAACGATCAATCCAGCAGGCGACACATTGTACTTTTTAACCCCAACGGCGGTGAAGAAAATGGATGTAAATGCAACGCAATTGAGTGATATTCAGGTGTTTGCTTCGGGGTTTCAGCAGGCTTACGCGTTGGGGATATCGCCCGATAACCAATATTTGATGGTGGGTGATGCCAAGGATTTTGTGAGCAATGGCAAGTTGAGTATGTATTCGATGAAAACCGGTTCTTTGGTGAAAACCTTCTCTACGGGGGTGAATCCTTCTGCTTTTGTTTTTAAGCCTTGAGCGCTATCTTTGACGGCCTCTTATTCGCGGCTGCAATATGAAGAAAATCTTAGGGAAACTGCTCCAACGCATCGGCATTTCAAAAATTGATTTGTTGTTGTTGCGCTCTTATGCGGGTCCTTTTGCGGTTACATTCTTCATTTGCATGTTCCTGTTTCTGATGCAATATCTGTGGAAATACATAGAATTGCTGGTAGGAAAGGGGATTGGCGCGGGCATGATTGCCAAATTGTTGCTGTATTCTTTGCCGGATTTGGTGCCGATGGCGCTGCCATTGACCATTATGGTTGCGGGTTTGATGACGTTCGGTAATTTATCGGAGAGCTTTGAATTGGTGGCGATGAAGGCCAATGGAATCTCGCTGTTGCGCGCATTGCGGCCGATCTTTTTGTTGATGTGCTTTTTGGCGGTGGTGAATTTCTTTTTCTTGAATTTTGTGATGCCGGCGGCGAAGTTGGAGCAATCAGCGATGTTGTTGGAATTTCGCCAGAAAAAACCCACTTTTAGTATTGATGAAGGGGTGTTTTACCAAGGAATCGATGGATTTGCGATCCGCATTGGGAAGAAGGAAAAAGACAACCAAACCATGCGTGATGTGATGATTTATGAGTTTAAGAAAGATGATTCCAAACGGTTGAACGTGATCAAGGCCAAATATGGCACGATGATTTTAACGGATAAGGATCGGTTGCTGAATTTAACGTTATACGATGGGGTGAGGTACGAGGAGATGACGGGTGCAACGGAATACCGCAAAACTGCGCCGTTTAATCAGATGTTTTTCAAGACCCAAAAAATGCAAATTGATTTGAGTTCGTTGGATTTGCAACTGATTGATAGGGAATCGATTGCTTCCGATTACCGCTTACAGAGTGTACAGAGTTTGATGAAGTTTATTGATACGTATGATATCAAGGTGGCTACGATCAAATTAGACAACCAGAAGTATGTTTCTCGGTATTTGCATGTGCCGAAGGTGATGCCAGTGGATTCGGGGATGTTGAAATTTCGCAGGCCTTCGGGGGCGGTTTTTAAACCGTTAACGCAGGATTCCATTTTGATGAATTATCCTGAGATTCAGCGCAATACCATTGTTACCACGGCAATTAACCATGCGCGATCCATCAAAGGGATGACGGATGGGATGATTTCTACCTTGGAATACGAGGAGTTGGATATCAATTTGTATTATTCGGAGTTGCACAAAAAGTTCGCATTTTCGGTGCTAGTGATTTTGCTGTTTTTGATTTCTGCTCCGCTTGGGGCAATTATCAAAAAAGGAGGAATTGGCTTGCCATTGGTAATTAGTGTGATCTTTTTTGTGGTGTTTTATGCCATTAATATTACGGGCGATAAAATGGGCAAGGAGGGGATCGTGCCGGTATGGTTTGGCAGTTGGATGAGTTCGATGTTTTTGTTGCCTGTGGGCTTGGTAATTACTTATCGCGCCAACAGGGATAAGGGCTTGCAGTTTTTGTGGGCCAAAAAAGTAGGTGGTTTTTTTGCGATGATTTTCAAGCCGATCAAGGGATTGTTTAAACGGAAAAAATCTGTGTAGGATGGAGTTGAAAGATTTGAGGATACTGGTAATTGGCAATCGCATGCCGTGGCCATTGAAAGATGGCGGGGCGATGGCCACTTTTGGCATGCTGGAGGCTTTAAAAGCTTGCGGCGCAAACCTCACCTATTTCTCCTACAACACAAAAAAACACTGGGTTAACGAAACCCTCTTCGCCCAACAAATCCCTGGAATCCAAGTAGTTTCGGTGCCTCTAAACGCCAACCCTTCAGCGCCGCAAGCACTGCTAAACCTTCTTTCTGGCAAATCCTACCACCTTCAGCGTTACCAAAACCCTGAAGCCACCCAAAGCCTGAAAACCCATCTCCAAACCCAAGCTCCTTACCACGGAATCATCGTGGAAGGCTTGTATTCTGTTCCCCTTATTGCACCTTTGTTGCAATCGGATTTGCTCAAAACAACGCCCGTGGCCTTCCGGTCGCACAACGTTGAACACCAAATTTGGCAAAGGGTGGTGGAAAACAGCACTGCCGGTATCAAAAAGTGGTATCTCAACCTCCAGGCCCGGCGTTTACGCAACGAAGAATTGAAATTATGGCAACTGTTTCAATGGCAATTTCCCATAACCCCAAACGACGCCCAAGTGATCGCTGCCGCTAAAGGCATAGATGCTTCCGATCCCCATATCATTTTGTATCAACCTGGCTACCAGCAATTGCCTCCGCCCATCAACCTCTCCGAATCTGCTCAAAGCCAATCCCTACGCTGTTTCCACATCGGAAGCATGGAATGGGAAGCCAATGTGCAAGCCGTAGATTGGTTTGTGAAATCGGTTTGGCCTTCTGTGCTTGCACAACATCCCCAAGCTACGTTTCACGTTGCGGGCAAAGGGCTGAAAGCCCAAGATCCGCGTTTCCAAGCCCCCGGCGTGGTGGTGCACGGAGAAGTGGATGATGCCCGTGATTTTATGCGCGAAAACGGAGTATGCGTGGTACCCTTGTTGGCTGGCAGTGGTATCCGAATGAAAATTCTGGAAGCCATGGCCTTGGGTTTGCCCGTGTTAACAACCACCGTGGGCATTCAAGGCATTCAGGTGCAACCCCAAGTAGAAATTGCTGTGGCCGATGGCGCTACAGCATTTTCCCAAGCGTTATCGCATTTGTTAGAATCGCCAGAAAAACAAAAAGAATTGGCCTTGGCAGCCCGCGTTTTTATTGAGAAAAACCACGACGCCAAATTACAAACCCAACAATTATTGGATCGATTTTTAATGGCTTAATACCATTTTGAAATGCGGAATATTGGCTTCGTAAAAACGATCGCCCTGCTTCACAAATCCGTATTTTTCGTAAAATGGAATGGCATATTCCTGGGCATGTAAATAAATGGGAACAGCAGATCCGGCTCCGGAATCTTCCATTTTAACCGCCTCAATGGCATTTAGCAACAACGCCGCACCCACACCTTTGCCGCGGTAGGGCATCAACACCGCGTAACGCTCTAATTTGTATCCAAAATCGGTTTTTCTGTACCTGCAAGTGCCTGCATTTACGCCATTGTGCTTACAAAGAAAATGTTTGCAAATGGGCTCGTGCTCGTCGTATTCCTCCGCCGGATCGCATTGCTGCTCAAGCACAAACACGATTCTTCTTATCTCAAAAGCTTCGGCTAAATCAACGTTGTTTTGAATCAAATTTACATGGTTCATCAGAAAAGATTAAATTTGCAGTGATTAATCAATTTAAAATACAAATATACACCATGGCGCAATCAAACATCGAATCTCTTTTGGGTGCTCAAGCCGAGTACTTATTGAACCACAATTGCACAACCATTCACAAGGACATGATTCATGCTCCTGGTAATGATTTTGTAGATAGAATTTTTGCTCAAACCAACCGCAATCCTCAGGTTTTGCGCAGCTTGCAAGCGTTGTACGGCCACGGTCGTTTGGCAAATACCGGCTACTTGAGCATTCTTCCTGTGGATCAAGGGATTGAGCATAGCGCCGGTGCTTCATTTGCTCCAAACCCTATTTATTTTGATTCTGAGAACATCATTAAATTGGCTATCGAAGGCGGATGTAACGCAGTTGCTTCTACTTATGGCGTTTTGGCGATGCATGCTAGAAAATATGCCCACAAAATTCCTTTTATCGTAAAAATCAACCACAACGAGTTTTTGACATACCCCAACAAGTTTGATCAAATCATGTTTGGTTCTGTTGAAGATGCTTGGAATTTGGGTGCGGTTGCAGTTGGTGCTACCATTTATTTCGGTTCTCCTGAAAGCAGCCGTCAGATTGTAGAAGTGGCTCAAGCTTTTGAAAGAGCGCACGAGTTGGGTATGGCTACCATTTTGTGGTGCTACACCCGCAGTGAAGGTTTCAAGGTAGACGGTGTTGATTACCACGCTTCTGCCGATTTAACTGCACAAGCCAACCATTTGGGTGTTACCATCCAAGCGGATATCATCAAGCAAAAATTGCCAACCAACAACGGTGGATATTTGGCTACCAAGCACGGAAAAACTTCAAGCAAGGTATATTCTGATTTAACTACAGATCACCCAATCGATTTAACCCGTTACCAAGTGGCTAACTGCTACATGGGCAGAGCCGGTTTGATCAATTCAGGCGGAGAATCTAAAGGTAAGGGCGATATCGAAGAAGCAGTATTCACAGCCGTTGTAAACAAGCGTGCCGGTGGATCTGGTTTGATCTTGGGTAGAAAAGCTTTCCAAAAGCCAGTAAAAGAGGGTGTTGAACTATTAAACTCTGTTCAAGAGGTTTATTTAGACAACTCCATTACTTTGGCGTAAATTTGTAACCATGAATTTTGAATTCGAAGACGAAGATGACATCCATGGCGACGGTACCAAGTGGTACAAACGCACCTGGAGTGGCATTTTTACCAAAACCGAAGATAAAAAAGCCACACCCGATGGTTTGTGGGAAAAGTGTAAGCGTTGCAAAGAAGTAGCGCCTACCAAAGATTGGATCAATAACTTTTATGTTTGTCCTTCTTGCGCTTACCACGAGAAAATTGGTTCTGCTGAGTATTTCGATATCTTGTTTGATCACGGTCAATACACAGAAATCAATGCCAGTTTATCCAGTGGCGATCCTTTGAACTTCGTAGATTCTGCACCTTATACAGATCGTATTGTGGTGGCTCAGAAGAAAACGGGTTTGAAAGATGCGATTCGTACTGCTCATGGGTTGATCAACGGTCAGCCATTGATGGTAGCGTGCATGGATTTTAATTTTATCGGCGGTTCTATGGGTAGCGTAGTGGGTGAGAAAATCGCCCGATCTATTGATTATTCTTTGGAGCACAAAGTTCCCTTCTTGATGATTTCAAAATCTGGGGGAGCGCGTATGATGGAAGCTGCTTTTTCGTTGATGCAAATGGCCAAAACCAGCGCCAAATTGGCATTGTTGAACAAAGCGGGCGTACCTTACATTTCCTTGATGACCAATCCTACAACCGGTGGTGTAACAGCGTCGTTTGCGATGTTGGGCGATTTTAACATCGCTGAACCAGAGGCATTGATTGGCTTCGCTGGTCCTCGCGTAATTCGCGAAACCATTGGTAGGGATTTGCCTAAGGGATTCCAAAGCTCTGAGTTTTTGGTAGAACACGGATTCCTCGATTTCATTGTTCCCCGCAAAGATTTAAAACAAAAATTATCGCAGTTACTGGAAATCATTTGGAACAAAAAGTAAATTCGCGGTAATAAGCATAAGTTAAACATTTAAATAAGAGACATTTCAACTATGAATTTTCCTGATAATCTCAAGTACACCAAAGACCACGAGTGGGTTATGGTAGAGGGCGACATCGCCACCATCGGTATTACCGATTTTGCTCAGCACGAGTTGGGTGATATCGTGTTCATCGACATTACTTGCCAAGGCGAAACCAAAGCACAACACGAAGTGTTTGGTACCGTTGAAGCGGTTAAAACTGTAAGTGATCTTTACATGCCAGTAAGCGGCGAAATTCTTGAGGTAAACGCTGATTTAGACGGTTCACCAGAATCTGTTAACAGCGATGCTTACGGAAGTGGCTGGATGGTGAAAGTGAAAATGAGCAACCCATCTGAAGCTGATGCTTTGATGAGCGCTGCTGATTACACTGCAATGGTAGGTTAATACGCCATTACATAACAATGCAATTTGTATATAAGCACAAGAAAACTTCAATGTTTCTTGTGCTTATTTTTTTTCTGTGTTTGATGCCATCGTCCGCTTCTTCGAGCATGGGCGGTAAGTTTCCGTTCCTAAAGTTATTGGAATTGGATAAGATGGTACATTTTGTACTGTATTTCTTGTGGGTTGGGGTTTATTTCAGGGAAGTTTTTTTCGGTAAGAATCGGGCGAGCATGTTTTCGGCTACCATGTTCATTGGATTCCTTGTTTTTGGGTGCATTATAGGCGCGCTGATCGAGTTTTTGCAACTTTGGATGCAATGGGGTAGGAGTGCCGAATGGGGCGATTTTTACGCAGATATCGCCGGCCTTTTCTTAGGCGCCATTATCGGGTTGCTGCGATTGCAACAAAAGGGGTAGATTGTAGAAGTGGAATTGGATTGTAGGCTGATTTAGTCTAAATGAAACAAGTTTTTTGTTGTAATAAAGAGTAAATTTACCTTTGGTCGAAAATAGAACAATAGTTTGATTGAAAATAAAACATTTTTATATCTTTGTGGAGTTAAACGGTGAAAAGTATTTATGGAAATTCATTTGTCACAAAAGCAGATTGGTCAAAGGGTTGCAGACCTTCGAAAGAAAAGAGGGTTTTCTCAGGAGGATTTAGCAAAGAATATTAAGATTTCTCGGTCGTCTTTGGCGCAAATTGAATTGGGAAACAGGAGCGTTGATATTCTTGAACTTCAAAAGCTTTCCCAAGTATTAGGCTTCTCTATCGATTACTTTATGTCTAATGATTTTCTTCAAGGCGAAGATTCAACTGTTGAGGAAATTTATCTTCCTCTAGTGGAAATGGAGCGAATTTCAGTCCCAACTCTTCAAGTCAATAAATTTAAAAACGTATTGTTATATATCCTAGAACGTTGTGCAGGAAAACCGAATGTAGGAGAAACGGTTCTGTATAAACTTCTATACTTCTGCGACTTTAATCATTACGAGTTGTATGAAGAACATTTAACCGGAGCGAAGTATCGAAAATTGCCATACGGCCCTGTTCCCCAGAAATTGGATTCAATTATCAATCAAATGATTGATGACGGACAATTACAGCGAGTAAAAACAGACTATCACAATTATTTGCAAACGCGTTATTTGCCACTTGAAAAAGCCAATTTAACTGCATTAAAAGCAAGTGAGAAAGAAATCATTGACCGAGTTATTGAACAAATGAGTGATTGGTCGGCCACGGCTATTAGTAATTATTCTCATAAAGATTTACCTTGGCTTGCATCAAAAGAAGGTGAAGAAATTAATTATGAATTGGTATTCTATAGAGAAGTTCCTTTTTCGGTAAGGAATTACAATGATGAAATTGAGCAGCAATGATTTTTGATGAATTAGCGGAGTTTCAAAAGGATTTTAAGGCCTTATTGAAAAAATATCGAACGCTAGGTGAGGATTTGGAAGTTTTAAAAAAGGTTTTGGATGTGCTTCCTGATGAGAGGCCACCGTTTAGTTTTCGTATTGATAATATTGGTATTGAAACTTGCGTGATTAAAGTGAAGAAGATTGCTTGCAAATCACTGAAAGGAAGGGGTGTAAACTCCGGTTTGAGGTTAGTTTATGCATACTTTAAGGACGAGCAAAAAATAATATTCATTGAATTGTATCACAAAAATGATAAAGAATTAGAAGATCGAACTAGAATAATATCAAATTTTTCTTAGCATTAAATTGAAAAAGAAAGTATTGATAACAACTTGATCTTCTTTAGTTTGTTATTTATTATTCACCCTCTATCTAATCAAATGAAAAGTTCCTTCAAAACGAATGGGTTTGTTGTCTTGTGCTGAAACTGCCTCGCAGTTATAAAAGTAAATTCCTTCCGGGGCCATTTCGTTGTTTATCCAACCTTGCCACCCTTCATTGGGGTTATTATGGATGATTTGCCCCCAGCGGTTTTTTATCACCCATTGGGTGATGCTCAAATCATTGGAAACTGGGTAGAATACTTCATTCGCTGTTGGTCCAAAATGATTGGGTGTAAATGCATTGGCGATAAATATTCTTGGTTTGCAAATGGAATAAGGATGGATCTCACCGCGTGAAATGCAGCCTAAACTATCCCTGATTTCTAGTAAAATTGATTCTCTTTCTTGGGTTAAAAAGGTAGATCCTGAATAAGACTGATTCCACAGAATAACATTGTTTTTACTGTTGGTGTGGGCTGTAAATCGAATAGGTTTTGATTGCAAGCAGTAGGTGGAGTCTAACTGTTTCCAGGAAATTTGAGGCAGGGGTGTTACCGTTATTTGAAGGCTATCTCGGTAATAGCATGGACCTAGTTTGTATTGGATTTGTGCTGATTGAGAAATGTCAATCGCTTTTTGTTGTTGGGAATAAGGCTCGTCGTTCCAAGACCACTGAGCAAAAATAGGTGGGTTGTAAACCACGGAATCGCCCGAGCAAATAGTTGTATCGCTAAGGTTTGCAATTTTCCAATCTATCGTGTGAAATACCACAGAATCAGTGAACACACATTGTGGGGTAGAAAATTCGCTCACAATCTGATAATCTTGAAATATGGGCTGTGATTTTGTTAATGCTTTTGGCTGTTCCCAATGAGGATTTTGGAATTGAGAAAGATGTGTAGAAAGTGCTGAATAACTGCAAAAGGTATCCTGAGAGGAAATGATATTTTGCCATTGAGGCAGGAGTAAAGTATCTGAGTTTTGCGCAAATTCAAACGGCGTTTTGGCAGTTACATGGATGGGGTAGCTTCCCTCATTTTTATACCGATGGTAAAAGACAGAATCCGTGTTGATATATGTGTTTTCAATGCCATCGCCCCAAGAAATAATAGCTGAATCAAATCCAATAATTTTGATGGAAACCACTATGGAGTCAATGCTGCAGTAGTAATGCTTGGTAATAATTGGCGATTTTTCTATGAGGTACAAAGTTCGCTGAAAGGGTTTTGCTGCAAATGTGTAAAGTCCTCTGGGGTTGAGGTTTGATAGGGAGATGTTTGTTTGGTTTGGGTTCTCAATTTTTCCAAGATACAATGAATCGGCGGCGAAGTGCCCAGACATTGAATAAACGTTTCCATCAGGTAGTAATTTCAATAAGCCTAAGTCGGCAATATTCGACAAAGTATCAATGTTTACTGAATCTTTTAGGGCGGTATTGGGAATATCGATAATGCAGGTTCCTTGGTTGGTTCTTAGCAATATTCTTTTGGAATTTGCAGTAAATGTTGCGTTGCCAATATGTTTGCCACTTTGGGAGTAAAATACGGTTCCTTTGGATATTTCACCGGTTGTATTGTTGAATCCGAAAAGGTAGAAAACGGATTTTCCATTGAATTGCTTGTATAAATTGGTTTTGGATTGAAATCCATCGCCCGATCCAACATCGAAACTCACGCCACCCCATTTTCCATTGGCTGAAAAAGTGTATTCTCCCCGCAGGCATTGTGTAACATTGAAGTTGGGGATGCTTTTTTGTTGTGTCCATGATATTCCCTGTGGCGAAATGAGGTAGCAATGTAGACTTTGTGAACTATTACTTTTTGCGATGGCCCAAACGGAATCGCCATAATTGCTTCGAACAAACCCCATGCCCACTCCGTAATTGGAGATAAAGGCAAAACTATCTACTGGTTTTGCTGTGGTATTATGTAAACGGTAAAGTTTTGCAGGAATAAATTCTATGGTATTGCCTACTGAATCTATGTTAATGGCTGCTGATTGGTAATAGTAAAATTGCCTTGAATTTGGTAGTTTAAAAAGCAAAGGTTGATCGCTAAAGTTGCTGTTATAAATTGAGAAATTAGGACCATAAAGATTAAGTTGTGGCAAGTTGTATGCTACATTTCCGTTGGAATTAATAATAGCATTTTGCGATCCATAGATAAATGAACTGCTATCAGTTTGAATAAGGTGGGTAAAGGATCTGGCGATATAAGTAGAGCTGTTGTATTTAAGCCGATTTACTGATTTGATTTGATGTGAATTAGGTAAATATTGCAAGCCCGAAAATTCAGTCAGGTTTTCGCCTAAGGATTCTGTAATAATAGTGGTTTGGCCAAAGGAAACAATGGGAAAGAGAAGTGATAATATGGAAATAATTTTCTTCAAATTCAATGGGAGTTTATCGTTAGATGAATCCTATGTGAAAATATCAATAAAATTAAAGATAAAAAAATAAATTTAATTATTGTACAACGATAATAATCGATTGGTAATTGTTTGTGTACTTTAACAAATAAACTCCGGAGGTATTGATTTTTATTGTGAAGTGGGGTTGGGCGATTGGAATTTCTCTAATTTTTTGACCTGTTAGAGAGTAAATTTCTATTGAGGAATTGGTGTTTAAGAGGATGTCTGCAGGAACAGAAATGGTTATTGGTTCGCCTTGTTTGGCGGGATTGGGAAATACATTGAATAGTTTTGATTGGTTGAATGTTGCTATAGCAAGTTTACCAACTTCAATAGTTGGAAGTTGAATCGTATCAGTACAGTTATTTGTTTTTGCTATTAGCAGAGGCTTGTATTTTCCAGTGTCGTTTTTATTATTTTCATCA
This sequence comes from Sphingobacteriia bacterium, assembly GCA_021151535.1. GTDB lineage: Bacteria > Bacteroidota > Bacteroidia > NS11-12g > UBA955 > JAGKXC01. Next base: position 14,682 of record JAGKXC010000015.1, on the reverse strand, counting down.
ACTAAAATCATACAAAATTTACGTTGTATGAAAAAGTCTATACTTTGAAATGCCGAAATTTTTAAAAGCGTATCATAGTTTTTGTAATTTGTTAGATGAATGGATTGACTCGTATTGCTGTGAATGGAAAATACACAAATACTATTACTATCTGAACTATTTCCTTGCCATACACCGCCGTACAGTAGGTAGATTTTTTCACCTTGGAGGAAGTGCGCAAATGAAAATAATAATGAAATTACGAGTTTCTGAAAATTCATAATTATTTATTTAATGATCGCAATTACAAGGATTGCCAAACCCATCGCAACCAAGTTGATTAATTCCGATTTGATTGTTGTTTAGGTCAAATGTATCCCATTGTCTAATTGATGGGGTTGAAATATTTACTAACGTAGTAGAAAAATTTGGTAAATTACCAAAGTTGACCGAAATAGTAGTTTTGCCAGTGATTGATAAGTAATTGTTTGAATAGCACCAAGGGAAATACAATAAAGATGGTCCAGATTTACTGTTGTCTTTATAACTGGTTGTAGCCACTGAATATTATTTTTTATTTGAATTAATTGTAGTTGAATTTGAGCTAAAAATAGGTAGAATAAAATAATTTAGCAAGCAGCCAGAGTTGATTTTGTAAGTCGAGTAATTCATGCAATCAATATTTGCAACGGTGTTGTTGTTGAAATAAGCATTGGCGAAATTGATGTTGAAATTTAATTTGTTGAACTCAAAGTCGAATGGAAAAACGTTTCTACCTCTAATGATTTTCCCACTCAACAAAATATTATTCTTTTGTATGAGAATGTTCTCAATGAAAGGGGTGTCCAAATTTATATTTGCGTTTTCACAATTGTAAAAAGAGTTAAATGATATTTTTTTGCCATATAATAAATTGCCATTTTGGGCTGAAAAACAACAAAATAAAGGATCGTTAGGTTTGCCAGAATTTGTTATTAAAAATAAGCTGTCTTTAAATAATGCGATTTTAGGGGAAACATAATTTTCGTCAATAAAATTATTTTGCCACAGTATTGACCCGGTTTCTTGGTTCATGCATAATAAAATAGTTTGTATTTTATTGCCAGTTATAGAACAATTTTTACTTATCGTTCCTGTGATTATTAGACTGTCATTAGATTTTAAAATTAAATCATTAAGTATGTCAAAAGAACTTGGAGCCCCATTGCCAGGTATAGTGAAATAATGTTTTTGAATTAAAGTTGAATATGTTTTAACAATGATTGCCGTTTTACTGCCACCATTTATGAAAGTAGATTTGCCTTTTGATCCAAGAAAAATCAATTCTCCCTCAGAGCTCTATGTTACTCTCGAGAAAAGCGCAGTGTCATTGAAGATATGGCAATTTGTAATGTTGCCAGAAATGTCCAAAATTGCTGCTAATGGTTTTAAAATACTAGGGTTGCTATTTTCAAATTTGTAACCACACAAAATGTATCCATTATTTGAATTTAATTTTTTAATGTCCATAACGACAAGTGAATTTGTATAAGGAATAGAGGTTATGTCATTTACTTTTTTATTTGTAACATACCCCGTTGAATCTATTTCGAAGAATCGAATTTTAAGAGGGCCGGGAATACCGTCAATAGAACTTACGGCAATGGTTTTGCCTGTATTAACTGATTGACACGTAGAATAACCTCTAAAGATAGCGCTTTCGTCACGGGTGTATGGCTTTGTTTGGGTAGTGATTGAAACGTCATAATTTTGACTGAAAATAACATTGGCATATATAATGTTAAGAAATAGTAAAAAAGTATTTTAATAGTAATTTTCATAATTCATTCAAATGAAAATGAATTATTTAATTTTTTATTGGTAATAAATTACCTTTTTAGTGTTTGTTTTGTTATTGGCATTCATTGATGCCTTGGATGAAGTCTTCTTTGATGCGGACTTTGTTGGCGTATAGGATTCCAGAAACCTTCTTCATGCTGGGATCGCCCTGAATGATGTTGTAGCCAATTTTGTCTTTGTATTGCTGTAAATATTGCTTGGCCAAGGGCATGTAACTCCAATGCCAAGGCTCTGGCTCATAGCCCGTTGTTCTGCCCGTGGAGCGCGGAGAATAAACTTCGCAAAATCCGAATTCCCCAGCATTCAATCGCATCCATGTAAGCATCTTTAATCCATCGCCGGAAAGAAAAAATCCCGGTTCTAAGGAATTTAAATCCATGTCGGTTCCCCAATGATGACGGGAAGTTCCGGGCATGGAGCTGTATTTTAAAATGTTGCGTACCGCGGCTTCTCCGGTGATTCCCTTTGCCGCTAATTTGCTGTATTTTCCATTCCAAATACCCATTTGGTGCGTGAAATCCCGCATTCCAGAAATGATTGTGAGTTTAACACCCGATTTGGCCGCGGCATCATGCATGCTCAAAAATGCTTGCCAAACTGTTTTTTGTAGTTGCAGAGATTTGCTGCAATAGGCCATGGGAACGCTGATCATGGATTTTTCACTGGGTGCCATGCCCATTAAAAATCGAACGCTGGCGCTGTCTGCCGTTGCTAGTGTGATAGCGCTGTTATGTGTTTTGCCACTGCTGGCAAAAACGAATATCCAAGATGAAAATGCTAATGCCGAAACGGTTAACAGATGTCGGATTTGGAATGTATAATGGCGCGCTGGCATAGAGACTATTTCAAATTTAAAAGATATCTTTGACATTCTTATGTATAATACAATTCTGATTGTACTATCTGTAGTGGTTTTGATCGCTTATTTGTTCGACGTTGCGGCGCCGAAAACACGTATTCCTAGCGTGTTGTTGTTGATGTTGTTGGGGGTGGTGATTCGGCAGGCCAGTATTTCGTTTCATTGGAAAGTGCCTGATTTTACTGATCAACTATCGGTTTTGGGCAATATTGGTTTGGTGCTGATCGTGTTTGAAGGCGCATTGGAATTGCCAATCCAAAAATCGGATGTGCCGATGATCCGCAAGTCGATTATTATGTCGTTTTTGGGCCTATTGCTCACCGCGTCGCTCACCACAGTAATATTAAAATTTGCATTTTTTGCCAATTGGCATGCGGCGGCGGTGAATGCTATTCCGTTATCGATTATTTCAAGTGCTGTGGCAGTTCCTACGGCAAGGATGTTCTCAAAATCTCAATCGGATTTCATCGTTTTTGAAAGCAGTTTTTCCGATATTTTTGGTGTGTTGGTTTTCAATTTTGTGACGATCAATACGGTGTTCAACGCCATGGTAGGCTTGGAGTTTGTGTTTCAGTTGTTGGTGAGTGTGGCGCTTTCTTTTGTTGCCACCGCGATATTGGCATTTTTGTTAAGCAGGTTAAAACACCGCATCCGTTTCATTCCCATTATTGCTTTTATGATGTTGATGTATGGGGTTTCTAAGGAGTTGAATTTGCCGGGCTTGATCATGATTTTGATGATGGGTTTGGCGTTGGCCAATACAGAGAAGTTTGTGCATTTTGATTGGTTTCAGCGTTTTAAACCGCATCGCCTTACACAGGAAGTGAAGAACTTGGAACGCATTGTTTTTGAGGTGACGTTTGTGGTGCGATTGAGTTTCTTTTTGCTGTTTGGATATTCGATTAATTTGGCGGGATTGGGGAATTTGGATTCTTGGTTGGTATCGTTTGTGGTGGTAACAGGATTGGTATTGATTCGGGCGATATCGTTGATTATCATGGGTACGCCATGGTTTCCTTACTTGTTTATTGCGCCTCGTGGATTGATTACGATCTTGTTGTTTTTATCGATTCCTAGCAGTTTGATGATTCCCAAGATGGATCAGAATTTTATTATGCAGGTGGTGGTGATGAGTGTGTTTTTGATGATGTTGGCAACGTTGTTTGCGCCATCGAAAAAGAAGTTGGCGGCGATGGAGGCATTGGCAGCAGAAAACAATTCCACAGGTGTTTAACACCCTGATGATTTCATCGATTTAATACGTTAAATTGCAGGAAATTCCGTATATTATGGTAGGTCCTCAAAGCAATTTAACTTCGGCAGCGGCGCTGCGTTCTTGTGTTTCAAATACGCGTTCTTTCGTTCAATTTTCTTTGATTTCTCAGGTGGGAAAAAGCATAATGGCATTGGTGTTGGCGGTTGGTTTTGGAATACCTTCAGCTAACGCGCAATCGCCCGTTAAATCCTCCTCTAAAAACAAGCAATCCGAAGGCAATGAATTTGCCGCAGGCTCGCGCCTGCAATGGGAGTTGAAGCGATTGGCGGATCCCGCTACAGGGAAAATTCCCGATCACATGCGCGCCCGCGAAATTGCCTATGTGAACACCTTGCCCAAATCCAATCAAGTAATCTCGCCGCTGGCTCAAGGCCTGTCTACCGGCTGGAACCACCGCGGACCTTATTTCATCGGAGGACGTACCCGCGCCATTGGCATCGATCGCGCCAACCCCAATCGCATTTTGGCTGGCTCAGTATCTGGTGGTATTTGGCTCAGTACCAATAACGGCGCGTCCTGGCAGCCCGTGCAAGAAAAAGATCAACTTCGCTCAGCCACATGTTTGGCACAAGATATCCGAACCGGCAAGCAGCATATATGGTTTTGCGGTTCGGGCGAAGCCTATGGCCAATCGGCCTCTGCAAAGGGCGCCTACTACCTCGGCGACGGATTGTTTGTTTCCTATGATTCCGGACAAACATGGCAACCCATCACCTCAACCGCCATGGGCGCTAATTATACCTTTAGCACCCAGTGGCAGCTGGTTTGGAATCTTGCCATCGACGCCTCGGCCCCCGATCAAAAATTGGAAATCTATTGCGCTAATTACCAAAATGTGATGCGCTCCGATGATTCTGGCAAAACCTGGAAAACCTTCCTCTCAGGATTGGGTTACCACACCGATGTGGCCCTAACCAGCAACGGCGTTGTGTACGCAACTTCCAGTGCCGACGGCGGTAAAAAAGGCATTTTCCGGGCAGCCAATGATGGATCGCCCGTGAATATTACTCCTGCCGCTTTGGTGGGAAAAAACTTTAACCGCATCGTAATTGGTATCGATCCCAATAACGAAAACCGCGTGTATTTCTTGATGAATAACGACGATTTTGGCAAGCGAACCACCAACTACAAAGGCGATCCCGAGTACAACAGCTTTTGGCGTTACACCTATTTAACTGGCAACGGCGCGCTGGATTCTGGAATTTGGGAAGACTTAACGGCCAATTTGCCCGCCCAAGGAACGAGTTTTGAAAAATGGAATGTGCAAGGTTCTTACGATATGTTGGTGCGCGTGCAGCCCGGCGATTCCCAAACGGTGTACATTGGCGGAACCAATTTGTATCGCAGTACATCGGCTTTCAGCGATTCTACCCATACCCGAATGATTGGTGGATACCGCAAAGGCTCTGTAATCAAGGATTGGGATGCGTGGCCAACCCATCACCCTGATCAGCATAATTTGCTGTTTTATCCCAACAATTCCAAGCAGTTTTTGAGCACCAACGACGGTGGCGTTTTTCGTTGCAACGATGCATCTGCCGATTCAATTGTGTGGCAATCGCTCAACAATGGCTATTTGGTTACCCAGTTTTATGCAGTGGCGATGGACCACGGAACGCCCGGCAGTGCGCTGTTGGTGGGCGGCGCCCAGGATAACAACCAGTTGCTAACGGTAACGGAAGGCTACAAATCCATTTGGAAAACAGTATATCCGGGCGATGGCGCTTTTTGCGCCGTAGCAGATGGCGCAAAAAGCTTCTACTTCTCTAAACAACAAGGCAAAATGATCAAAGCCGAAATTGATGGGGATGGAAACCGAACCAAATACCGCCGGATCGACCCAGTGGGTGGTGAAAAATATTTGTTTATCAATCCCTTTACATTGGATCCTAACAACAATAATATCATGTATTTGGCAGGTGGGAAATATGTTTGGAGGAACAACCTGCTGGATCAAGTGGTTTTGGATAATAGCATTGATTCAATGTCGCTCGGCTGGACCCGTTTTCCGGATTCCATCCCCATCAGAAATGAATGGGTATCGGCGGTGGCGGTGAGCAAAAAGCCAGCCAATCGCTTGTATTATGGAGCGTCGGTGAAGCGAGTTTACCGCATGGATTCTGCCCATTTGGGCGCCAAAAAGCCGGTAGATATCACCGCCGCCGCATTGCCTTCGGCCTATGTAAGTTGCATCGCCATAGATCCCCGTAACGCCGATCGCATTTTGGTGAGTTATAGCAATTATGCCGTGTATTCCATTTGGTTAAGCGAGGATGCGGGTAAAACGTATTCCAAAGTTGCCGGAAATTTGGAGCAGTATGCAACGGGTTTGGGTGATGGCCCGAGTGTGCGGTGGGTGAGCATTCTTCCGGTTAAAGACGGGGTGGTTTATTTGGCGGCTACCAGTGCTGGATTTTATGCAACCGATACCTTACAAGGGTTGAATACAGTATGGGTACAACAAGCAACGGGAGAAATTGGCAACATGGTTTGCGATATGTTTGACGTAAGGGAAAGCGATGGCACTGTGGCTTTGGCTACACATGGTAATGGTATATTATCGGCCAAGATTGCTGAGAAATCAGCCATTTTGGGTGTGAAAACCTGGGAAAAGCAAAAGTTAGGAACGTGGATGGTATCGCCCAATCCCGCAAAAGTAGGGGAGGTAATTACGGGTACATTTACATACAATGGCGCTTTGAACCTCAATTCTGGAGCCGCTTCAACAAACGCTACATCAAACGCTGCCGCAAATACAGCCGCCGCCACATCAGCAGCTACAACCTCATCTACAACCGCAACCTTCGCATTTTCCTCGGCAGTAACAGCAACCAATTCCGCCATCCAAACCTGGTTAATAGATAGCCGCGGTAGGAGGGTTTCTGAAGTACGTGAATTAAATAATTCATTGGAAAACAATCAGTTTCAGGTGAAAATGCAATTGCCTGATGGGTTGAAATCAGGGGTGTATTATTGGGTGGCAATGCCACAATGGAATGGCAAAACCTACCCATTTTCACAACCAATTGTGGTAAACGGATCAAAATAATTGCAAAAGTTGATAATTTGTTATTCTTGCTAACTCCTTGATTTGATTCGGATTCACCGCATCGTAGAGCAAATAATGCCAAAAGTCATTTTTTAACATATTTTAAAAACGCTAACTTTGTTAACGCATGAGTCAAATTCGTTTTGAAGGCAGAAATGCCATCTTTTTTTCGACGTTAAGAAGCAGAATCGATGCTTACTTTCAAGAGAACCACATTAAGCCAACCGGCAACTGGAAATTATATTCTAAAACCATCATCCTTTTCACTTCGTTAATTGCTTTATATACCACGTTGGTGTTTTTTACGCCAGCGCAAACTTGGTTGGCCGTTACGTTGTGTGCTTTGTTGGGTGTAAATTTTGCGGCCATCGGTTTTAACGTAATGCACGACGGAGCACACGGTAGTTATTCATCAAAAAAGTGGGTAAACGAAATGATGGGTTACAGCTTAAATATGTTGGGTGGTAACACATTTTTGTGGATTCAAAAGCACAATGTAGCGCACCATTCATTTACCAATATTGAAGGAGCAGATGAGGACATCGATGTATCGCCATATATGCGTGTACATCAATATCAGCCTAAGTACTGGTTCCACAGATTTCAATATATTTATGGATTTTTGTTGTATTGCATTACCTATTTGGTGTGGATTTACTACCAAGATTTCGTGAAATATTTCTCAGGTAAAGTGGGGGATCGCCCGATGAGAGATCAATTATCAGTAAAAGAACATTTTGTATTCTGGATTGCTAAATTGGGTTATATAGGCATTTTCTTGGCGATGCCTGTGTATTTTTTGGGATGGTCTAATACCTTGATTGGGTATGTAATTGTTTCATTAACAACAGGTTTCGTGATTACTATTGTTTTTCAGTTGGCGCACGTTGTGGAAGGTTTGGATTTTATTCCAAACAACCCTGAAGGTGTTTCTGTTGAGGCGGATTGGGCCACACACCAATTGAGTACTACCGCTAATTTTGGCACTAAGAGTAAGTTCTTGGCCTGGTTCTTAGGCGGTTTGAACTTTCAAGTTGAACACCATTTATTCCCTAAAATTTCGCACGTTCACTATCCCAAAATCAATAAAATTGTAAAAGAAACTTGTGCGGAATTTCAAGTGGCATATCATGAGTTTCCAACCATGTTGAGTGCTGTGCGTTCGCATTTCTTGCACCTAAAACAAATTGGCGTATCCGCTTAATTTATTGGGTTCAGTAAAATCGCCATAACTTAACGTTTTCACTTACTGAATATTAAAAAAATTGGGTTATCATTGTAACTCAATTATGACAAGGAGATTCCTTAAAATTTGCTTTGCTTTCATCGCCAGTATTCTATTGATACAAGCGGTTGATGCGCAAACGGATTCCGCTGCCAGTTCCCAATCTAATCCGGCTGCAACGCCTATTTTGCCGCCTATTTTGGGCGATGCGGTGATTGAAGTGAAGGATACTTCTGCTGCTGCCGTTGCTGCAATAGATTCTACTAAAATTAAACATAAAAGAGCAAAAGACACCACCGGTGCCTGGTCTTTTACCGGAACTTCTACCGTAAATACAAACCAAAGTAGTTTTAGTTATTGGGCACAAGGCGGACAAACATCTGTTTCTGTGGCGATGACCTTGAATGCCATTCTTACTTATACCAATTTAACCACCAATTGGCAAAATCAAATTGACATTGGTTATGGTTTGATGCAACAAAAATCGTTTGGTGGATGGTACAAAACAGACGATCAGTTTTCATGGAGTTCGATGTTTGGTAAGAAGGCTGCCAAAAACCTATTTTATTCAATTTATTTTAACCCTACAACGCAGTTTCAACCCGGATATGAAACCGCTGGTGATTCATTGCCAATTTCCAATTTCTTGGCGCCATTGTATGCAGAAAGTTCTTTGGGTTTGAATTACACCAAAAGTACCAAGTTTAGCATGTTTGTAGGTTTGATCACCATTAAAAGTACCATTGTAAATGATCAACGCTTGGCAGATCAAGGCTATTATGGTGTTACGGCTGCAACCTATGATGCATTAGGGAACATGATTACCCCAGGTGAGAAGTATAGAGGAGAGTTTGGAGGATATTTGAATCTACAATACCGCAATCCCCGTGTGGTTAAAAACTTGGGTGTTCAAAGTAAAATTGAGTTGTTCTCAAACTATAAGCATAATCCACAGAATATTGATGTTGATTGGAAAACAGTAATAATGATTCAATTAAATGAATATATTGCTGCCAATGTGAATATCAATTTGAAATATGATGATGATATCAAGTTGGGAGTAGACGTTGATGGAGATGGCAATATTGATAAATATGCCGCCAAACTTCAGTTTAAAGAAGTTTTGGGTGTGGGATTAAATATTAGTTTGTAATTTTAATCGCACAAAAACTGATTGTAAAAATTATTAGAATTCGGGAAGTCGTACTCGATGCAATTGTGATTTTGCAGTAGTTTGGTGGGTTAGGATTCCCAATGAAATTTCATGAGTAATTGGCAATTGTCCGTTGCCATAGGTGAGATTCCAATCGATGCTATAACCCAAGTTAAGCTTGCCATAATGGAAACCAACATAATTGGTTAAGCCTACATTTGAAGCTTTTGTGTTGTTTATTGGATCAGAAAATTGACTTCCTTGAACGCCCAAACCAAACTGTAAATTATCTAGTTTTACATTTAAAGCAACTGTGCCTGCAGAGGTGGTTCCTTGCTTCATCAAATATAGATGGGGTGTAAAAATTAAACCAGGGATTTTGCTATAAAGATTAACGCCCCCTTGTATGTTGATTTTGGTTTTTAAAATCATGTTGTTTCCGGGGTATATGGAGATGTCGGGCTGGTTAATGTTGTAAACACTACCGCCAAAAAAGAAATTTTTATTATACATCAACGCACCAGCAGAAACATGGAAAGCATTTTTTACGATGGTTGCCATGGGTTCTTGTGTGGGAAGTACAAAGCCAGTAAAATTGGGGTCAACTTGATCGCTCCAGGTGTATCGCCCTGATCCAAAACTGTAATTGGAATATTGTAGAGCAATTCCAAATTGGGTGTTGAATTTGCGTGTGGGAAGGGTATAGGCATAGCCCAAAGTTCCCATAAAATGAGAGTATTTGGCGTTGTTTCCAGAGCCTGAATACAAATCCGTTGCGATTATCGAACCGCCTAAACTGGCTCTGGTATTGTTTAGTTTTCCGTCGTAGCTAAGTGCTTGAGTAAACAATCTACCTTCGAGGGAAAGCCATTGTGCTCTACTCGTTGCACCCACTCTTCCATAATCTTTTCCTTCATAATTACCCATGCCCAAAAGCGCAGGATTGGTGTTAATGCGTTGGGTGAATTGCTGTCGGAAACTGGGTGATTGAGCATATGAAAATCCAGCAGTTAACAAACCTAAAAAAAGGAAAGCAATTTTGGGGGTTGGAACGGCGATTTTCGTATTCTCCATATTTGAGCAAACAAACATAGTATTTTTTTGGATTTTTTGAGTGAATTATTTTCCAATTTTTCTGATTAGAATTTCAATGGGAATAAGGATTTTGAAAAGTTGAACTGTGACAAAATTAAAAAAATGTAACTTATTCAATTATTGGTGTTTTGCACTTGAAAGTATGGATAAAGTTCACGAAGTTTGCTATTTACTGTAAGTGTATAGTTACATGATTAAAATCATACCCAAAAAATATATCATTTCTAAAATTGTCCGAGTGCTGGCGCTGATTTGTGTGGTATTTATCACACAATTTTCATTTGCACAAAGTGTTGATTTTGATGGAGTTGATGATTACATAGATGGCGGAGATAATAGCGCCAATAGAATCACTGGTAAATTGAGTATTGAAGCTTGGGTTAATTTACCGTCCTTGCCAGTACCTCAAACTTCTGCTACCGGAATTCATTCACAAGGCTACGCTTTTGTGGTGAGTAAGGCTGATGAGTCCAATGCTTTGGGTATGGCAATGGGTGTAAGTAGTCGCGGTCAGTTGGTTTTCTATCTCAATGGCGATTCATTTTTAAGCGCTGATTCAATTATTCCCACAGGAACTTGGGTACATTTGGTTGCTGCAATTTCTCCTACAAAATATGATGGATTTGTAAATGGAGTAAAGGTAGATAGTGCAACGCTTAGCTCAGGTAATGATCCTGCCATTGGGAAAAATTTGTCTATCGGTTCATTTGATGCCTCTGGCTCTTATTGGCAAGGTTCAATTGATGAATTGAGAATTTGGAATACAACTCTTGATTCCGTAAATATCGCCCTAAATCAAGGTACAGAATTGTGTTCAACCCAATTGGGATTGATGGCGTATTTTAAGTTTAATCAAGGAAAAGCGGGTTCAAACAATGCCGCTGAAACGGAATTATACGATAAAAGTGGTAACAAGAATTCTGCCTTCTTGAAGAATTTTGCCTTGTCGGGTTCAACATCCAACTGGGTAACTGGTAAAAGTTTAATTCAACCGCTAGTAAAAGGAATTGAAAAACATGTGAGTATTTGTGGAACAAGTTACACCCTGCCCGGTGGAAGAAAAGTAACAGTTTCAGGAAATTACTACGATACATTTTCCTCCGTGATGGGCTGCGATTCCGTTAACTTGTATCATGTTTACATCAATGCCGTTCCTACAGCAAATTTTTCGATTTATCCTACGTTAAAACAGTGCCTAATTGGTAATTCATTTACAATCGGAAACGGATCTTCAAGTAGCACGGGAACATTGAGTTACCTTTACCAATACGGCGATGGTGTTCAAAGTAGCACTTCAGCTAAACCCATAATCAGTTATTCTTCTTCAGGAGTTTTTGGTATTTTCCTAACAGTTACAACAGATTCAGGTTGTGTAGATACCGCAATGAACTGGGTGGAAGTCTACAAAAACCCTAAAGTGAAATTTACCCAAAACGATTCAATTCAATGTGTTAAAAACAATGAATTTCGTTTTACCAATGCAACCGCAACCAGTTCCCCAGCCGTTTCCGCCTATAGATGGGACTTTGGCGATGGCTATTTGGCTACCAATAGAAATGTGAAACACATTTTCGACGATACGGGACTGTATCGCGTTGTGTTGATGGTGAAGTCTGATAAAGGATGTTGGGATAGTGCAGTGCAATTTTCTTCCGTAAGGCCTATGCCCATTGCGGGATTTGTATTTACTTCAGATTCTGTTCAGTGTTTAAAAGCCAACAGATTTGATTTTGCCAATAAAACATTGCTTGGAAGTGGTTCATACACAAGTAAATGGGATTTTGGGGGGTATGCTACTGATACAAATAAAAATGGTAGCTATCAATTCGCTAATGCAGGTACTTTTAAAGTTAAATTGGTAGTAAAAAGTGAAGCGGGTTGTTTAGATTCTACATCAAAATGGTTGAATGTAGATAAACATGCATCGCCAGAATTTACTATAAACAATGATTCTCAGTGTCTGAAGACCAATCTGTTGGCTTTCAGTAACATAACTACTCTGTCATCGCCCTACACCTTCACCCAGACTTGGGATTACGGAAATGGGAATACGGATAACAGTGTTCATGGCACAGCGATTTATTCTGCGGCCGGAACCTACAATGTGAAATTGATGGTTAAGACCAACAAAGGCTGTAAGGATACGGTTTCTCATGATGTGGTAATTCATCCCCAAGCCAATTTGGCCATTTCGGCGGTTGAAGATTCTTTGTGTTTGAAGGGGAACGAATTTGAGTTTGTCAATTCGAGCACAATTTCCTCAGGCAGCATTGCCAAGAATTCTTGGAAATTAGGTGATGGAAGTACATCTACATTGGTGGCTCCGAAGCATGTTTATGCTGCGGCCAGTGCGGGTTATCAGGTGAAGTTGTTTACCGAAACCAATTTTGGATGTAAGGATACGGCTGAAACGGCGGTGGTGGTTCATCCACAAACGCAGGCGAATTTTTCTGTGAATGCCATTTCTCAGTGTTTGTTGGGGAATTCATATAAATTTACGGATAGTAGCTTACTGAGTGCGGGTTCGATTTCGAAGTACACTTGGGATATGGGCGATACATCATTGCTTCAAAATGGGGTATCGGTAACCAATAATTATACATCCTCGGCTACATACACGGTTTCGTTGTTTACGGAAACCAATTTTGGCTGTAAAGACACAGTTTTGCGCGATGTATTTGTACGTCCTCAACCATCTGCCGATATTACGGTTAATAATGATTCTCAGTGTTTGAAGGCAAACGTATTTAAGTTAAGCGATGCAAGTACAATTGGATATGGAAAGTTAAGCAGAACTTGGGATTTGGGCGATGCATCGGTGGATACTGCTAAATTGGTAAATCATACTTACGCAAGTCACGCCAATTATGTGGTTTCTCTTATCTCTAAATCTGAATTTGGGTGTTTGGATACTGCCGATTTAACGCTAACTGTTTTACCTCAATCAATATTGAAATTTACAGTAAATAATGATTCACAATGTTTGAAAGGAAACCAATTTGCGTTTACCAATAATAGCACAGTTTCTTTGGGTAAAATCGCTAAACATTCTTGGTATTTGGATGATAGTGATTCTGTTAGAACAACTTTTGATGCGAATACCGTTTATAAGACTGCTGCGTTACGGAACCCAACTTTGATAACAGAAACTAACTTTGGTTGTAAGGATACCTTATCAAAAACAGTAGTTATTCATCCACAAACCGCAATTGGGTTTGTTATAAACGATAGTACCCAATGTTTAAAGGATAATCAAATTGAATTTACAAGTACAAGTTCCGTTGCTACTGGCAGCATTTCCAAATACGATTGGAATTTGGATGATAGCAAAACCAATCAATCGGGATCAACATCTACTACCCATTATGGCTTAACTGGCAGGCATTATCCATCGCTGGTAACCACTACTGATTTGGGATGTAAGGATACGTTAATAAAATCGGTGTTTATTTATGATCAGGCCGTAGCGGGGATTTTAGTAAATAAAGACTCACAGTGCTTGAAGGGTAATGCATTTACATTTGTGAGCAACTCCACTTTTGGCGGTTCTACAGCCATAAGCAATTTTAGTTATTTCTCATGGAATGTGGGCGATGGATCAGCGGCGCAGAAAGGTGCCACAAAGGATTCAGCAAATCGTATCTACAGCGCCGCAGGGAGTTATACGGTGATGTTAGCTACCACCACCAAAGATGGCTGTAAAGACACCACCTCTGCGTTGGTGATTGTTCACCCGCAAGCCGTACCAAGTTTCACCATCAACAACGATTCACAATGTTTGAAGGCCAATGTATTCAACTACGCGAGCACCTCAACAGTAAAAGGCTCAGGCAGCGCCAGCAACTTCAATTTCTATACATGGAATGTAGGCGATGGATCAGCATTACAAAAAGGAGCAACGCAAAATACAGCCACCCGTAGTTATACTTCAGATGGTAGCTACACTGTAACGCTAGCCACAGAAACCAACTACGGTTGTAAAGACTCCACCTCTGCGTTGGTGATTGTTCACCCGCAAGCCGTTCCGAGTTTTACCATCAACAACGATTCACAATGTTTAAAGGCTAACGTATTTAGCTATGCAAGCACCTCAACCGTAAAAGGTTCGGGCAGCGCCAGCAACTTCAATTTCTATACATGGAATGTGGGCGATGGATCAGCATTACAAAAAGGAGCAACGCAAAATACCGCCACCCGCAGTTATACT
>JAGKXC010000213.1 GCA_021151535.1 Sphingobacteriia bacterium | reverse complement strand
TCCTCAGCCAGGTGTGAGCAGCCCTGTTGATGCGGAGGCCATGAAAACATTTGCTGAGATTGAAAGAATTTGGAATGCAAAGCGTGGTATTAGTGAAATTCGCTATTGGTTGAATGCTACGCAGCAATCCAATTTGAGTAGATTAACCATGGCCATTGAAGCATGTAAATTGAATTGGGCGATTTCGGGTGCGAAGAATCCAGCGGATGCCAAATTGCAAAATGAGCAGTTGGAGATTTTGAATACGTTAAATAAGAATCTGTTTGCGATACAGCAGAGCGGAAGTCCGTTCGTAAAGAATTATGAAGAGCGATTGTTAACGGCTTTGGTAAGTGATTTTGCGCCTCAGGTAGAGGGAAGTAAAACTATGGCGGCTTCTGCGGCGAATTCGGCGTCGACGTTGGCTTCGAATAAGCATGTGCCTATTCCACCACATTTGTTGGCGAATAAAAAATTACCAGCTTTTGATGCGTCATGGGCAAAAACAGCGATGGCAACATCGCGCTATCAATTAAACAAACCGGGCGAAGATTGGAAGAGTTCTTCCTTTCTAGACGATTACATGAAGCGCTTACAAAAGGCGATGACTGAGGTGAAGAACATGAATTACAAACAAGCCAATGCATATTTAACCAAAAATGTATTTGGCAAGGAAGACGTATTGGATCAATGGGGCAGAGTTTTGAATTATTGGTCGAACACCATCAACCCAAAATGGGCTGCATACGACGATACTTTGAAATCTTTGATGCCTAAATATTTGGAAGTAAAGAGCAATTACAAGGCGAAGATGTTCATTCCGGATGCCAACTCTACTTTGCGTTTAACCTATGGCAGTATTAAGCGATATTCTCCCAACGATGGCGAAATCCATATGCCTTACACGTATTTGGATGGCATTTTCGAAAAGGCGAATACCCGACCAGACTATCGATTGCCGGTTGTGGTAGCAGACAATCTCCGCGTAGAGAATGTGGCACCTATTTTAAAGGATCCTGTAACCGGGAAAGTTATTGTTGCGTTGTTATACAATCTCGACACAACCGGCGGAAACTCAGGTTCACCAGTAATGAACGATAAAGGCGAGTTGATTGGTATCAATTTCGACCGTTCCTTTACTGCTACGATTAATGATTACGCATGGAATGAAAACTACAGTCGTTCAATCGGTTGCGACATCCGCTACGTATTATTTGTAATGAAATACATCTCCAAAGCAGACCATCTCCTAAACGAGATCGGAATTGTGTTGTAGGGGTTGTCGGCAACTGAAACTACAAAAAAACGGCGTAGAGAATTCTACGCCGTTTTTTTGTGTGAAGTTTAGCATTCAACAATTGATATTTTCCAACCAATCAAGATCATTAATAAAAAAAGAAGACAATGTCTTTTTCAAAAGTTCCCTTGG
>JAGKXC010000014.1 GCA_021151535.1 Sphingobacteriia bacterium | reverse complement strand
GAAAGAGGATATTTATTTTTGCAAGATTTTATAGTTAATGATGGATTTGATTTGAAAATTGTTGTAGTAGGAAATAAACTTTCATTTGTATGTAGAAATATTAGAAAGGGTGAATTTCGTGCTTCTGGCAGCGGTGATATTTTTTATGATAAATCCAAAATAACTTCTGATATTATTAATTCTGCATTTGAAACTTCTGATAAATTAGGGTTTTTGTGCATGGGTTATGATTATGTAGTAAACAGGAATAATGGGCAAGGTGTAATTATTGAAATAAGTTATGGTTTTTCACATTCAGCAATATTGGATTGTGGTGGTTATTTTGATCGAAAAGGCAATTGGGTTGACGAGCCATTGAATGTTCCATTTGAGATATTAAAAAATTTAATATTTAGATATGAAAAAACCCAGAATCATTAGATTAACGACTGTTCCAATATCATTAAGTAAGTTGCTTCATGGTCAATTGCAATTTATTAATAATAACGGTTTTGAAGTTTTGGCGGTTAGTTCTCCTGGAAATTACTTAGATGCTGTTTCAGTTGACGAAGGTGTTAAAACCAAACCAATTGTTATGACTCGTTTAATTTCTCCTATTAGGGACATGATTTCAATAGTCAGATTTTATTTTTTATGTAAAAAGTTTAGACCAGATATTGTTCATTCTCATACACCAAAAGCAGGTCTTATTGGGATGTTGGGCGCCAAGCTAGCAGGAGTACCAATTCGATTACATACTGTTGCAGGTTTGCCATTAATGGAGGAAATAGGTTTTAAAAGGTTTATTTTAGAAGTCATAGAAAAAATTATATATTCATCTGCTACGATGATTTACCCGAATTCTAAGGGATTATACGATTATATAGCAAAGAAGAGGTTTGTAAAAGTAGAAAAATTAAAGGTTTTAGCAAATGGTTCTTCAAATGGAATAGATACTGATTATTTCAAAATAGAATTAATAAGTGAATACCAGAGGGAAAATTTGAGGAATAATTTAATGATTAACCCTGGAGATTTTGTGTTTGTTTTTGTTGGAAGACTTGTTAAAGATAAAGGGATCAATGAACTGATAACTGTTTTTTCAAAAATTAGTGAAGCAAGAACAAACGCTAAACTTCTATTGGTTGGAAAATTCGAAGATGAATTAGATGGACTTGAATTAATTACCAAAAATGAAATTTTCAATAATCCAAATATTCTTTTTGCAGGTTTTCAAAATGATGTTAGGCCGTATTTTGCAATAAGTGATTGTTTGGTTTTTCCTAGTTATAGAGAAGGATTTCCAAATGTTGTTATGCAAGCAGGAGCAATGGGATTACCTTCAATAGTTACAAATATTAATGGATGCAATGAAATTATTGTTGACTATCAAAATGGTATAATAATTCCTCCAAAAAGTATTATTAATTTAGAAAAAGCGATGTTAAAATTACTTGAAGATAATCAGTTGAAAATTCAATTGTCATCGAATTCTAGACACTTAATCACAAGTCGTTATGATCAAAATTATGTTTGGAATGAAATCTTAAAAGAATATAATTATTACTTGCGTAATTTAAGTAAATGAATATATTAAATAATTATGGAATTTAATAAAACAATTCATATTTACGGAGCAGGAGGTCATGGTTCTGTGGTTTTCTCTGTTTTAGAGGACAGTAAATATGAAATATTGGGATTTATTGATAATGATAAATCAAGAACAGAATATTTAAATATTCCCATTATACATCCGGATGAATTTAATTTTGAAGGTAATATAATTTTGGGTATTGGAAATAATATATTTCGATATAATATTGCTAATAAATATAACATTGCTAATTATAGTACCGTAATTCATTCGTCGGCATACATTAACAAATATGTTAAAATAGAACATGGCACGGTAATTATGCAAAATTCAACTATTCAAATTAATAGTCAATTAGGTAAACATGTAATTGTTAATACTGGTTCTTGCATTGATCATGACTGTTTTATAGATGATTTTGTGCATATTTCACCTAATGCTACAATTACTGGAGGTGTAAAGATTGGTTTAGGATCATGGATTGGAGCTGGGGCAGTTGTATTGCCGGGAATTAAAATTGGCAAGTGGTGTACAATTGGAGCTGGTTCGGTGGTTAATAGAGATGTAGAAGATTATAATGTTGTTGTTGGTGTTCCTGCAAAAAAGATTAACGAAAGTAAACATGGAGAATATTAAAATTTGGCTTTCATCTCCACACATGGGTGGTGGGGAACGGAAATATGTGACCGAGGCGTTTGATACCAATTGGGTAGCGCCGTTGGGACCGAATGTAACGGGTTTTGAAAATGATTTGTCTGAATATGTTAAGCATAACAGTGAAATCGATTTCTATACCGCTGCGCTTACTTCAGGGACATCGGCATTACACTTAGCCCTTATCATGTTGGGTACGAGTTCAAATGATATTGTTTTGGTGCAGAGTTTTACTTTTTGTGGTACTACCAATCCTGTGGTTTATCAAGGTGCTTCAATCGCCTTTGTGGATTCTGAGGTTGATACTTGGAATATAGATCCTGTTGCCTTAAGAAAAGGTATCGATACATTGTTGGCCGAAGGTTATGGAATTGTTGGTAAAATTGAACCCCAATCAGGAAAAGGATATATTCGTGCCATCATGCCTGTGCACCTTTATGGAATGCCAGCGAAAATGGATGAATTGGAAAATATTGCTGTGGAATCTGGTATTCCCATTTTAGAAGATGCGGCAGAAGCATTGGGTTCTTCGTATCAAGGGAAACGCTGTGGGACCTTTGGTATTATGTCGGCCTTGAGTTTTAATGGCAATAAGATTATCACGACCTCAGGTGGCGGTGCTTTGGTATCATCCAACAATGCTTATGTAGAAAAAGCAAGGTTTTTGAGTACTCAGGCCAGGGATAATGCACCCCATTATCAGCATTCACAGATTGGTTATAATTATCGCATGAGCAATATCGTAGCGGGTATTGGAAGAGGGCAGATGGAGGTGTTGGATGAACGCGTGGCTCAACGAAGAACCAACAATCAGCGTTATCGAGATTATTTCAAAGAAATTTCGGGTGTTACCTTGCAATCAGAACCCAATGCAGATTATTTTTCTAATTTTTGGCTCACGGCGGTATTAATTGATCCCCAGTTAACAGGTGGTATTGATAGGGAATTTGTTCGTTTGGAGATGGAGAAAGAGAATATTGAGTGTAGGCCTTTGTGGAAACCCATGCATTTGCAACCTGTATTTGAAGGAAGTAGATTTTATGGTTCAGGGATATGTGAGGGTTTGTTTGAAAATGGATTGTGCTTGCCCAGTGGAAGTAATTTGACAGAGGAAGAGTTTCAGCGTATTTTCAGCGTATTGGATAAAGTATTTAATAAATGAATGAAATTGTAAAGGCGATAGCGGGGAAAAAGTTTCTTGTAACAGGCGGTGCTGGTTTTATAGGTTCCAATTTGGTTGAATTGTTGTTGAAGTATGGTGCGCAGCATGTGCGTGTGTTGGATAATTTATCCAATGGCTATTATTCCAATATTGAGCCTTTTGTGGGATTACCCAATTTTGAATTTATTGAAGGGGATATCCGTGATTTGGAAACCTGTAAAAAGGCTGTTGAGGGTATGGATTATATCAGTCACCAAGCGGCGTTAGGATCGGTTCCGCGTTCTGTGGAAGATCCGATAACTTCAAATGATGTGAATATTGGCGGCCATTTGAATATGTTGGTGGCGGCCAAAGAATCTGCCACATTGAAGCGGATGGTGTATGCTGCCAGTTCTTCTAGTTTTGGGGATAGCAAGGAGCTGCCCAAAGTAGAAGGGAATGAAGGAAAACCTTTATCGCCCTATGCCGTTACCAAATGGGTGAATGAATTGTACGGAGATGTTTTTAGTAGGGTGTATGGCTTGCATACCATTGGCTTGCGTTATTTTAATATTTTTGGTCCTAAGCAAAATCCCAACAACCCATATGCGGCGGTAATTCCTTTGTTTATGAAAGCGGCTATGGAGGGGAAATCGCCGAGAATTAATGGAGATGGAAGCAATTCCAGGGATTTTACTTTTGTTGAGAATGCCCTGCAGGCCAATATCAAGGCCATGTTGGGAACGGAGGGATTGGAGAAACATGAGGTGGTGAATATTGCAGTGGGAGATAGAACTAATTTGTTGGAACTGTGGGATGCCGTTGCGGCGGCGGCGGGAACGGATTTGAAACCCGAATTTGGAGCACCGCGGGCGGGAGATATACCGCACAGTTTGGCGTCGATTGAGAAGGCCAAGGCTTTGTTTGGTTATGATCCCCAATTCCGATTGCGGGATGGGATAAAGATTACGTATGATTGGTTTAAGGAAACCTACGCCGTGTAACTTATTATTGAATTTTGATTGTTTGAAAAGGCCTCGCAAGGGGCCTTTTTTTCATTTCTAAGGGTTTTATTGACTTAAAGCATGGTGGGTTATGGTTTTAGGCAACCGATGGGTATTACCCAAACACTATCATTTCTTTGGTAAGCACTGATTCCGCCAGTTAAAACCATTAAGAATTTTGGTTCTTTCATTTTTTCAGTATTGATTTTGGTTTTTAATTTTAATAAATTCTTTGCTGCTAATTCTATTTCTTTTTGTCCTAACTTCACTTCTACAGCTGCCCAATCGCCATTTCTTAGGCGGATAATTAAATCCGCTTCAAGACCAGATTTATCTCTATAATGTAAAATATCGCCATCATTTGCTTGTGCATATATTCTTAAGTCACGCGTGCACATTGATTCGAATAATAGTCCAAACAAATTGAAATCATTCAACAATTGTTGAGGATTGGTTCGCAGTACCGCTGTGGCAATTGATGGATCAACAAAATGTCGTTTATCGGATGTACGGATTGCGGTTTTGGAACGAAGGGAAGGTTGCCATGCGGCAAGGTCTTCCACCACAAAAATTCTTTTAAGTGCTTGGTGGTAATTGCTTAATGTTTTTTCTGAGAATTGTGAGTCATTGGATTCAATATCATTTTTAATGGTTTGATAGTTTGCCATGGTTGAGACATTTCGCGCGAGAGAACGAAGCAGAAGTCGCACTCTTTCTGGGCTCTTTGATACTCCATCAACAGTAGATATATCTTGATTGATTACTGACTCAACATAGTCTATTGACATTTTGAGTGCATTTTTAGGAGCAGCTGAAAGACTCGCTGGCCAACCACCTCTGCAGATAGCAAATGCAATTTGTTCAATGGTTAGTTCTGACGGAAAAAATGTATCTTGTGGAAGGTTGTTTAAGAAGAGATTTTCGAGTGAAATATTTCCATTTGACTCTTTAGATTCGTATAGGCTCATCGTTCTCATTTTAAGTCTGGAAATTCTGCCAGTTCCAGTATGTGCGGTTTTGTTATCAGAAGGGGATGCAGAACCCGTTAAAACAAACTGACCTGTTAAACTTCTTTTGTCAACTTCATGTCGTACTGTATCCCATAAAATGGGAATTACTTGCCATTCATCAATAAGCCTTGGCGTATCACCTTGAAGCAATAGTGAAGGTTTGGTATCGGCCACTGCTAGATAGGTTTGCGACTGATCTGGATCTTGAATATAAATTACAGATTTAGCGGTTTGTCTCGCAGTACTTGTTTTACCACACCATTTGGGACCTTCAATTAGCACTGCACCACTGGTTTTTAGCGCTTCTTGCAATTCGATATCTGCAATTCGATTTAAGTATTTGTTTTTCTGCATGATAAACCGTCTAATATGTTTCAAATATATAAAAAATTACCGAGTTTGGCACGTTTTTATTACCGAGTTTGGCGGCACTTTATTACCGAGTTTGGCACTTTATAATTGAATTTTGGGAAGGGATATATTTAGAAGTACACTTGCAATTCACTTAAAGCATGGTGGGTTTGCTAAAAAAAAGGTGGATTTGGGGGAGCTTGTTTGTAATTTTGGCATTGGTATTGTAGGGCGAATTCTACAAATTCAATTACAGCATGGTAACGAAGCGAGAATTATATTGGGAAAAGCAGTTGAAGGAGTACTTTAAATCAAGGCATATGCCCTTATGGGGTGTGATTTTGGTGGATTTAATTACTGCATTGATTACTTATTTTATCGCCTTATTTCTTCGTTACAACTTTAATTTTAGTATAACTTTTTCCATTGACACCTTATATGAGGTGTTGTTGGTATTAATCACCTATATTGGTTCGTTTTTTATTTTTAAAACTTATATTGGTGCATTCCGATATACAGGTATAAAAGATTTGTTGCGTTTGTTTTATGCCAGTCTGTTGGCATCGGGATTGATGTACTTGATTTCGCATTGGACGGCATTTGGGGAGGAGAATTACAGGCAGCAATTGACAGTGGCATTGATTATTCAGCATGGGATAAACTTCTTTTTAATGTCGATGGGCATGCGGTTGTTAGTAAGGTTGGTTTATTCACGTTATGCTAAGGGTCAGCGATATAAACGAACCAAAGGTATTTTAATCTATGGTGCTGGGGTAACAGGAATTACTGTTAGGAATGCGATTAAGCAGGATACTTTGAGTTTTAGGGAAGTGGTGGCTTATGTTGATGATAATGAAAAATTACAAGGAAAAAGTATAGACGGGATACCAGTTTTGTCGCCGGAGAAGGCATTTAAGGCTGAGTTTATTGATGATCATAATGTGGAAGAGGTAATTTGGAGCATTCAAAGTATAATAGGAGAAAGATTTTCACAAATTGCAGAGATTTGTTTGGGTTTCAGATTGGTTTTTAAAAGAGTTCCAAAAATACAGGAATGGATTGGTGGTAATTTGTCACGAGATCAGTTAAAAAAGGTGAAGATTGAAGATTTATTAAATAGGGCGGAAATTAATTTAGAAAATGAAGGTTTAATGAATTTCATTAAAGGCAAGGTAGTTATGGTAACGGGTGCTGCGGGATCAATTGGATCGGAGTTATGTAGGCAGATTGTGTATTATCGCCCTAAATTATTGGTGATGGTGGATGCTTCTGAAACACCCATGCACGATATGGAGTTGGAGTTGAAGAAGCATTTGAATTACATGAACAATGTGAAGTTTGTGATTGGGGATGTTACGCAGGAGAACCGGATGGAGGAGATTTTTAGGACTTATCAGCCTGAAAATGTGTTTCATGCTGCGGCATACAAGCATGTTCCAATGATGGAGGCGAATCCCAAAGAGGCGGTGAGGGTGAATATGTGTGGTACGTTAACGGTAGCGAAGTTGGCGGTGGCGCATGGGGTGGAGAAGTTTGTGTTTGTGTCTACGGATAAGGCGGTGAACCCTACGAATGTAATGGGGGCTACGAAGCGAGGTGCAGAGATGATGGTGCAAATGATGGCTTCTAAGGGCAAGACGAAGTTTATCACTACGCGTTTTGGGAATGTATTGGGATCTAATGGTTCTGTGATTCCGTTGTTTAGGAGGCAGCTGGAGAATAGGGAGTCGTTAACTGTAACACATAAGGATGTGGTAAGGTATTTCATGACAATTCCTGAGGCTTGTCAACTCGTGTTTCAAGCAGCTACGATGGGTAATGGAGGTGAGATTTTTGTGTTTGATATGGGAGAGCCGGTACGGATTTATGATTTGGCTGAGAAGATGATTAAGTTGAGTGGGTTGATACCAGGAAAGGATATTGAGATTTTGGAGACTGGGTTGCGACCTGGAGAGAAGTTGTATGAGGAGTTATTGAGTGACAAAGAGAACACGCTGGAAACGCCGCATCCTAAGATTTTGGTTGCAAAGGTGAGGGCGGTAGATGAGGAGACAGAGTGTACTTTGATACGTGAGATGTGTGATATTGTGAGTGGGAATGTGAGTGATGTGGAGTTAGTGAAGCGTTTGAAGCGTTTGGTACCTGAATACAAGAGTGAGAATTCGGTATATGCAGAGTTGGATAAAATATAAATGTCAATTTAATATATGAAAATCGTATTGGTGGCGGGTGCCAGACCTAATTTTATGAAGATTGCGCCTATCATAAAGGTGTTGGAGGCGGCTAAGGTTGGGGGTTCGAAGGATTTGGACTTTACCTTGGTGCATACGGGTCAGCACTACGACCAAAAGATGAGTGGTAGTTTTTTTGAGCAGTTGGGGATTCCGGAGCCGGAGGTGAATTTGCAGTGTGGTGGTGGGACTCAGGCGGAGCAGACGGCGGCCATTATGGTGGCATTTGAGAAGTATTTGATGGACCAGCCTTGTGATTGGGTTTTGGTGGTTGGTGACGTTACCAGCACAATGGCTTGCACATTAGTGGCCAAGAAGTTGGGGATAAAGGTAGCGCATGTGGAAGGCGGGATAAGGAGTGGGGATATGGGAATGCCGGAGGAGATTAATAGGATTGTTACTGACAGTATTTCGGATGTGTTTTTCACTACATCGGAAACGGCCAATTCTTCATTACGGGCTGTGGGGATGAAAGAGGATCAGATCGTTTTTGTAGGGAATACCATGATTGACACTTTATTGGCTAATGAGGGAAAGTTTGGAAAGCCTGTGTTTTGGGATGAGGAAGGATTGGAAAAGGGTAAATATGTGGTGGTGACATTGCACAGGCCTAGCAATGTGGATCATTCGGAACAGTTGGGTTTGTTGTTTGAGGCATTGGACATGGGTTTGCAGGGGATGAAGGTGATTTTTCCGGTTCATCCGAGAACACGGGGGAATATGGAGAAGTTTGGATTATCGCCCCGAAACATTGTGTTGGTAGATCCTATGGGGTATTTGGAATTTAATTATTTGGTGAAGCACGCTTTGGGCGTGGTAACGGATAGTGGGGGGATTACGGAGGAGACCACGGTGATGGGTGTTCCTTGTATTACATTGAGAACGAGTACGGAGCGGCCGGAGACTTGCACGATGGGTACGAACGAGTTGATTGGCACGGATCCTAAGGTATTGCAGGAGTATTTGGAGAAGTTGTTGGCGGGGAATTGGAAGCTGGGTAGCATTCCACCGATGTGGGATGGAAAGGCCGCGGAGAGAATTGTGGAGTGGTTTGTTGCTGAGGGGAAGTGTTACTCTGAAAGCTAAGGAAGATTATTATCGCAATAATTAAAAAAGCAGGAGTTTTTGTTTTTTGATGACGCGATTGGTGCTGTTTTGTTTGATAACGGCAACGTAAACGCCGGTGCTTAAGCGATCAGATTTGAAGCGGGTTTCGTTGGTGGTGAGGGAGATTTCGGGGGAGATAATTTGTCCGATACTGTTATACAAAGTTACAGACACTTGGTCTTTTAGGGTTTCGTTGTTAAGTTCTACCACGATATTTCTGTTATCTGGGTTGGTGTAAACCAACACATCGTTGTACACAATGGTATCGAAGATACGCATGGCGGTATCGATTTTCATTTGGATGGGCAGTGATTTGCGGAACACTTTGATGGCATTGCGCATCACGCGGATTTGTCCGTTGGTAAATGAGTTTTGGCAAGCTTCTGAAGAGTAGTCCATATAATTTTCTACCATATCGGGCATGTCTTTAGGTATATCGTTGCAAGTATTAACGAAGAGGTTGCAGTTGAAGTTGGAGCGGGCAGTTTGTCCGGGCGTATCTTTTATGTAATCGTTATTGAGGCAGCTGGAGGCATCGCCCCAAATATGCCGTAATCCAAAGTAGTGTCCTACTTCGTGTACGGTACATCGCCCTTTATTGGCGCCAGCGATGGTACCGGTAGCGCGCGGGTTATTTTGCCCGATTACTTTATAGTGAATTACCACGCCTTGTAAGGGATCTCCGGCGGTATTGCTGGACGTCCAATTGGGGTGATTGAGTGGCGGGTAGGCGTATCCGAGGAGGGCGTCTGTGTTGTTATAGGAAAGATCGCATACCCATATATTGAGGTATTTTTTGGCATCCCAGGCGTCATCGCCGCCACTTGAGTTGAATTTCATGTAGTCAGTGATGCTGAAGTTGGAAGTACCCCATTGGGTAATAGTTGTGGGTTTGTGTATGATGCCGGTCGTTGGCAGGCCATTGGGATCTTCTGAAGCGAGCACGAAATGGATTTTTGCCGATCCCACAATGGGTTTAAACACGTTACGGGTGTTGGTTGTATCTTTATTGGTGCGGTTAAAATCGCGGTTTAGGGCTTCGATTTGGTTGATGAGCAGGGAATCGTGCACATTTTCGGTGGCATTGGAGTAGAGCACGTGGAATACCACGGGCACAGTATAGGTGGTATCGAGATAGTAGGTGGTATCGGTTATGATTTTTTTGCGTGGGGTAACATTGGGTTGTTGGGCAGGTTGAAACTGGCTGGCAGATAATTCATCGAAGTGTTTTTTATAGCCTGGGTATTGCGCTTCAATTTGATCGATAACGCGATCGAATCCACAGGGTTCGAAGTGTTCTTGGGTTTGAGCGGAGAGGGTAGAGAGTGAAAGGAAGGAGGTTAGGAGTATGAAGTTGCGCAGCAGTTTCATGGTTGTTGGATGGGAGTTTGGATTTTGGTGAGCGTTTGCCAAATTAGTTGCCTTTGAATTCGGGTTTGCGTTTTTCGTTGAAGGCGGTAACACCTTCGCGGTAATCGTTGGAACGGCCGGCAATTTCTTGGTACCAGGCTTCAATTTGTAGCATAGCGTCGAGGTCGGCTGAGGTTGCTTTGTTAAGCATTTTTTTGATCATGCCCACTGCCAATGTTGGTGCTGCGGCGTAGTATTCTGCATGTTTTTGAACTTCTTCATCGAGGTTTTCTGTTGAAACCACGCGGTTGATGAGGCCCCATTCTTGTGCTTGTTGGGCGGATATTTTGGTAGCTTGGGTAGCCATTTCGAAGGCACGGGCTGGGGAAATGGATTTCGCCAAGAAGTAGGAAGATCCGGAATCGGGCACGAGGCCTACGTTTACGAACACTTCTATGAAGGCGGCATTTTCAGCGGCTATGATAAAATCGCAAGCGAGTGCAAGGGATGCGCCGGCACCTGCGGCCACGCCATTGATACGACCGATAATGGGTTTGGGCATATCGCGCATGGCTTTGATGATGGGGTTATAGCGTTTGTACAGGGAATCGCTGAGTGAGCGATTTTTGGAACCTGCGATGGCTTTTAGGTCTTGTCCGGAGCAGAATGCTTTACCGGCACCGGTGAGCACTACCACGCGCACCTCGTTGTCTTTGCGTGCTTCTTTGAGTGCAGCTTGAAGGTCGTAGCTTTGGGTTTCATCGAAGGCATTGAAAACGTCGGGGCGGTTTAAGGTAATGGTGGCAACGGCTCCATTTTTTTGGTACAAAACGCTGGTTAGTTCCATAAGTAGCAAAAATAAGGAATTTGGGGACTACTAAAATATCATTATAGGATTTTTGGTGAATGGATTATGGGCATTTATGGAAAGTTTGCATTAATATTACACAACGAATGAGAACATCAAGTTCAGAGAATATTTTGCCCAGTTTGTGTGTTGTGATGCCGATTTACAATGAATCGGAATCAATTGAGAAAACGTTTTTGGAGTGGAAAGGTGCTTTTGAATCACAAGATTTTTTTGGTCAGATTCATCTTTTGATGATGAATGATGGCAGCAAGGACAATACGATAGAGATAATAAAACGTTTGGAAATAGCATATCCTCAATGGATTAAAGTAATTGACAAGTCCAATTCGGGGCATGGAAATACATGTTTGCAAGGTTATCGTTATAGTTTTGATTGTGGGTATGATTATACAATGCAGTTGGATAGTGACGGACAGTGTGATCCCAAGTATTTCGTTGAGTTTTTGCAATTATTGAAGCAAGGAAATTCGGTAGTTTATGGATTCAGGTATTACCGTAAGGATGGTTTTTTACGTTTTATGGTTTCACGGGTATTAAGTGTGGTTGCATTTATGAGAATTGGTTTGTGGTTATGGGATCCCAATGTTCCTTATCGCGTGTTTAAAACAAAGACCTTGGGGGCATTTTTACCTATTTGCACAGATGATTTCTTTTTGGTTAATGTGTTATTGGCTTTATATCATAAGCGAGTGGGCATGAAGCATGTAATGATTGTTTTTAGGGATAGGCATGGCGGGAGTCCTAGTTTAAGCACCTTTAAAATGTACGAACACGGCAAGAACTTTTATAGGCAATTGGGAGGCATGGTGCCAATATTGAAGCGGATATAGTAGATTTTTGTCTATAGTATTTTGTGTTTATTTTGCGAGATAAAATTAAATTTATTGGATGATTTTTACCAAACTGAACAGTAGTACGCGTTTGTTTTTTGTCGCTTTTGGCTTAATTATAGCTGTAATTATTAGCCGTTGGCAAATTTGGCAAATGGGTATGATTGAGTTTGATGAATTGATTTGGACCAATGTTTTGCGATTGGGTTATTGTGGTGTTCCTGGGGTTGATTTTGAGGCTAATACAACTGGATTTATTAGTATTTGGATATTGGGGCTCATGCGATTCATGGGTTTGGAATTTGATTATTTTGGTTTGAGGATATGGGGTTTTATCGTTGGATATTTGGGTTCAATGGTAATGTTGAGTTTTTCTGTTAAAAAAGAAGAGCGTTGGTTGATTTGGGTATTGTTTACGGGATTATGGATGAATAGTCAAACGGCATTTCAGACCTATAATACTGAGTGGTTGGGGTTGTTTTTTATGTCGCTTAGTTTTTGGGCATTTACTCAGAAGGAGAACTGGATTGGGGATATAATCATTGGATTGTTGTTGGTGATTTTGCCAATTGTGAAGATGCAAATGATATTGTTTGCTGGTTTGTTTTGGATGCTGAGGTTGATTGAGATTTTGTTTGGTGATCGCGTTGTTGGGCTTGGGAATCGTTGGTGGATTAGGTTATTAACAACTGTATTGGTGCCACTTGTATTATTGGTTTATTTTAATTCTCGTGATTGGTGGGATGCTTTTGTGTTTTATTATTGGCATAAGAATATCTTTTATACAAAGTTGTTTTCTGAGGTTGGGATAGTTAGAGCAATATTAGGCGTAGCCAAATCACAGTTGTTTTTATTTTTTTCAATTTGGTTGTTTTTCATATGGTTTGGATTTGTTAATATCCGTCAAATCATGGGATATTTCAAACAACAAGGGAATCATTTTTTGGAAGTGATAAATGGCAAGGTTGGCATTAAGATTGGGAATGAAATTGTGGTTTTTTTGGCACTGATTACAGGAATTGTATCTATAGTTATTCCCAGAAATAATTTTATACATTACCATCAATTATTATTGATTTGGTTTGCATTGGCTATTTTTTATTGCATTCGGTTTTTGAAATCGCGAAAAATGTTTTGGTTTTGGGGTGTTTTGGTATGTTATGTAGGGGTATTTAACATTGCCAATGGTGTTAAGGCTATGGTTAGTGGAAAAGGGTTTGCGTTTTTTGAAATACAAACGAGTATAACTCGAAATCCTGAAGTGGATTCTGCGGTTGATTATATGCGTAATTTAAATTTGGGAGTGCAATTAGCAGGCCAAGTGAATACGGTGCCAGTTTTATTTTTGGGCAACCCACTTGCTGCAATATTGCAACATGATTTGTATCCAAAATATCGCCAAATTTTCCGATGTCCTAATATACTTTTATGGGAAAAAATGTGGCGTTATTCTCCGGAATTATGGAAAAAAGAGATAAAGTATTTTGAGGAAGATATATGGGGGAATAAGATGGGGATGAATGGCAGAGGTCCTTTATATATAATTGATACGGAAAATATCGTTGATTTAGGTTTGATACCAGCCTTTTCCAAAAGAGTAAAAAAGGATTATCGTATCCTGAAGCATTTTGGACGCATCGCTATTTACGAAAAGAAAATTAGGTAGAAAATTACTTTTTTGGATATGAGTATTGGTAATCTTTGATTGGGGTAAAAACGGCTTTTTCACCTATTCGTTCCATGAAATACAATGTAGAATCTTTTACTGAATGTAATTCATGCGGATATAAATAGCCTTTAAAAATCAATTTGGGATTTTGGATTACCAAAGTGGCTGACTCTACATTACTGAAGGCGATGAATGACATAGGTTTATCGAATTTTTGTGTATAGAATCTGGGGGTGCGTTGAAAGATGGTTTTACTTGCGTTACTTGCGTGGAGCAAGTTTCTCATGGTATGGGTAGAAAGCGACAACAAGATAACTAATGGGATTTGGGAACTTTTTAAGAAGTTGAAATGTATGTTGTTTTTATTTTCAATAACTAGGGTTACTAGCAAGATAATGCAGGGCAAGATATAGCGATCTTCAAGGTGGGTAATAAAGAAGAGATTGATATAAAAAAGCAGGATGGAAAGGGGAATAAGCACGCGGATATTTTTCAGGTTGCTGAAGAACAGGAGGAAGAAAATGAAGCAGGTAAATGTATAATCTTTGATAAAAACGTAAACATTAGAGAAGTAATATTTGATGATAAATTTGATGCTAGATGTGTTCCAGTACTCTGGGAATTTGGGAATTTCGGGAGTTCCTGTATAGGATGCGATATCTAGCCAGCGCCATTGGTGGGTTTTGCGGTTGTTGGGAATAAATTGTTGTTTGGGGTTGTAATGGATATAGCTATGGAAGTTATCGATGGTAATTTTCGCTTTATCATCCACGTTTGTTGGGATGGTATTGTTGATACGATCCTGAAGTAGTGTAAGATTAAAAGCGCCGGTTTTGTTGAGCGTGGGCGGTATGTTATGTTCTTTTCCTATCGCCATACTCCACAAGGAAATGACGATTATATTTAATAGTAATATGCCTGCATAATTTCGGGCGATTTTGAAGTTTTTTTCGTAAAGATATAAGGCTATATAGAGCAACAGGGCAAAGATCATGACATAAAAACCCATGGATCTTGCAAAACCAAAGGGGATAGAGAGCAGGGCGAGTTTTATGAAGTGATTTATTGAGGTTTTTGCTTGGTTTAATTCTTTGAAAATGAAAATAAAAAAGAAGAGGAAGATTGCGTCTGAGAATCCGGGGCCGATGGTAATGGTTAGGAATCCCAAAACAATGTATGACAGCAAGTTATCTTTGGTTAAGGCTTGAGCATATAAGGAAATCAATGCGATTAAAGCGAAGGAATTCGTAATATGGAAAGCGACAATGGGATGAATACCGAATTTGATAAACATTGAGGCGATGAGTGGAGGCAAGGGCGACCAGGTGAGGTTGAGGAGAGCGTGAAAATTTCCTTGTGCAACTTGGTTGGCAATATGCGCATAGGCGGTGGTATCGAGGTTAAGCGCAAACCATTTTATTCCAATTTGTAGGGATAGGATGAGAACGGAAAACAGGGCGATGTAAATGACTTTGATATGTTTTAGGGATAATTTCATTGGGGGGGGAATTCTTGACTTACCGAAATTAATGTTTTTGCGAGAAAATTGGAATTTTCTGGGCATTTAATGAGGATATAGTAGGGCAAGAATGAGTGCGCAGGGGATGTTGATGACGCAGGAAAGGATGATGGCGGCGTTGAGTTCTTTGGGTGTATGGGCTTTGAGCCTGAGTCGGGAAAAATACATGGCAACAATGAGCAGCAGCGCTATACTGATGGCCGCCAGTAAAAGGTAGGGTCTGTTGAGGTATTTGGGAAGTTGTAGATCGGTGTTTTGTGGGAATTGCGCGGCGTATTGATGGATACGTTGCAGGCTGGCTACCAAGAAGATAGTGGTAGTTGTGACGGCAGATTGGTGGATCGAGATTTTGAAGTTCATGAAAAGGGTAATCAGGAAGTTAATGAACAGTGTAAGGAAGATGAGGATGGAGAAGGTGGTGAGTTCCCAGGCGATGTGGGTGGAAAGCCATTTTCTGATGTGCTCTTGTGCCAGTTCTGTGTGAAGCTTATGCGGCAGCGATTTTCCGAGCCAAACATATTCCGGGTTGGACACGCAGTATATATGGAATTGTACCACAAAAAACGCTAGGAAGAGCGAAGCCATGAGCGGAATTTTGCGGTCTTCCGCTTTTGGGAGTTGGATGCTATCAATTTTACCGGTGAATTTGAGGTAAAATACCACGGCCATGGGAAGAAGGATGTAGCAGAATAGGGGGAGGAGAGAGTTGAGTTGAAAGAATGGGAGGATATGGTGGTTTACCGTGCTGTTGTTGGTTGTGTGCATACCATTGTATGGGAATGCATAATGGGGAATTTCGCTCGCAAGGTTGAGTAGGAAAGCGTAGGCAAAAACGGCTACTGCGCCGGGGAAAAAGAAGAAAGATATGAATTTATAGAAACGGATCACTTACGGATATTGGCACCTGCTGCTTCGTAGGCTGCAATGAGTTTGTTCATTGAAGCTTCGATTTCTTCATCTACTAGTGTAGCTTGAGGGTTAGAGAAGTGAAAAGCAAGGGCGATGGCTTTTTGACTGGCTTCTAGGGGTTTGCCTTGGAAAACGTCGAAAGCGCGGATGTCGGTTAAGAAAGGCAGATTGAGTTTGTTGGCAATGCTGCGCAACTCTTTGTAGGTGGTATTTTGGTTCACCACCAAGGAAAGATCTCTTCTTACTGCTGGGAATTTACTTGGCGATTGCACCTTCAAGTTTTGTGCTTGTTGGTTGAGCAGTGTGCGCCAAGGAATTTCTACGAAGAAAACGGGTGTATCAATTTCTGCTGCTTTCAACCAATTTTTGGGTGCTTGTTGGATGGCTATTTGATTGATATCCAATTTGCTACCTAATCGAATGAGCAAACCTTGTAATATCTGTTTGATGTGGTAATATCCAACCGTTTTGGTGGGATTTTCCCAGCTTTCTGCTTGGTGATCGCCCCAGAAAACCATGGCCAGCGTTGGTGTTTCGATGAAACTTGGCGTATGGATGGAGGCATTTATCAAGGCTTTGTTTTTCTGTACTTCGGGGGTATTTAAACTATAAACAGAACCCAATTCAAACAATTGAACGCGTTGTGCACGGCGCTTGATGTTGTGGGAAACAGACTGCAACAATCCGGGAATGATGCTGGCACGCAGGGTGTCCATATCCGTACTTAGCGGATTGGTAAGTTGTACGATGTTGTTGTTGTTGGGGTACCAAGCGGCTGGGTGAAGTGAATTTGTAGCACTTTCATTGAGGCCGTTGCTGATCAAGAATTCCCTGATTTTATTTTCTACTTTGCGCATCGCCATACCTTCAAAGGCGCCCAAGGAGGCTTGCATTTTGCCGCTCATGGGGATTTGATCGTATCCGTGGATGCGTAAGATTTCTTCGTAGATGTCTACTGATTTTTCACAATCGTTCTTCCAAGAAGGGATGGTAACTTGTAATAAATCAGCGTTTTGATTATCCCATTCTGTTTGGAATCCGAGGCTGTTAAGGATTTGTACTGCTGTGGTTTTGGGCACATCAGCGCCGGTAAACTGGATGAATTTGGGGTAATCGATGACCAACACTTTGGGTGTGTGTGGAACAGGATAATTATCGCTCATGCCGGTTAATTGGGCTTGCGCGTTTTGTTCTAACAATTGGATTAAAGTGAGGGCGGAATATGGGATATTGTGTTTATCGATTCCTCTTTCAAAGCGGAAGGAGGCATCGGTATGGTAGAGGTGGCGTTTGGCAGATTTGCGGATATGGGTTGGGTGGAAATGGGCAATTTCGATCAACACATTTTTGGTATTGGCTGTAACTGCGGTTTTTTGTCCTCCCATAACGCCGGCAAGGGCTATGGCTCCGTGATCATCTGCGATTACGATATCATTGGGGTGCAAATTGATGGTTTTACCATCGAGTAAAGTAAGGGTTTCACCTTCGTTGGCAAGGCGCACTTGGATGTTGCCTTGAATGGTATCCGCATCGAAGATGTGGTTTGGGTGTCCGTTTTGGTGAAGGGTATAATTGGAGCTATCCACCACATTGTTTTTGGGTTCGATGCCAATGGATTTGAGGTGGTATTGGATAGTTTCAGGTGAGGGTTGAACTTGGATGTTGCTAAGTTCAACGGCCATATAGCGTTCGCAAAGGTTTGAATCTGCGATATGGATGGATTTTTTGGTTATTGGCGCTTGCGGCAGGTTGATTTGCGGAAAGCGTTGGAAAGGAATATTGAAAAGGGCTGCTACATCGGAAGCAACGCCGAGGTGTGAGCAAGCATCGCCACGGTTGGCTGTGAGTCCGATTTCAAGTGTTGTATCTTGTTGGATATTAAAGTATTGCGAAGCGGGCATACCCACGGTTGCGGTAGCTGGAAGTACCAGGATACCATCGTGAGAATTTCCCAATCCGCATTCATCTTCGGCGCAGATCATCCCTTCGGAGGCTTCGCCGCGAATTTTTGCTTTTTGGATGGTAAAGGCTTCTTTACCGGGCATTTGGATGGTGGTTCCAACGGTGGCAACGATTACTTTTTGACCAGCGGCCACGTTGGGGGCACCGCAAACGATGTGTTTGGGTTCTGCTTCGCCGATGTTTACGGTTGTAACAGAAAGTTTATCGGCATTGGGGTGTTTGGCGCAGGTTAACACTTCGCCGATCACGAAACCTTGTAAGCCGGAACCGGCACTAAACCAATCTTCCACATGTTCTACTTCCAAGCCGGAAACAGAGAGTTTGTGTTCGATTTCTTCAACACTGTGGTTGAGGAGTAGGAGCGATTTTAACCAGTTTACAGAAATTTTCATGATAGAGATGCGAAAATACTATTAAAGAATATAAATTATCGAAAATATTGGGTAATGTTGTGTATCGATTGTAAACAAATTAGTTATGTCGACGAGTGATCATAGGAACACCCATGAAGATGTGAAATTTGCTAACGAGAAAGTTGAACGTGTGCGGCATAAATCTCGTGGCAGGCGAGCAAAAAAAAGCAGAACCACGGTAGTATATTCTCGTTCTGGCAGACGTTTGAGATTGGTTATTCGTGTAGTGATGTTGGTTGGTATTTTAAGTTACATCGCTTACCAATTCTACGAGGCTATTGAATATGACCAAGCCAACGAAAGGGTTGAACCTACCGTAGAGCAGAATTAATTCTTTTTCACGAAGGAGCGGCGGATTTTGGCGGTACGGATATACATGTATCCGGAAAGCAGCATTACGCCAATCATCAAATAGCCTTGGGTATTGGATCCTTGGGGATGCATGAATTGCACGTAAGCTTCTACGCCACTAATAGCGGCCGCGACCAGGGATAAGAGGGCGAGGATGTGGTATTTGATCATGGGGTAAATTGATAGTTCCTTGATAGTTAATGATTTCCCAATCGGTAAAAGTTTGATTGGAGATGAGGCCGGTGCCAGTGGTTATTTGGTCGGTGCCGGTGATTTTTACAAATTTATCGGTTCTGATGGTGCCGGAGGCTTGGTCCCAAATAAGTTCTTCGGTATTGAGGGTTTCGCCTTTGATGTTGAGGATTTCAACGTTGCGTTGCACTTTTACTTTTTTCTCGTTGGGATACGAGATTCCGTATTCAGCTGTGAGGTAGGATTCCAATTTACCTTCTTTGTCGTAGAAGTCTACTTTCAATCCTTTTTTCATGAGCACAAAGGGTTTTCTATTGCTTTTTGAGGCGATGAGGAGGGGAGAGAACATGCGTGCACGGAGTTTACCGGAATCGGTAAATTCGATGGTTACGGTTTCGGCGTATTCGTTGAGGGAAAGGCTATCTTTTTTAATGGGTTTATAATTTTTTGCTGCTTCGGTACAGCTGCCTGCTGCTAGGGCGATGAAAACTATCGCCAGAAAACTAAAAAAGACGTTATGGAAAGATGATAATTTCAAGTTTGAAACGCTTGAATGGAGAAGATTGGTTATTAATCAAATTTACGGCGTTGGAACCAGATATCTCCCAATTGCAAACCGATGCGGAAGTTGATGAATTTTTCCGTAGCGAGGTTGGTATTGGCGGGGTTTGGCGAACGCAGCATATAATCTACTTGGAAGTTCATCATGGATACGATGGAGGTACCATCGAAGTAGCGGCGTACGAATGGAATTCCAAAACCCACGAAAGCGCGTTGTTCTACCAGGCTGGTATTGGAAGTAGTGAATTTGTACTGGGTATTGGCTTGGCTTACACCCAATCGCACGGGCCATTGCATTCTTTTGCGGTTAGGCAATTTGCTATCCATGGGATGCAGGATGAAAGTGGCTGCGTATTCTTTGCGATCGGCGTAGGTACGGTTGTTGTCGAAGAACATGATAGAGTTAGACGACCAATTTTGCTGTCGGTAATCGAGGCTCAAGCTCCAGGAAGATTTGTAGCGGAAGGTATAACCGGCGCCGAATGAGATGGGCAGGTTAAAGGATTGTTTGGCAACTTGGTTAAAGATAATGGTATCTGTGGGAGTGAGGTAGCTACCAGAAATTTTCATGGTTCTAAGCAATCTTTCTTGGTTACCTCTCAAGCTGTTATAGGTTTGGAGGGAAGCGCCGAAGGAGTGGTAGGTTGTATCGATTTTGAAGTTGGTAAGGAATCCAAATTGTTGTTGCATTCCGCGGATGGTAACCGAGCGGTAGTCTTCCACGTAGCGATAGGATGCTGAATCGGGGAAGAATAACAAGGATTGGTTTGAGAGGTTACCGAAAACCCAACCCACGGAATATCCAAGGGATAGGGCGTTACCTAGGCGCAATGCGTGCATGGATTGCAAAACGTTTACACCACCGGTACCGCTATGGGTGGTTTTGGTGGGAAGTGGGGTTGTGGTATTGGTGCCATATTGGTAACCCATGGTTGTAAGGGGTTTTAGAACGATGGCAGAATTGGTACCAAAACGGGTTGATTTATAGGTTTTTACCTTGGTAAGAGAATCTTTGGAAACAGAACGTTTGTAGTAGTTCCAAGTACGAAAAGCAAGAGAAACGTAACTCATTCCGCCACCATTGAAGCTGCGGGTTTGGTTATTAGAGGAGATGAGGCCGGTTTTGAAATTGGCGCCAAAATCAAGGGTAGTATAATAAAGATTTCCAAGTGTGGCGGGGTTTACCGATGAATAGGTATAAGCGCCGCTGCGGGTATGGAAATTATAGCCATTTTGCAGGTAATTGGATCCTTCCCATTCGCCGATTCCGAAGTTGGAGTAGGGCGAAAGGGTTTGATTTTGGCCTGTTGAGGTTTGCGATACTGCCTGTTGTTGCAGGAATATCGTTATGAAGGCTAGGGTGATATAGCGGAGTTTATTGAATTTCATTGTATTGGAGGGCATGAAACAGGCCGTGGTGTATGAGCAACGGTTCTACAAATATCTCGGATTTGATGTGTTCTGACAAGAACAAGGCATCGCCACCGGTGATGTAAACGCGTGCTTGTGGATATTTTTCGTTAAACAGAGCGATTTGATGGTTGATTTCGCCGATGATTCCTTGTTGTACGCCGCATAAAATGGATTCGATAGTTGAAGTTCCGAATGGATTTTGGAAGGATTCATGCGATACCAGCGGCAATTTCCCAGTTTGCTGATGCAGGGCGATGTAGCGCATGTGCATGCCGGGTGAAATGGCGCCACCGAGGTATTCATTGGATGGCGTGAGCCAATCGTAGGTGATACAGGTGCCGGCATCGATGGTGAGAATGGGTGTATTTTCTGGCGATAATTTTTGTGCTCCCAAGGTTGCTGCTAGCCTATCGGGGCCCAGGGTATGGGGTGTTTGATATTGGATAGACAGGGGAAGTTTCATGGAGGTGTTGAAGAGGTGAATGGGGCAGGGCAGGTTAGTAAGGAAAGGAATTTCTTTTCTTACGGTAGCAAAGATAGCTTGCTGAATGGGGAGGTGT
The DNA here is from genome assembly GCA_021151535.1 of Sphingobacteriia bacterium. Lineage (GTDB taxonomy): Bacteria > Bacteroidota > Bacteroidia > NS11-12g > UBA955 > JAGKXC01. The sequence goes on along the minus strand of JAGKXC010000014.1, from coordinate 9,157 downwards.
TGAAACAATGAGGCATCTTGGAAGAGGCCATTATCAACAAGTTCGCCCTGTTCAGAGAACAAGGCGAACTTGGCTTGGGTATTTCCAAAATCCAGTGTAAGATACATGTTTTTGGAGATTAAGATTGGTTATTTGGCAACGCCAACGCTACGTTTCTCGCGGATAACGGTGATTTTCACCTGACCGGGATAGCGCATTTCTGTCATGATGCGGTTCGATAATTCGAATGCAAGAACATCGGCTTGGTCGTCTGAAGTTTTTTCAGCTCCCATGATGATACGCAATTCTCTACCTGCTTGGATGGCATAGGCTTTTTCCACGCCGGGGTATGAAAGTGCCATGGTTTCCATTTCCTTGATACGCTCCACATATTGGTCGTCGCCTCTACGTGCACCGGGTCTAGAACCAGAGATCGCATCGCAAGCTTGGATAATGGGAGAAAGCAACGATGTCATTTCGATTTCATCGTGGTGGGCACCCACTGCGTTGATTACTTCTGGGTGTTCACCAAACTTTTCGCAAAGTTTCATACCGAGCAATGCGTGTGGCGTTTCTTCGTCGTTATCAGGACATTTTCCAATATCGTGCAGCAAACCAGCGCGTTTAGCTAGTTTCACGTTTAGGCCCATTTCTGCTGCCATGGTAGCGCAAAGGCGAGCAACTTCACGTGAGTGTTTAAGAAGGTTTTGACCATAGGAAGAGCGGAAACGCATTCTTCCTACGTAGCGGATTAGTTCTGGGTGAAGGCCTGTGATACCTAGATCAACTACGGTTCTTTCGCCCCATTCTACTACTTCTTCTTCAATTTGTTTGCGGGTTTTTTCTACTACTTCTTCGATACGAGCTGGGTGGATACGACCGTCGCGGATAAGGCGTTCGAGAGATACTCTGGCGATTTCACGGCGGATTGGGTCGTAGCAAGAAAGCACGATAGTTTCTGGGGTATCATCGATAAGGATTTCCACACCGGTAGCGGCTTCAAAAGCTTTGATATTTCTACCTTCACGGCCGATGATTCTACCTTTCACGTCATCATTTTCCAATGGGAAAGAGGTAACGGTGTTATCGATAGCGGTTTCAGCGGCGGTACGTTGAATGGTTTGGAGCACGATACGTTTTGCTTCGCGGGTTGCGCTCAATTTTGCTTCTTCAACGATATTTTTGGCGATGGTAAGACCTTCGGTATGTGATTTAGCCTTAATGGCTTCAAACATTTGGTTTTTGGCTTCATCGGCGGAGAGGCCAGCTACTTTTTCCAATTGTTGCAATTGTTGATCGCGCAATTGGGTAATTTCTTTTTCTTTGTTTTTGTAGGCTTCGATTTGTTGATCGAGGCGTTCACGTGTTTTTTGTGCTTCTTCTTCTCTTTGTTTCGCGCTTTTGAGTTTATCGTCTAGCGATTGTTCTTTTTGTTTAAGGCGATTTTCTGAGTTGTTGATTTCCTGATTACGGCGATTTACTTCTTTTTCGTATTCTGAGCGAAGCTGCATATATTTTTCTTTGGCTTCGAGGATACGGTCTTTTTTAAGGTTTTCGCCTTGTAGTTTTGATTCTTCAATAATTGAAGAGCGTTCTTTTTCGAGTTGTTGTTTACGCAATACAACGAATGCGAAGTATCCAAGGGCAAGACCTACGAGAAGTCCTACGAGGATAAATACGATAATGTCCATTTTTCTTTTCCTGTTCCTTTTGGGTTTAACAATTGTTTATTTGGGGTACAGGCGGAGAGATTTATTAGCGGTGTGTTTGGGGGGTGCTGAGGGGTTAATTTTGTTATCTCAGCGGAGGTTCAACAATTGTTCGATGGAATCCAGTTCCTGGTTTACTCCGTCCATATTTAATGTAGGCGAAGGGATATGGGATGTAGGGTTTTTGGCATTTTTCACAACATCGCCTGCGAGGTCGAGGGCGGCCCAAGAGATTCTGTCTAGGGGTTCTTGTGAGAAATTGCGAAAAGCATCGATTTTTTTGTTGAGCATATTGGCGGCGGTTTTCACATCGTCTTCAGCGGCAGCTGCGACCCTGAGTTTCAGGGGGCGTGAATCGATATTCACAGAGATGAGTATGGTATCAGCCGTTTGCACAAACACTATTCGTTAAGTAGATCTATACACCTGTCGATGTCTTTCACCAGTTCATTGATCTTGTTTTTTAGATCTTGATCGTCTGAATCTGATGGAGACAAATTCTTTGCAAGTTTAATCAATTTATTTTCTTCTTTTAACTCAGAGAGCATATTTTTTTGCATTTCGATGGTATTATTTAATTGATCGATTTGCTGCGCTAGGGTTAAGGTTTTTTCTTGTTGGGCGATGAGATCAGCTTGGTGATTATCTTTCAAATTTTGGATAGAGATAAGTAGCTGATTGTATTGGTTTTGGGCTAATTCTTGATGCACTTTGGCTTCAGCCAATTGGTTTTGCACTTGAGAGATCTGCTGGATGGCAGCATTTTTCTGCAGTGTTTCTTGTTGAAGTTGATCGCGGGTAGCATTGAGCTGAATTTGCAGTTGTTGGTTTTGAGAAACCAGCAATTCGGTGGCTTGGCGAATGCGCAGCAAACGATTTTGCAAATCCTGAGACATAGTTACAAAGATAGTTATGAATTTTTGGGTATTTTATGCTTCGTTAAAAATTGTTCAGCGGTTTTTAAAGCCGAATTCACACATTGATCCATATCGAGATAGGCATAGAGTCCTAATCGCCCGATAAACGTCATTTTAGGATGTTCAAGTTGGGCGTATTTATTATAGATTTCTCTATTTTTTCCGTTTGAATCTTTTACAGGATAAAAACGCTCATGGTTATTGTCTTTGTAATCACAGGGTTCTTCAAACGTGACAGTAGTATTGAAATTGTTGGTACCATGATTTGGGAGATTTTTCCATTCACTTACTCGAGTAAATTTTCCTTCGTGAGTAAAATTTACTTGACAAACTGGTAAAATTTTAGGCATTGGAATTTGTTGTATGTGGAATTTCAGAGATCTATATGGAAGTTCACCATATAGATATTCGTAATATTCATCAATAGGCATCGAATTGAATATATAATCAAAATCTTTTTCCATATTCTTTTCAAATTGAGTATTGAGAGAAATAGAAATTTTGGGATGATTCAAGATATTTTCGAACATTTTTGTATAGCCATGAGTAGGTAAATTTTGAAAATGATCATTTGGAAAATATAATTCGTTTAAATCTTCACGAATGGGAACTCTGTTAATTATATCAGTACTAATATCTTCCAATTTCATTCCCCACATTTTTTCAGAATAAGGTCTTACAAAGATGTCTATTACATTTTCTTTTCCTACCATATTGGCTGATTCTGCATTTACTGGAAGCGTTGCAAATCTTCCGTCTTTTAATAGAGCTTTTACCTTGTGTAGATATGGGGTCCATTCTGTAAATTGACTTAGAAAATCTACGACTTTTTGATTTGAGGTATGAAATAAATGAGGGCCATATTTATGAACCCTTATACCGAGGTCATCCGTGTAATCAAATGCATTTCCTCCAATATGATTTCTTTTGTCGATGATTGTAATTTTTAGTCCATGTTCAGCCAATATTCTACCAATAACAGAACCTGAGTATCCAGCACCAACAATAAGGATGTTTTTCATGATTTTTTAAAAAGTAATAATGTAATTATTGCAACGCTAAAAAGCATGATCCAGAAAAGGTCACCGGTTTTTTGGTAAAGGGTATGGGTTTGGTTGGCGTAGATGGTGGCGGAGAGCGCGGTTTGGTGGTTATTCACCGCGGTGGATGAATGCATTTCAGGCTGGTTGGTTTCTTGTGCCAGGGCGAGTTCTTGCTCTGGGCTGGTTTTGGCGAAGCCCCAGAAGTATTGGTAAGGGGTTTGTTTGCCAGGGCGATTTTCATACCAACCGGTATGTTTTACGATTTCGCCCTTGGGGTTAATGAAGCCTGAAATGCCGGTATTAGCGCTTCTGGCAACCCATTTTCTTTGTTCGATGGCCCTTAATGTGGCGTAGATAAAATGCTGTTTAAACCCGGGTGAGTTTTCCCACCAAGCATCGTTTGTAACGATTCCTAGCCAGGTGGCGCCTTTGCCAATAAAGTCGTTTACGTAATCGCCATAGATAGATTCATAGCATACCAAAGGAGCAACGGGATTTTTGGTACCCAAGGTTTTGGCCCCGTCTGAAATGCCTAGGGTTCCCGTTGATGAATTTTCATCAAGGGAAACGGCCAATTTTTCTAGGAAGGGGAAGGTTTTTACAAAGGGGAGTTGTTCTGTGCCGGGAACCAGTTTGGATTTATGGTAATAATCAAAAGTGTCTACAGACGAGATTTCCATTACGGAGTTATAGGGCACATACCAAAAATCCCCGCCTTGGTTTCTGGCATCGGGATGGGGTTTTTCTGCTGCATGAAAGAACTTGGCGGCATTGATTCCGGTAATCAGTGATAGTCCTTGTTTTTTGGCGGCCGGATGTTTTAAAATATTGGTTTTGAGTGTGCTAACTTGGGGATTAAAGCCAATTTGATCGAGGTCTACAAAGCCCACCAGAGAGGTTTCGGGCCAAAGCACATATTGCGTAGTTGAATCGGTATGTTTGAGGGTGGTATTCCACATTTCTTCTACCATTTGCAATGGGGCTTTATCAAATTTTTCGTTCCACGGATCGTAATTGGGTTGCAGCACGGTAACGTTGATGGGGGTTCCGGTTTGTTTATCCACGCGATTTTTCAGTAGGGTGGAAATCAGGAACATGGCAACAAGGGTGAAGAGGGGTAGGATCAACTTTGTTTTCGATCTAGAAATTATCGCCCGATAAATTAAAATATTGATAAAAAGCACCAAGAAGCTGCCGCCTAATGTACCGGTAATTTCGTACCATTGGATGAAAGATGGCATGCCCACCAAGCCATTTCCAAGTGCGAGCCAGGGCCAGGAAAGATCCCAACGATGGTGTCCGTATTCATACCACAGCCAAGCGATGGTAAAAGTAGCAAGTGCAACGGAAATATTGTGTGATTTTTTATAGGTAAAACGGAATATTCCGAAGGGAATGAGCATGAAAAGGGTGTTGAGGGCGAGCATGGCAACGGCGCCGGAAGGGGTTGAATTCCAAACCCACCAAGTGGTGGAAATATTGAAAAGGAGGATAGAAAGGTATAGCGAACCGTAGAATTTGAAGCGGTTGCTTTGTGCAAAGTGATGGGCTAGGAGGAACAGTGGAATTAAGCTGATAAAGAGCAATTGGGTAGCGGGCATGGGGTACCAAGCGGCCCAAAAAAGGATGGAGGGCATCAGGATGGTGATGGCCAATGAAACCGGCGATTTGATGAGGGATTGGGTAGGAGAATCAACCATGATTGCTGTTGCTTAAGTTTTATGAATCAATCTTCTTCGTGTTTGTTTTTGTGGCTGTCTATGCCTTCCAAAGTTACCACGAATTCGCCTTTGGGTGCATGGGTTTTGAAGTGATTTAACACATCTTTAATGCTGCCGGTAACGGTTTCCTCGAATTTTTTGGTGAGTTCGCGGGAAACGGAAATGCGTCTTTGGTTGGGATCGCAGATTTCGCTCAAACTTTCTAAGGTTTTGAGGAGTTTATGCGGACTTTCATAGAAAACGGTGGTGGTATCGCTTTGGGCAATTTGTTGGAGTTTGGTGGCTCTACCTTTTTTCATCGGCAGGAATCCTTCAAAAACAAATCGGTGTAGTGCGAATCCACTTTTCAGCAAAGCGGGAACAAATGCGGTTGCGCCGGGAAGGATATCAACGGGGATATTTTCTTGCAGGCAGGCGCGGGTAAGAAGGAAGCCGGGGTCGGAGATTCCGGGGGTGCCGGCATCGGAAATTTGGGCTACATTTTTACCCTGTTGAATGTCGTTAACGATTCCTTGCAATTTGGCATGTTCATTATGCTGGTGGAAGGAATGCAATGGGGTATTAATTTGATAATGTTGTAGCAATACTTTGGAGGTGCGGGTATCTTCGGCCAGGATATAATCTACATTTTTGAGTACTTCCACAGCGCGAAAGGTGATATCGCCCAAATTTCCGATGGGAGTGGGAATGATATAGAGCTTTCCTACGGTATCGGAGTGGTTTTGCGAAGATTTGCCTTTTGCCTCAGGATGTTGCATGAAGCAAAGGTAGGAAAAAGCATGATTTAGGGTAAAGCAATTGTTCAGAGTGGACTAGGGTGAGCATAAAAAAGGGCGATGGAATTCATCGCCCTAGAAAAAGATGGCCCTCAATGAAACATCTCGATTAATCCAAATGAATCATCCGTTTTTTGGCGTTGTATTCCTGTCGTAGGAATTTATTTCTGGGTCCATTGCCTGAAATACTCAGCAAAGTGCCGTTTTGTTTGCAGGTTTCGAGCCAATTGTTGGAAGCGTCTACCCAATGGGCGCAATCGCTTTGCATGATGCCGCTCATTTGTGAAACCACCCAGGCTACATTTTCTCTAACGGTTTTAAAAATGATGGTATTATCGTTATTGATGAGAGGGGTGAAATAGAGTTTAAAATCTGCACCCCTGATATAAGATTGGATGGGGTGTAGTTTCTTGCCGATGGAGGCTTGTTCATGGATATGATCGATGAGCATATCGTATTCGTCCATCACAGCGTGGTATTCATTTTCATTGGCGAAGAGGCCACATTCTTGGTAATGTTTGATTTGGTAGAGGGTTGAAAAAAGGGTTTCGTAGCTCCAGATTTCTTCGGAAGGAATTTGTAGATAGAGATCAGCGATGCGCTGAAATTTTGAATCCAATTGGAAGTGTTTGGACTGGAAATTTTGGTTTCTGAGTTCTGGATTGTTGAGGAAATCGCGTTGCCAAACGAAATTTTTGAAGGCTGCGAGTGCGGGGAACCAAAAGTAGTAAAACAGGGGAATTTCTTTTGCTCCATAAGAGATAAATGAATTGGGGCGATCGATGCATTTTTCCAGTTCGCCCTGTAACTCTTTGAAGAATAAGGGGATGGTGTAATCGTTGTTGAATTTTTTGAATTCTCCTTGGAACCAGTTGTTGCCTAGATTGATGAGCGTGTTGAGGTCGATGTTGAATTCTTTAGCCAACACCACGAGTTCCACGGCACGGAGAGATTCGGGGTTGCGGATCCGCCTGTATGCTGCATCTTCTGATATATTTAATAGGTCGGCCACGATGGCAGCGGTTTTCATTCCTTTTCTTTTTGTTTTCTGATGAAGTAGTTGAGTAAAGCTTTCTATCATACGCATAATCGATAAATATTTAAAATTTTACGATTAATACAAAGAGTAATAATTACCCACCCAAAAGAGTTGCAAAAAATGCAAATTTTAATTTTAGGGGGATGATATTTTGGCAAAAAACGACGGGTTTTTGGTATTGGAAAGCGGCAGTTTTGTTGGGTATAATATCAATTATTATGAAAAGAAAATTACTAAGTAAAATGGTGCTAGCCGCAGCGATGATGATGGCTGGCGATGGTTGGATTGGGCGATTGGAGGCTCAATCTTTGGTAGCGAGCAGATTGAAGGATGGTTATATGAAGGATCACGCGAACTATTATGCGGGGTTGAATTTGGAGGAGAGCGGCAAATCAGTGGTGCTGGATGTAGCGGATTCGCGACTGAATTTGGGAGCTTTCAACGATGGGATGGCGAGTATGGGAGATGATACTGCCACATTTGAAGATGCCTTTGAGCTTTGGAAATCGTTTGCATACGGTAGAATTGGCGGGTCTGTAAACGAGGATTATTGGGATAGTTTGATGGTATGGACCCGCCAATATTTGCAACAAGGCATTGTGCCTTTGTTGTGGGTTGATGCTGATTATTATCGTTTGAGCAAGGCATTCTGGGCCAGCAAAGGATATGATATCAATGAAGATAGCAGTGGGATTGTGAAGGTTGGCAATTGGCAGGAAAGTGATTTTGAGCGCGGTTATGCTTTTGCGGCAGTTCCAATGGTGAAGGCTTGGAGGGCCGAGTATGATCGCATCATTTTGGATCCGCGATTTATGATTGTAGGAGATGGATTGGTGAAGGTGGCCGGTTATGGTTATGAGGTAGATGGTGTTTCTTTTGATTTACAGATTGGGGTACCGGCGCCGTTGATTTTGAAAAAGCGTATGTCTCAGTTGCGCTTTGTTTTACGTGGTGTTCAGGATAGCGTTCGGTTGAAGTTTTTTACTAATCCGTTCATTGGCAAGGGCGGCATGAAGTAGATTTAAGGACATGGAATTTGGCGATGAAATTTCTGGTATGGCCAAGATTTCTGTGGATTTGGGGACAGGTGAAAATGGGTTAAAGCATCGTTGTATGCAAAGGCCATTGGTTTTTGTTGAAGGCATTGATTTTGGTTATGAGGATTTGCCAACGGGTTGTAGGGATGGCAAATGTGGGAGTATTGGTTATATCGATTTATTGAAAGGCAAGCAATGGAATTCTGAATTGGGTGTTTGGGAAGAATGGGCATCGGTGGAGCATGCGGGAAAAATGTTGCAGCGATATAAGGATTCGGGTTATGATATTGTATATGTAGACTTTGAAAAAGGGGCAGATTGGATAGACCACAATGCGCAGGTTTTGAGGGAGGTGATGAAGTGGGTAAAACTGCGCATGTGTGGCGATAGAATTCATGTGGTAGGAGCGAGTATGGGTGGTTTGGTTGCCAAATATGCATTGAATATGATGGAAGAGGCGGGTGAAACGGGTTGTGTTGTTTCGTTTACCACCTTTGATACGCCGCATGAGGGTGCCAACATTCCTTTATCAGCGCAACATACCATGGAATATTTCCGGGGTGTGAATCGCGCATGCAAGGATGCGGTGAATCGCAAGTTAAATTCTAGGGCTGCGAAGCAAATGTTGTTGTATCATTATGGCAGCACAGATACTTGTGCCAAAGAGAGAATAGCGTTTATGAGCAGGGGTTATGCCAAGGGATTTCCTGCATCGCCATGGAAAATGGCAGTAAGTAATGGCAGTGGATTGGGATTAGACGGGGTTCAAGAATTAATAGATGGTTCTGAAATGGTGAGAGGCAGTTTGTTGTATCGAATTCGTTACACAAAAGGAATGGTTACTTTGTTGGAGGCTTCTGCTGTTGCTGCAACTGGCTGTGTTTTAGCGGCGAAGGGTGTAAAAATACTAATGGAAGGATTTGAGGTTGAGGGCTA
>JAGKXC010000212.1 GCA_021151535.1 Sphingobacteriia bacterium | reverse complement strand
CACTTACATATGTCAATTTTTAAGAATTTTATTCTGTTTTAATTTTTTTCCTTTACCGCTCATCCCTTAAAATAATCCACTTATCCTTTTTCATATAAAAGTCTAGCCCAAAGGCTGCAATTTTGCATCGTAATCAGAAACACAAATTACTTCTGATACCCCACAACAGCCAAAGACAGATTGCTAATTCGTTAATTTTAAACAGAGTACCACTATGAAAACCTTCATGATTACCCTTGTCTTAAGTGTACCAACACTTAGACATTTCGCAGAGGCACAAGATGGAAAAAACCTCCGCACCAAAACTCAGATTGCTGAACAATTAATGGCGTCATTGCCAACACAAGATACCTTTGCGGAACCAACTACTAAAGTATTGTTTTCAAAAACTGATTTACGTTTGATTGCGATGCTTCCTACCCAAGATGAAAACGTTGAGAGACTGTAAAATGAACTCTGTCTAAAAGTTTTAACTTTAAGACAGAACAATGGCAAAGACAGAATTTGAACAGATGCGCGACAAAGCGCTGGAGCAGTTAATGCAGGGACAATCATTAACTGGCAAAGATGGGGTTTTCGCACCTTTACTTCAACAATTTTTAGAAAGTGCACTGGAATCAGAAATGAACGCTCATTTGAATGAGCAGGAGAGGGAGTCCGGTAACAAGCGTAATGGCAAGGGGAGCAAACGCTTAAAAACAACCTCGGGCGAAATTGTTTTAACTACACCCGAGGATCGAAAAAGTACATTTTCACCCCAAATTGTCAAGAAACGTGAAACTGTTCTGGCTGATAACCTTGCTCCGCAAATCATTGGACTTTACAGCAAGGGCATGAGTTTCAGAGATATATCGGACCACATCCATCAAATGTATGATGTGGAAATATCTCATGCTACCCTGTCTGAAATTACCGAACGCGTAATTCCTCAGGTTAAAGAATGGCAAAACAGGCCTTTGGAAAGTCTTTACACCATTGTCTGGTTAGACGCCATGCATTATAAAGTCAGGGATGGCGGCCGTGTTGTTACGCGAGCTGTTTATAATGTATTGGGCGTAAATCGGCATGGCTATAAAGACTTAATTGGTATGTATGTGTCTGAGAGTGAGGGGGCTAATTTTTGGCTATCTGTGCTTACAGATTTGAAATCCAGAGGGGTGAAAGATATTTTAATCGCATGTACAGATAACCTTACCGGCTTTTCAGAGGCAATATTGGCTTGCTTCCCTCAATCAGAGATTCAGACCTGTATCATTCACCACATACGGAATTCCCTTAAATATGTGGCTTCCAAGGATCAGAAGACTTTCATGCAGGATTTAAAAACCGTCTATCAGGCTCCCACAAAAGAGAAAGCTGAATTGGAACTGGATAAACTTAATGATAAGTGGGGCAGCAAGTACCCGGTTGTGATTAAATCCTGGCAGAGCAATTGGCACAAATTGTCAACATATTTCGCTTATGATGAGCAGATTAGAAGGCTTATTTACACTACTAATGCAGTAGAAGGATTTCATAGGCAAGTCCGTAAAATTACCAAAACAAAGGGCGCTTTTCCCAATGATATGGCTTTGCTTAAATTAATTTACCTGGCTGTTGAAAATATAAGTCGAAAATGGACTTCTCCGTTGCAGAATTGGGCTCTTACTGCGCAACAGCTACATATTAAATTTGGCGATAGAATGCGAATGGACCTGTAATTTTTCTTTCAATTATAAAACGCAAAAATAGCCTGTTATTGAATTTGTCAAGGGTATATAAACGGCTTCGTACCTCAGCCGCCCTTGACAAATTCAATAACAAACCCAAAAAGCATTTGAAATCGAAAGAAAAAATTAAATTTGAATCAAATTTGAATAAAGACAGAGTT
>JAGKXC010000083.1 GCA_021151535.1 Sphingobacteriia bacterium | reverse complement strand
TTTGAACTGGCGATGAGAACAAAAGGCGATACAATTCATGTGGCCGATTCATTGCTGCGCGCCAATGGACTTGGCGGATTGGTTTCAGCACACCAAATGTGCTATACAAAAAAATACCAAAAAAACTATGTGAATCGATTAAATCTGCTCGACAAAAGAATCTCGATTGTTTCAGATTCAATTGTTACCTATTCCTGGTCTTTTGGCGATGCTGGAGGCAGGTTTGAAGGCGAATCTTTGTCGTATGTGCCAAGTGCTGCAGACAGGTCATTCACCAGCCCCGGCACTTACACTACCACGTTATCTGCCACATCGGCAACTACAACTAGCAAGGCTTTTAGAAACACAACAACCGTGCTGGCTGGTGTAAAGAGCAAAGCTGCGGGGAGTGATGGTTTGAAACGGAGCGCCGCCGGAGTTGTTTATAAATCGGAGGAAAAACCGACTGGTGATGCTAAAGAAACCGAAGAAATAGCGGCCATTTCCAGCGAATTCCCTGCAGCACGACAGATTACTGCAGGTCACTGGAACGACATTGAACATTGGTCGGAATTTCAAAAAACCCATGAAAACAGCGCCATCGCCCATTACCAGCACCGTTGGGGAATGAACATGACCCAAGGTCAACAGCATTTGCGCCTAAAATCCAATGGAAAACCCATTATAGATGCAACTGTATCGCTTTATTCCAATGAAGGCAATTTGCTGTGGACAGCCAAAACAAACAATTTTGGAGAATGCGTTTTGTACTTACAATTTCAAGGAGAATTGGGTGCAGACGGTAATGTAAATCCAAACCCCATTGCAAAACCCATTGTACCGCCATCGCCTGCTGCTGCTGGGAAAGACGGCAAACACCCCGCTCCTGTTGCGCCGAAAACGCCAACATCCAGTGTTGCCACCGGTACCTCGCCGCATGATGCAAAGACATCGGCTTCAACCCCTTTAAAAGCCGCCATCCCATCGCCCGGAAAAACATACTACAAACTGGTTATTAGCAAAGGAGAATTCCGCTATACCGATACCAAATGGTCGTCGAAACCGGTTCCCGGCATCATTGATCTGGGATTAGACGAGTACAAGCAGAAAAACAGCCGCGCGGTAGATATCTGCATGGTGGTGGATGCAACGGGGTCAATGGGCGATGAAATTCAGTATTTGCAATCGGAAATGATGGATGTAATCTTGCGTGCGCAAACCTCAGCACCTTGTTCAAAAATCCGATTGGGATCAGTATTTTACAGGGATTTGGGCGATAATTACGTAACGGTAAAAAAGGATTTCACTGAGAGCATTGAGGAATTGAATTCATTTTTGGGTGCACAATCTGCGGGTGGCGGCGGCGATTTTCCGGAAGCCGTAGATTCAGCGCTTGCCACAGCCATTAACCACATGGAATGGAGTGAAGACGCCTTAGCCCGTATTATGTTTTTGGTTTTGGATGCGCCGCCACATGATTATGCTGCTTTGCGAATCCGCACCATGATTGAAACTGCGGCACAAAAAGGAATCAAAATTGTACCCATTACTGCTAGTGGCATCAACCAAGAAACCGAGTTCTTGATGAAATACATGGCGGCGGCAACTTTTGGCGATTACATCTACATCACCAACCACAGCGGCATTGGCAGCGCCCATATTGCGCCAACCGGGGTAAAAGAAAACGTGGATTACTTAAACGACATCTTGGTAAACATGATTGCCAAATATTGCTCAAGCAGCGATTGCGATCCGCAGAACAATCCCAACAGCATTCCAGAACAAAAAGTTGAGATTTTTGGCGATCAAGACGTGCAAATTCAAGCTTATCCCAACCCAGCCGTTTCTGATTTGCAAATCAAAGCCAGTATAAAACTCATTTCTGTGGCATTGGTTTCCACAACGGGTCAGGTTTTAAAATACTTAAACAACATCAACAACAACATCGCCTACCTCAGTGTATCCGATTTAAAACCAGGCATTTACCACATCCGATGCAGTTTGGAAAACAACAGTGTTTACACCACAAAAATTATCGCCATGCCGTATGGCAGCAACCAAAACAATGCGCCGGTTAACGGGAACGGAAATGGGAATTCAGGCAATCAAAATGCTTATCCAGGAAATTGATTCGAGAAAATTTGGGGAAACCACATCAAAATTGATGTAAATCAGTATTTGAATAAAAGTTAGGGTTTATCTTTGCCACACTTATGACACAATTCCGCATTGAACATGACACCATGGGCGAAGTGAAGGTTCCCATTGACGCATATTGGGGCGCCCAAACTGAAAGAAGTAGAAACAATTTCCGCATTGGCCCTGAGGGTTCTATGCCAGTTGAAATCATTCGTGCTTTCGGTGTTTTGAAAAAGAGTGCCGCTATGGCTAACCGCGATTTGGGTGTTTTATCTGCTGAAAAATGCGAAATGATTTGCACCGTTTGCGATGAAATCATGGATGGCAAATTGGATAAAGAATTCCCATTGGTAATTTGGCAAACCGGTAGTGGAACCCAAAGCAACATGAACGTAAACGAGGTTATCGCCAATCGCGCTCATGTTTTGCAAGGGGGTAAGTTAACCGATGAGAACAAAGTTTTACACCCCAACGACGATGTAAACAAGAGCCAAAGTTCTAACGACACCTTCCCTACTGCGATGAGCATCGCCGTATTTAAGCAGGTAGTTGATTATACCCTTCCTGGAATGCAGGCGTTGAAAACAACGTTGAAGCACAAAGCCAGAGAGTACAAAGACATCGTAAAAATTGGTAGAACCCACTTTATGGATGCTACTCCCCTTACTTTGGGTCAGGAATTCAGCGGATATGTTCAACAATTAGACAATGGTATTGCGGCGATCAATCGCGCACTTCCTATTGCTTCTGAATTGGCATTGGGCGGTACTGCTGTGGGTACAGGATTAAATACACCAAAAGGATACAGCGAATTGGTTGCTAAATATATCGCCAAGGAAACTGGACTTCCTTTTGTAACTGCTCCGAATAAATTTGAAGCTTTGGCAGCCCACGACGCCATGGTTGAATTGCACGGTGCGTTGAAGCGTTCGGCGATGAGTTGCTTTAAAATTGCAAACGATATTCGTATGCTTAGTTCTGGTCCTCGTTCAGGAATTGGTGAAATTCACATCCCTGAAAACGAGCCAGGTAGCTCAATCATGCCAGGTAAGGTAAATCCTACCCAGCCCGAAGCGTTAACCATGGTTTGTGCGCAAATTTTGGGTAACGATGTTGCCGTTTCATTTGCCGCTTCTCAAGGTCATTTCGAATTAAACGTATTCAAACCCGTTATTGCTTCAAACATGTTGCAAAGTGCAAGATTGTTGGGTCAAGCTTGCTTGAGTTTCAACGAAAATTGCGCCATTGGAATTGAGCCAAACCACGATAACATTCAGCGTTTGGTAGATCAAAGCTTGATGTTGGTTACTGCATTAAACACCCATATTGGTTACGAAAATGCAGCGAAAATCGCCAAAAAAGCACACAAGGAAAACACCACTTTGAAGGAAGCTGCCATTGCATTGAACTTGCTTACTGCCGAGCAATTTAATGAATGGGTAAGACCTGAGAAAATGGTTGGCAATCCAGACGATTCGATCAAGTAAAAACACTGCATTTGTAGGCTTTTTAGTTCTCAAATCATGTTATTACAATCGATTAAAAGAAGTATTTCACTCGAATCCCCCATTGTTATGGGGATATTAAACGCAACACCCGACTCTTTCTTTGAAGGCAGTCGGGTGTTTTCGTTAAACGCTGTAGTTGACAAAGCTGGCGAAATGCTCCAACAGGGCGCAACGATTTTGGATATTGGCGGCCAAAGCACCCGTCCGGGCAGCATCCAAGTAGGCAGCCAAGAAGAAATCAACCGCATTTACCCCGCCATCGAAATCATACGCAAGCATTTTCCCGATTGCCTCATTTCGGTTGACACCTATTACAGCGACGTCATCAAACAAGTAGGCTCATTGGATATCGATATTGTAAACGATATTTCTTCGGGCGATGATGATCCAAACATGTTACCAACCGTTGCCGCAGGTGGATGGTATTATATCGCCATGCATAAAAAAGGGAACCCTACCACCATGCAGCAAAATCCCAGTTATCTAAAGCCAATTACGGAAGAGGTGCATGATTATTTCAGCACAAAATCGAATGAATTTGCAGATGCGGGCATACTCAATTGGGCATTGGACCCTGGCTTTGGTTTTGGAAAAACTTTGGCACACAATTATGAATTGATGCATCATTTCCATCAATTGCATGCTTTTCAACGGCCAATTTTGATCGGAATTTCCAGAAAAAGCATGATTTATAAACTGCTCAACACTTCTGCCAATGACGCCCTGAATGGCAGCACAGCCCTACATATGTATGCCTTAAACCAAGGTGCTCATATCTTGCGCGTGCACGATGTGAAAGAGGCAATGGAAACGATTCAGATTTTCAATGAAATTCACAGACGGTAAATGAGTTTCTTGAATTAAATTTGCAGCATGTCTGTAAAAATTGCACCTTCTATCCTATCTGCCGATTTTGGCAAATTGTACGACGAAATTGATATGATCAACCGCTCTGAAGCCGATTGGTTTCATGTGGATGTAATGGATGGTGTTTTTGTTCCCAATATTTCTTTTGGATTTCCTGTAATGAAACCATTGAAATCGCATGCGCAAAAAACCTTAGACGTGCATTTGATGATTGTAGACCCAGATCGCTATACCCAAACTTTTGCAGAAGCAGGAGCCAATATTTTAACCGTGCATTACGAAGCTTGCACCCATTTGCACCGCAGTTTGGCCAATATCCGCAACCACGGAATGAAAGCCGGTGTGGCATTGAACCCACACACGCCTGTAAACGTATTGCAAGACGTTCTGGATATGTGCGATTTGGTGTGTATCATGAGTGTCAATCCCGGATTTGGCGGACAATCCTTCATTGAGCAAACCTATAAAAAAGTGAGTACTTTAAAAGAGATGATTGTGGCTGGCGGACATTCCACTTTGATTGAAATTGATGGCGGCGTAACCTTAAAAAATGCCCAGGCTCTACAAAATGCAGGTGCAAATGTTTTGGTTGCCGGCAACACTGTTTTTGGTGCTGCAGATCCCATTGCTACCATTGCAGAATTAAAATCAATTACCGCTTAAGATTAATTTCCCATTGGCTACAATAACGCTGAAGATTCTGCGTTTTTAAGGCTAAATACATCATCCATACGCCTTTGCGATTCAAAAAAATCATATTCTCTTGCTTTTCGCTGCTGTTTTTTTCTGGCGATGTTTGGGCACAGGAAATTTCGCATGGGATTGTGTTGGATCACAACAATAAACCGGTAAACCGCTGCGAAATTCGGTTATCCGACGAAATCTTGGTGGGCACAACCAATGAATCGGGCAAGTTTACTTGCATCAAACTCATTGATAACGGTGCAACCGTATTTGGCTATGTAAACGGTGAAAAAATCCTGGGCTATCGTTGGAAAAACCAATTGCCTATGGATACACTCATTGTGGGTGAAGGCTTGGATTACATGGGCGATGTTACCATCAATATCTACCGCGGCTCTGCATTTTCAGATGAAATTCGCGCAGCACGGTTACAACTGAACCCCACCACTGGAAGCGGCGTTGAGAGCTTGGTAAAAACCATGATTGGCGTAAGCTCCAACAATGAATTATCATCCAGTTATTCTGTTAGGGGTGGAAATTACGATGAAAACCTGGTGTATGTGAATGATATTGAAATCCTTAGACCGCAATTAATCAGCAATGGACAACAAGAAGGATTGAGTTTCATCAACTCAGATTTGGTAAACACCGTTAACTTTAGTGCCGGCGGATTTGGAGCGGAATACGGCGATAAAATGAGCTCTGTACTGGATGTTCAATACTTAAAACCCGATAGCCAAAGTGTGATTGCCAACTTGGGCACAATGATCAATAGTTTTGGATACTTAAATGGCAACAAGAAAATGAACGGCGGCGTAAGTTTCCGTCATTTTTCCAATTCTTTGCTTACCCGATCTTTGAACGTTTCAGGCGATTACAGCATGCAATTCATGGATGCCCAGGCCTTTTTGAACGTAAAACTAAACAGCCATTGGAAGCTTGAGCTTTTGGGGAATATTGCCCGCAATGAATACAACCTAAATCCCATATCACGCACCACCACATTTGGAACCATTCAATCTGCATTGCAGTTAGACGTAGGTATGGCAGGTCAGGAATCTTTGAATTATTTATACGGCATGGGGGCTGCTACCCTCATTTACAGACCCAATCTTAACCAAGAGTTTAAATGGATTGTGGCGCAAACCCAAATCCAAGAACAAGAATATTTTGATGTACAAGGCGCCTATAGTTTAAGCGAATTAGACAGAGATTTGGGTAGTGACAATTTTGGCAAGAAATTGAGAACCTTGGGTTATGGTTATTACATAGACCACGGCAGAAACCGTTTAAACTCTACCGTTACTCAGGTTGCGCACTTGGGTACTTTGGGCAAATTGGGATCAAAGTTTTGGGTTAAATATGGCATTCGTGCACACCAAGAAAGCATTAAAGACAGGATGTTGGAATGGTATTACAACGATAGTGCCGACTACAATGTTTCTTTGATGGGTTATTTGGCAGATTCAATCATTTTGGATGATTATATTTTGGCAAAAAACCAGCTCAATGGTTACCGATTCAAAAACTATGTTTCGGCTACATGGCGCTTGAGTAAAACGCAACAAATTTGGTTAAATGCCGGTATCAGAAACCAATACTGGACCGTAAATCAAGAATGGTTATGGATGCCAAGGTTGACTGTTACTTGGGAACCCAACAAATGGTATAACCAACATGTAAGGCATGATTCGTTGAAAAGACCTTCCATTCAATACAAATTTGCTGTAGGCGCATACCACCAACCTGGATTTTACAGAGAATTAAGGGGATTTGACGGCACGTTGAATCGCAGTTTGCTGGCACAAAAATCATGGCATGCATTATTGGGATTAGAAAGATACTTACTCATTCGTGAACAGCGATTTAAATACACGGCAGAAGCCTATGGCAAATATCTGTACGATTTGGTTCCTTACTTGTTCGACAATATCCGCATTCGCTATTACGCTCAAAATTCCGCTCATGGATATGCTTGGGGCCTCGATCAAAGAATTTACGGCGAATTCACCAAAGGATTGGAAAGTTGGTTTACACTGGGTGTGATGCAAACCAGAGAAAAGATAACATATTCCAATACCCAGGGTGAAATGGTAGAAAGCGAATGGTTAAGACGACCCACAGACAGAAGGGTAAACTTTTCAGCAGTTTTCCAAGATCAATTAAAAAACAATCCATCGGTAAGGGTGAATTTGAGTTTGTTTATTGGAACAAGTATTCCCTATTATTTCGATGGCATGTTGAGATATCAAACCAAACCCAATGTCATTACGCCCTACAGAAGAATTGATTTGGGTTTCAGTAAAACCTTTTCCGCCAATAAATACACTTGGATGAAAAAGCATGGCATTGCAGAAGCATGGATTAGTGTTGATTTATTCAATGTATTGGACATCAACAACGTAATTAGCTACAGTTGGATCAAAGACCTAAACAACAATCGTTATGGAGTTCCCGATTACCTCACTGGCCGTCGTTTAAATTTGCGCTTACATCTGAGAATATAAAACTCAATAAATCTGAAGTTTTAGGGTTTTGGACTGTCCGTTGGCAATGATGGTAGCATTTAAGAAATACAGACCTGGTGTAAAAGAACTAATATCCAATTCATCTGCATCTGTTTGAATTTTTTCTAACAAGAGTTTTCCTGTTACATCATACAATTTAACATTTAGATCTCCGTAAAAATAAGCAACGGAAACTTTCACCCGGTTATGAGCAGGATTGGGTTGAAGTTTAAACGGAAGGTTTGCATCTTTTAACCGATTTTGATGGATTAATCCAATTGAATCCGTTTTGAAAACATAAACAGCCATATCTGAATGTTGAGAGAAGTCTAAACTCTGATAGTACTCCCCCACAGCTACTCCATAAAACCCTCCATCTCTGGATTGTTTTGTTTTATAAATATCTATAAATTCTGTAGGTGAATTTTGATAAACCCCAACCCAACCGTAGGTAGAACCATCAATATTTTTAAACCCCAATATTCCGGGCCCTCCAAATCCAACATATCCCCCGTATTTGTTTGCAACAATTCCTAATGCCCCTGCATCTTTGATCCGTTTGATAATATTAAAATCCTGATCATATAAATATAAATTGTTCACCTGGTCATATTCCAATGGGTCACTAACAGAAGCTATTATTACCGAATCATTTAACTGATCAACGGATAAATTATTACCTTTTATTGGAATTACATAATCATAATATCCATTGTAATGTGTACCTTGAATTGGATGAATTGGATTTATTGCCGGATTACTTTCTACTGGCGCTCTTTTAATTACCCTTCCCACAGAATCTACAATAATCCATTCTTTCCTATCCCTTATATGTTCATCATCAGAAACCAAGGAGTAACCATGGTATTTTTTATTCGGGAATATCCTAATAAACAACCTGCTTGTACCACTATCATGAATTTTGTTTTCCCATATTTTTTTACCGCTCAAATTATAAGCTGCTATCCAATGATCTGAACTTTCAGGATATTTGCGTTTCATATCATAATAACTACCACAAACAACAAATAA
>JAGKXC010000211.1 GCA_021151535.1 Sphingobacteriia bacterium | reverse complement strand
ATCGTAGATGTAACCGTGTTCATAACCATAGGTAATCCATACAAATTCATTGAATTTAAACTGCACTTGTAGTACGTCTGAACTGTTATTTCGGCGGCCATAACCCAACATAAATTGGTTTTTGTAATACGCGTAAATGTTGGCATCCAAGTGCATGGGCAATCCTTTAAACTGCCTGGCTTGAACGGTAATTTTGGTTTCCCAATCCTTGTTCCATTTTTTCAAATAACCTGCGGTGTACATGAACATAGGCGATGCCACATAATTCAGGTTGTACATATTGAACTGCTCCTTCCCTACAATGGCGTATTGCGGCATGGAAACACCCACAAAATATTGCTGTCCGTACAACAATAACCCACCACCAATAACCGGAGTTTTGATGTTATAATTGTTATCGGCGATGGCCCCATCATTGGGATTATTGGCTTGCAACAAACCCAATTGGGCATTGTAACTAAACATCCCCAACCGCAAACCGGTAGAAATATTTACATTTTTCGCCAACTTCTTATGATAGGCCAAATCTGCGGCTACGGAAAAATTGGAAATGGGATTGGCGTTCAAAAACTTCCCAATTTTCATGGACTGGAAGCTCAAACCTGTAGCAAAATCTCGGTTCAATGGCATCTGCATTCCTACCACGTTAATTTTTGGCGATCCCGGGAAATTGGCCCATTGAGATTTGGTAAGTGCATCGATTTGTACGGCTCGATTCACCCCATTATAGGCGGGATTCAACACGCTTGAAACTTTATCGTATTGGGTTACCAATCCTGTTTGTTGGGCTTGCAAAGTGATGCTTCCCCAACCCAAGATGGCCCATGTTGCTAATTTTACAATTTTCATTTTCTGCTCTCCCTCCAATTATGGTTTAACATACACATTGCCTTTTGTTTGCGGGCGATAAAACGGCATGCCTGCCGCCACATTGTGGTCTAACACAAAGAAGTACAAGCCCTCTTTCAATGCCACACCCCTATAGCGATCGGCTCCAACCTGTTGGGTACCGTCCCAGTTATTTACATAAGGCCCTTCTGATCGGTAAACAACGTGACCCATATTATCAAATACAATTAATTTGGCTTCCGGATAATTCTTCAATCCTTTGATGTAGAAAATATCGTTGATACCATCGCCATTGGGCGTAAAAATCTCCGGCACAAATGTGCTTGGATCTAAGAAATCTGGCATTTTGTTTTTATCTGCATCCAATTCTGTTTCCAAAATATCCGATAATTCGTCGTTGTCTGAATCCAAATCCAAGTAATTCGGAGTGCCATCGCCATCGAAATCATTGGCTGTTTCTGTTGAATCCGCGATTTTATCGCCATCGGAATCATCGTCTAACCAGTTGCCAATGTTGTCTTCATCAGGATCTAATGTTCCTTCCACGATATCATCAATTTTATCGCCATCAGAATCCGTGTCAACATAATTATCATTG
>JAGKXC010000210.1 GCA_021151535.1 Sphingobacteriia bacterium | reverse complement strand
AATCAAACTGTTGGGATACAGTGCTAACCATTGTTTCAATGTGGTTTGAATCGCTGGAATGATTTTCATTTGCTCACCTTTTCTACTACCAGCTACTGCTTCTCCCGTAGCTTGTTGCCACCAAGAGCCAGTTAATTCATCCTCAAACATGGCGTTAAAATGATCCATTCCAACCAATCGGAATACTTCAGGACTTCCATTTTTAACGGGCGATTGGTAAATCATTCCCGTTCTACACACAGAACAATAGGTTGCCAATATGGGATGGGATTTATCTATCGTATCCAAAACCTGATGATGGTGGGCCAAAATATTGATGGGATAAGCCCTTGCTTGATTTTCAAAAACTACACCTAATACCAAACGATTGGAATCTATCTTGTTTTTTTGTACAGTTTCAAATTTGATTTTGCCCATTTTCAGAAACATGTGATCTGCATTCATTGGGAAATTTGTTAGATAGGCCGAAATAGAAATTAATACCATAAATGTGATGGCCGTTTTTCTATAACTCATCCAAACTTCTTTTATGGCAAATATCATCGCCAAAATCAAAGGAATACGAACAATCGAGCGATTTACATGTAGCCAGTAGGCAAAATCCAGTGTATTCCATTGCTGACTTCCAGGCATTGGCATAATAAAATACACCCTCAACCACTCAAACACAAACAACAAGGCAGCTGCGATAAACCAAATCTGTTTTTTCATGAATCGCAAGTTACATATTTAACATAAACAACTTCATTTGGACATTCAAATATTGCCTTTCATCGATACAATAAAACAAACAGACTATTCTCATTTTTTTTAAATCGATGAAAAACAAGCCTTTCAGGGAATTGTATAAAAATTATTTATACAATTTATAAATTAAATTAATAAAAATAGATGTCCATCCAAATCTACCTTTGTGTAAACAAATAAGTGAGCGTTTTAGGGTTAAATAGAAACATAAGAAGTAGGGTTTCAGCGATGAAATCCTACTTCTATAGGTTGTCGCCATCTGTTCTACCCTTAGTGTTTTTCCTATTTTTTGTCAATTTAGTTTCATCAAAAAGCCATTCTACAAAAGCCAACTTCATTAACTCCGGCAACTCTGTAGAATTGCTTTCCTCAAAAAGTAATTCCTATTCAAACCAGGAATTACTTTTCTTTGAGAATTCTCCATCAAAATCCGCATTTCCTACTCAGAGTATCTCAGAGGCGTTAGAATCGTGGGAGGAATCTGATTCTGATGATGACATTCACGAATTTACTTTTTTAGGAGATCGGAATGTTTCATATGTTTATGAACATAGTGTTTTAACTCGAGTTAAACCGTGGCCGTATCATTTTTTGGCCATTACACACCCATTGCACAAATTGCTTTGCGTGTATATTATTTAAAACCATTTCTTTTTCAATTATCCTGATTTAAGCAGTAGCAATCTGCAAAATCTGGATTTA
>JAGKXC010000013.1 GCA_021151535.1 Sphingobacteriia bacterium | reverse complement strand
GCGTTATACTAAGCCTATCCATAATCGGGATTCAAAAAATTAAAGCATTTTCTATTCAGGAATCTGCTATCTCCAACAACTACATCGCCCCGCCCAAAAAAACGATCAAGAAAACACAAATTTCCTTTCAAGTTGAAGGAACATGTGGAATGTGCAAAGACAGAATTGAAAAAGCCTTAGATAAAAAAGGAGTTTACAAGGCGATTTACGATGTGAAATCAAAGAATTTAACTGTTATTTACGACCCTAGAAAATTGGAAGAAATTCAGATACACAACATGGTTGCTATGGTTGGCCATGATACTCCATTGGTGAAAGCCAGTGATGTAGTTTATCAGAATTTACCAGACTGTTGCAGATATAGGGAGGGTGCACAATGCGAAGATGGATTTTAAACATCCAACGCATTGAAAAACACCTTGTAAAAATCATCTTATTATCTTTCTCATTATTCACCGCCGGTGAAGATGTTTTTGGACAATCGAAATCTGGAAATACCACAATCAATGGCAATAGTGCTGATTCTACTGCTTCAAAATCAGACACTAGCGAAAGAATGGGAAGTATATTAATTCGATCAGAACGAGGTAGTTATATCGATGCCAAAGGCATGGGACTTAAAGAAGTTCTCACCCAAGGAGAATTTAAAAAAGCGGCTTGTTGTACACTTTCAGAAAGCTTCGAGGTAACAAATACTGTTGAAGTATCTAATGCTGATGGAATTTCAGGCATGAAACAAATTGAATTATTGGGTTTGGCTTCGAAATATGTGCAATTGAGCAGAGATAACATGGTGTTGGGTAATGGCATTGGGCAAGTAAATGCGCTATCCAACATCCCAGGCCCAATGGTTGGTAACGTTCAAATTGCAAAAGGAATTGGAAGCGTTACCAATGGATACTCCGGAACTACAGGAGGAATTAATTTTTCTTTGAAAACCAATCCAGAAGATCCTAAGATATTTTTCAATTTGTATTCCAATAATCAAACACGCAATGAAGCCAATTTGATTATCGCCATAAAGAAAAAAAACAAATTAAATCATACCTACTTTCATCGCGGCAGTCAATTTATAACAACCGATATGGGGCATGATGGGTATGCGGATATGCCGCTGTACAATCGCTGGGTAATTGGCAATCACAATCAGATTTTTAGAAAAAAAACTGAACAGCAATTTGGTTTTTTTGCTTGGCAGGATAAAAGAGAATCCGGCGAAGTAAAGCATGGCGAATGGGGAAAATTGTTGGATGGAAATAACCGATATCGGTTCAACTTGAACGAACAACATATTGAGGGTTATTTGAAATTTGGCATTTTTCTTCCAAAATCAAAATGGGGTGAAAAGATTAACGCCAAATATAATTTAGATGAGCATATTGCCGAAGACTTTAAACTTCCCAAAAGCAAATCAAAAAAGGAAGAAGAACTAGTATCTACAGGTAGTTTAGGCAATGTACTTCAGGTAAGTAAGCATCAAATTGGTACCGATTTGAATAATTTAATTCACAGGCGATATGACGCTTCAGAATGGCAAATCAATTACAGTTTCTTTCATCAAAGTGAAGAATTGAACCACAACAACTTCAAAACTGGGTTAGACATTCAAAGTAGTTTTTTAAATGAAAAATTCAATGATAGCTTGGGATTTCATTTTCAAAATCAAATTCGAACACAGCAAATTGGGGCCTTCACTGAATGGAAAATCGAAAAGAATAAATTTCAATCCGTAACAGGAATGCGTTTGGATTACCATAATGTTTATCACTGGTTTTTCACGCCAAGGATTCACATGAAATATAGCTTCAACCCAAATTTTCGGATAAATTTCCAGTCCGGCATAGGTCGACGAAGGGCCTATTTTTTCAGCGACAATCTCTCACAATTCATGAATAATAGGCAAATTGTAATGCCGCAATTCCAAACTGAGCTGAAATCATCACAATTACTGCCCATGGAGCGTGCTTGGAACACGGGATTCAGCTTTTTGAAAAATTTCACGCTACTTTCCTACCCTGCTAGTTTAACTGGCGATTTCTTCTATACCGAATTCCTAAATCAAACCTTAGTTGATCGCGATTTGAATTTACAACAGGTATTTATTCGTTCACTTAGTAATGGCAAAGCCGGAAAAACCATCTCTACGCAACTCGATTTTACAGGTTATTTCCACAGAAGATTAAGTTATAAATTGAGTTATCGGTATAATCAATCGATCAATTTCTTAGGTAATCAATTCGTAATTCAACCATTTTTATCGTTGCATCGTTGGCTTAGTACTTGGCAGTTTCAAACCCGAAATGATTGGTATTTCGATTTTATCTTTCAATTAAATGGCAAAAAGAGAATTCCCTATTTCTCACTTGCAAACCCCGTAGCCATTGGATTTGAAAATCAACCTACTTATAGCAAAATGTATTCGGTTATCAATTTCCAAATTCGAAAAAACTTAAAGAAATGGGAATTTTATTCTGGTGTTGAAAACATACTAAATGTCCACCAACATCAAGCAATACTTAATCAAAATGGTGTTTTTGACGTAGCATATAGTTGGGGTCCAACGAATGGAAGAACGTTTTACATGGGGATGAGGTTATCAATTTATTGATATTCGCTTTTCAATAATTTCAGTATTGGGTTGTTTATTATATAAAAAATAATCAACCCAACTTCTGATTATAAAATCAAGGTTTTGCTCTATTAGCACTTCAAACAATCTCGTATCAGAAAGAATAGACTCCCCATAAACACTATGAAATATATTGATTGAGTTATATTTACCTTTTGTAAACTCAATTTGAAAAACCAAAAATTGATCCTGAATTATCCCTATAATTTGCAACGGTTCATTGAATGTGGAATGAAAAGCCAATGTCACGTCAAAATATTGAACTACCCTCTTACATTGGTCTATTATAGCATATTTTTCTAATTGGGTATTTCCCATAAAATAACTTATTTATTACGACAATACCGCAACAAATCGAAGTTATTAAATGGGATTATCAATTCCCACTTTTTTCGAGTAATTGAACTATTAACTTATTCATGTCTCGATAAACAGCTAATAATTCAGGATAAGTTTCCAATAAATGTTCATGTAATGATATGGTTTTCATATCTCCTCTAACCATAGGACCTGTTAAACTTTGAATCGGATCTGCTGCACCCCAACTGTCTGACATTTTATGCAATATAGGAAGTAAAACTTCGCTAGGTAAATCATTTTCATGTAAGTATTTTGCAGAGGCTGCATACAAGGCTTGAATCATATTATTGGCAATAACAGCCGAAACATGAATCTTCTGGCGTTGGTGAGAATCAATTCTATGTATATTTAATATAGCAATTTGGGCACAAAATGATTTTAGATGATTCATTGTATATTCATCGCCCGACTCCAAAAATACCGGAATTTCACTCCAATTATATCCTTTATTAGAGTTATTAAAGGTCATTAAAGGATAAAAAACACCGCTAAAACAGTGTTTTGATTTAAAAATTTCAGTGGCACCACTACAATGTAAAACCGTAATTCCCGGCAAATCAAAAGCTGCCGCTAAATCATAAATTTGTGAATCAGGTACAGTTAAAAAAACTGCATCACCAGTAATTAGATTTTCACGTAAGGTTTGTGTATCTGAAAAAACAGGAAAAGGCATTACTTGATGATTATTTCTAATCACCACGCCTGAGAGTTGTATTCCACAGTAACTGATTTGTTTAGCCAAGGCAGAGCCTAACCTTCCATATCCTACTATGAAAATCCTGTTAAACATTAAGTAAGTTGTATGTTTTTCGATTGTTTAATTCGGTTAAGAATAGACAATACAAAACCAAGAACCATAATTATAGTACCTAACCAAACCAAATTAATCCAAGGGAATTCGATTACTTGCAAAACGATATAATCCCACACTGGTGTTTTTTCGCCTGTTGAAATGATAAACTGAATATTTTGTTTGGCTGGATCTGGATCTAAAATTTTCAAATTAGAAATAGAACAAACAACACCCAATTTATCTGAGGCAGCCTCTTTTGACTCAAATGAACTCATATCGCCAGAAATTAAAAATTCTGGATACAACCAACCTGAATCTTGCAAAGACTTAACTTTTACAACCAATTTGATTTCTAATCCATTAGAACCGATATTTCTTTGAATACTATCAACTGTTAATACTATTTTACCAGATGAAGTTCTAAAAGGCTTAAAGAACGAAACTGTATCGGTTTTGAAATTAGAGAAAGGTTCTTTTTTATCCATGCTACTTTCATAATTCACATGGGTAAAAATATCTTTATGAATAAAATGCTTGGTTGACGGCTCAGCCAACAATCCCATTTTGGGGTTATTCTGAGTTTTAGGATGCACCACAAAACTATCGGTGGTTAATCCCTGCTTATTATTCTCAACGAAAGCAACCGTAAAATATTTGTTTATGGAATCTACGCCTTTACCAGAAATCTCACTCAAATAGGTAGCTTGATAATCGATTAAATTGTGCGGCTTCTTCTTGTATAAAATTTGATTTGACCGATTAAATTTAATTCCTTTTTCGTCAACTTTACCATTGGCATCTAATTCCGGTGCGATATCGATTCCTTGCTCTGAAGATGACAAAATCTTTTTGTTTACGGAGCTGATTAAAACGCCCAACAACAAAATTCCAAATCCCAAATGCGCAAGATTCCCACCCCACTTTTTCCATTCAAGTCCTTTTCTTTCAGCAATATACAATGTATTTGAAGTAATCAATAAAATTGCCAAAATCAAAAACAAGATGAATCCAAAACCTGAAATTTCAAATATCCAGATTCCCAAAACACCTGTAACTATTCCAATTACTGAAATTTTCCTGAGTGATTTCCATAACACTTGGCTATCGGTTTCTCTAAATTTAAACCAATGAGCTACTGCCATTAATAACATTATTGGCATGGCTAGCCACAATTGAATTTTATTATAGCTTTCTGCTCCTGGTACGGCAGTTTTAAACCCAAATAACTTATTAAAAACCGGAATTGAAGTAGCCGCAAAAACTTGTACCAAAGACAATATCAAGAACATGGAACCCAAGAACATCCAAAATTCGCGAGAATTGAGTTGCTCATCAGGGAAATCTCCCTTGGTTCTATAATACAAAATATAAAGATATAATATCAAGTAAACGAAAAAGGCAGCAATGCCAATAAACTTAACAACATCTGCAAAACCCGATTGCATATTATCTGGCAATACATACGCCAAAAGAATGGGCAACACCAGTAATCCCAATGATGTATAAATAAATACTGTTCTTATTTTGCCTTCACATGTTACAATAAGGGAAATGGCGATAAAGGCTAACAAGAATAAAAGTAACTGACCTGATAATCCTAAATCAGTAAAAGAGTGCACCGATGCATCGCCCAAAATTCCACTTCTTGTTAGGAAAGTAGCATATAATACCAGCCAAAATGCTAATTGAATTAAAAAATGCGAAGTGAATAGATGTCGGCCAGTAGACCGTGAAATCAGTACCATATGCGCAGCGGCAGCCATAATTAGCCAAGGCATAAGTGAAGCATTTTCAACCGGATCCCAAGCCCAATATCCTCCGAAAGATAAACTTTCGTATGCCCAATATCCACCCATTATTATTCCCAATCCAAGTATTCCCACACAAATCAAACTCCAAATCAATGCGGGTGTTAACCAACCGCGCTCATTTTTTCTCCAAAGCGCGGCAATACTATATGCAAAAGGAACGATAGCTGTTGCAAAACCCAGAAATAATGTTGGCGGATGTATAACCATCCAATAGTTTTGTAACAACGGATTTAAGCCGTTACCATCTTTAAAAACTTTCAAGTAATTACCTACACCATAATCTGCTAAAATTGGTATATTTAAAAAATCAGGTCGTTGCTCTCTCAATAAATCAAAAGGTGAAGAACCAATTTTAAAATCGCCAATATGAAAACCTATTAACATGGAAGAAAGGGCGATTTGCGCAAATCCAACTACTGCCAAGACAGAACTTTCCCAATCTTTGGAAACTCGTTGTAAAATCAAACCTATTACAGCATTCCAAAACAGCCATAATAGGAAACTACCTTCCTGTCCTTCCCAAAAACATGAAATCATGAAATGGATGGGCAATGTATTAGAAGAATGCTTCCATGCGTAATGAAATTCATATCGATGGAAGAAAATGATACTGAACAGAACTACAAATATTCCTACTATAGCTAAGGAATGAATTTGAAATAATGATCTACCCCATTTTAAATCTGTAGATGCTCCTTGATTCGCATTTCTCCAATAGAAATAAGTACTCAAAACTACTGAAATAAAGGCTATTACAGTAAAAATATGGCCAAGGTTACCTAACCAAAGCCACTCATTATTAAAGGTTTCCGCAACCGTAGATTGCATATATATTTATTTATTTGATGGGAATATTAGCTGGATGTTCAGCATTGGGCGATTCTTCGTATTTCGAAGGACATTTGGTAAGAACTTTTTCAGCGAAGAAAACACTATCTGAGGTCATATGGCCTTCTAATACCAACTTTTCAATTTGCTTAAATTGGGGTGGCATGGTTCCATTAAACACTACCTTTCTCTCCATTTCTAGCGAATCCACTGCATAAAACACCAATTTCTCTGCGTTACTTTGGGGGTCATATTCTATGGGTTTAGCCTTATCCAATTTACAGAAAATGTGAACCTTTTTTCCAGGGTTATCTTTTTGGATTTCAATAGCTTCCTGAAAAGAAACATATTGCGTTGTACTTCCGTACATACTTATCACCGATCCTATACCAATTGCTGCAATGATTAACAAGAAAATATGTAACGGCTTCATTGGTTATTTTTCCCTTCCAACCTTGATATTCTTTTATCCATGCGAAATAAAAACAACCATAATCCGATAAAGATGATAACCAAAACCATCACTACTGCATTATATCGATAACCACCCTGAAGTTGTTCAACCATTTTTTGGTCTAATTGGCTTGAAGTTGACATACCCTGTGCTGACAATTCTCCAGCCAACAAGCATAAAACCAAACTTATAAACCATTTTTTTATCATATTTTTCATGACTTAATTGTTGTCTAAAATTTCTTTATCTAAGTTAATTTCTTCTAAACTCTTAATTTTAAATAAAATGTTATGAATCCACCAAAATAAGGCAATCCAAGACATAACCGCTGGCCAAAAAAACAATCTCATTGTTGAATCCAGATCGTATTGATTAAATCCTACAGAATCCCCAGATCCAGGATGCAAAGAATGTGCAGCTAATTTAGGCATGATTGCAATTAATGCTACGAAAATTGGGAAAATAAAAACAGAGTAAATTGCTGATATTCTTGCTCTTTGGTGCGGATCAGACATCGTTGAACGCAATATCAGATAGGCAAAATACATCAACATACCGATGGCTACGCCATTCAATTTGGGATCTTCTTTCGGCCACCAGCTACCCCATGTAACGCGAGCCCATGTAGCACCAGTGATACAACCCAAAATTCCCGCCAAAATTCCAACGCGTATCAACGCATCAAAACGCATTTCATATTTTAAATCGCCCGAATTCAAATATTTAATTCCAAAAAGCATGCCCATGGCCAAAAGTGCCAACATGGAAAACCACATAGGTACGTGATAAAACAAATTTCTAACACTTTCATTTAATGTAACACGATTCGGGAATGACATTTCAAACATTTTGTGTTCAAAATTGGCATTGAGAATAGTGCTTACCAATTGTGTTTTGCCAGTTGTATCATTGGCTGCTCTATTCATAAAGATAGCAGCCGGTAAAAACATCCATTTACCGTTGTTATACTCTACGAAAACGTTTAAATCCTGGTCTTTCACTTTTGCTTCGCCCAATTTCAATTGTGCCGAAAAGTTAATTTTCTGATCTTGATAAACTGCCGGTTTATCAGAAACCCAATAAAATAAATTCTTTCTGGCCGCATCTCTATAACCTTGGAAAACAACACGATTAATTACCGCATCTTTGGGTAAACCATAAGTTGTAGCTGTTATTGTATATGCTTTATTCGAAATTATGGATTGTTGGTCTAAATCTACCAATCCTGGCTTCAAAGGCAATAACAATCCACCCAACAAAATATAAGTTACACCAACCAGCGCCACCCATTTGGCATTCTTCAATGAGAAATCAAACAATCTTTGCCCTGCACTCATTACTTATTCCTTCTTTTTAATTCAGTTTGAATTAACTGCAATTCCCTACCCATTTGACCGGCCATTCCGCTATTTTCTTGTGCTCTGCGGGTTAAATAGGGAATTACCGCTTTAACAGGACCATAGGGTACATATTTACAAACTTGATATCCAGCATGGGCTAAATTGTAGCTTATATGATCGCTCATTCCCAATAATTGAGAAAAATGAACACGTTTATCGCCTTTATCTAATGAATGTGCATTCATTAAACTTACACCCAACAAACTAGAATCTTCATTATGCGTTCCAATGCAAACTTCTACCCGATTAGAATTCTCAATACAAACTGTTACCGCTTGATTATAATCTCTATCTGTTGCCTCTTTATTGGGTTGAATTGGATCTTCATAGCCCATTTCTTCAGCTCTTGCTCTTTCCTTTTCCATATATGCACCGCGCACCAACTTAAATCCAAGATGATGTTGTGTGCTTTCAATCTGATGCTTCAAATATGCTAATCGATCATGGCGATACAATTGAATGGTATTAAAAATAATTGCCCTTTTGATATTGAACTCTTTCATTGCCTCTTCGGCCAATCTATCTATGGCTGGTTGAATCCAAGACTCTTCAGCATCGATAAATAATCTAACCTGATTTTCCGCTGCTGATTTCGCCAATGAATGAAAGCGTTCAACCCCCAGTGTCCATGATTTTTTTAAATCTTCATTGGGTAAATCCAATGTTATTTCATCAACAGATAATGTTGGATTTACCTTTAATGAATCTGACGCTTTTTCCAATGTATGAAAAGCAATGATACCGGTAACTTTAAAAACACTAAACGGAATTGACTCATTTCCAGCAGCCTTTGAAATTGTTTTCAATAATTCTGCGTGGGTATATTTAAAATTCTCTTCAATTTCTTCACCTTCAACCGAATAATCCAAAATGGTTCCAATTCGGGATTGAGATAAAGTTTGGATTGTCATTTCACATTCGGCAATATCTTCACCACCGCAAAACTGTTCAAAAATTGTATTTTTGATAACCGACTTGAATCCCAAGCGAATGGCTAAATTCGCAAGTCTATCGCCATTTTTAATCAGCCAATTATAGTTAAATGACTTAAACAACAAGCTGGCTTTTTTCAGTTGAGCATCGCTTTTATGGGCAAATGCAACTTCGGTGTTTTGGAATGACAAGTTACTCATGCTACTCACTTACAAAATAACGGATAAAAAAGGGGGAATAAAAGAAATATTAAGGCAATCTCAACTGCAAATCTTCAATTGTCTTAGCCAAATCAGGATGCTTTTTAATTAAAAAATCCAATTTCTCTTTATCGGTATATGGCCTTCTTTCTCCTTGTTCAACAACGCCAAGTTCCACTTCCATTCCTTTTACAGGATTTGCAAAATTCTTATGTATGAATTGCAGCAAGGGAATTCGAATCTCTTCCATCAATCCTTCCATCGCTTTTGAACCAATAATTATTTTCAAAATCCCATCCTCATCCATCGAGTATGTTACCAATTTCAAACTGGTTGCAATTCTAGGAGTTTGTGTGGCGATGAAGTTCTGCCATACCAAGTTGATATCAGAAGATTTCTGGGGCGCTTTTGCCTCGTTTAACGGTTTTTGCGAAAGAGCAACAGCTTCTTCTCCCTTAATTACATTAATTTCATCGGCTTTAGACGCTGAATCTAAACTGTCAGAATTATCTGTAATTATCGCATTGGGATCTATATTTTGCTGTGCTGCTTTTTTTCGTTTAAATTCCTCAAACGATGATAGCTTTACTCCTGTACCTGAGCCTTTATTTTCCGGAGCATTGGTTGCAGTGGGAGTTTGAGCCGCATTGGTTTTATTGCTTGAAGATTCTTTGACAGCAACTTCATTTTCAGCGAGAGAATTATTGATTCCCAGTTGATCATTAGAAATAAGCTGCTGATTTAAACCATCAGATTGATTGGGTAATGTATTTACCGCAGGTGCCTTTTTATTTGGTAAATCAGATTTTTCCTCGATGATTGTAGGAGCTCCTTTAAAAGCATTGGCTTTAGGTGTACTACCTAAATGGGCTTCAAAGTTTTTTTTTATATCATTCCAAATTGGCGCAGTCTGAATCATGGCATTCAAATTCGCCAATTTCATCAACGTCAATTCAATTAATAACCTTGGATTTCTGCTATTCCGATATTTTTCATCCGCCTCATTCACTAAGTTCAATCCATTCAAAATAAATGAGAATGTACATTGCTTAGATTGCTCCAAATACTTGATTTTGAAAGTAGCTGAAACATCCAATAATCTTTCTGTTTGGGTATCTTTAGATACGGCTAAGTTTCGAAAATGTGACGCTAATCCGCCTACAAAAATTGAACCATCAAAGCCTTTTTTAATGATTTTATCGTACAATAACAATGAATTGGCAACATCGCCCGATAAAAGAAATTGCACCAACTCAAAAAACACTTCTGTATCCAGTACACTGAGAATTTCAACAGCGGTTTCATATTGAATTTTACCACCACCGAAACTCACCAACTGATCAAACATACTCAATGCATCCCGCAATCCACCATCGGCTTTTCTGGCAATCAAGTGTAATGAATCTTCATCCGCCTGGATACCTTCTTTTTGCGCAATTCCTTTTAAATGGTTCACCATATCGATAGTTTCAATTCGATTAAAATGAAACACCTGACATCTGCTTAAAATCGTAGGAAGAATCTTATGTTTTTCAGTAGTAGCTAAGATAAATATTGCATAGGAAGGTGGCTCTTCAAGTGTTTTCAAAAATGCATTAAATGCAGAGGTGGACAGCATGTGTACCTCATCAATGATATACACCTTATACTTTCCCACTTGAGGAGGAATTCTAACTTGATCAATTAAATTCCGAATATCTTCAACGCTACTATTGGATGCAGCATCCATTTCAAAGATATTGAAAGCGAAATCTTGATTGGGATCGGTACTTTCAGTAGTGTTAATTACCTTGGCTAATATCCTAGCGCAAGTAGTTTTTCCTACACCACGTGGACCCGTAAACAGAAATGCCTGTGCGAGTTTATTGTTGTTAATTTCATGCATTAATGTTTCAGCCACATGCTTTTGACCTACTACATCTTCGAATGTGGTAGGCCGGTACTTTCTAGCTGATACAATAAATTGATCCATATTCCAACGCTGTTACAAATTACGCTCCTTAAAAGCAATGGAACAACACTAAATTCAAAATAATCGTTTCACTTTATTCAATAACTTTGTAATATGAATATCGGCGATTTTTTAGAACACTTCGAACTACCAGCTACCAATGGCTCAAAAGTTAATACTTATGATTTTGCAGATAAATATGCTCTTTTGGTGATTGTAAGTTGTAATCATTGTCCTTACGCTCAAGCCTATTGGCCAAGATTAATCGATTTAGCCAATCGTTTTGAAGAAGATAATTTGGGTATTTTGGCGATTTCTGCCAATAATGCGGAAACACATCCACAGGATGGTTTTGCAGAAATGAGAAATTTACACGACCAATTGGGCATGCCTTTCCCATACCTATATGATGAAAATCAAAAAGTTGTAAAACAATTGGGTGCTCAAAGAACCCCGGAAGTTTTCTTATTCAATAACAAAAGAGAATTAGTTTACAAAGGTGCAATCGATGACAATTGGGAAAATTCAGCTGCTGTAATGCAAGTGTATTTAGAAGATGCTATAGAATATACACTTGATGGTTTAGAAATTGATTATCCCGAAGTAGAGGCCGTGGGTTGCGCGATCAAATGGAAATAAAATCACATGGTTAAATCCATTTTCATTACTGGTGCTTCCAGTGGCATTGGCAAAGCGATGGCCATTGAAGCGGCACTGAGGGGTTATAATGTTGCCTTGATGGCTAGAAACATTGAAGCGTTAAACGAAACAGCTGCAATTTGCAAGGATTTTCATGTACAAGTTTTTGTTTTTCAGGGCGATGTAACAAGCAAACTGGATTGCGAATCATTTATTCATCAAGGAATTTCAGCATTAGGTTCCATTCATGTTTTGATAAACAATGCAGGAATTAGTATGCGTGGATTATTTAAAGATACAGATGTTTCCGTTTTGGAGAAATTGATGAATACCAATTTCTGGGGTACCGTTTATTGCACCCAAGCAGCATTACCAGAATTGTTAAAAAACAAAGGTTCAGTTGTTGGAATTTCTTCCATTGCTGGTTTCAAAGGTCTTCCAGCCCGAACCGGTTACAGTGCTAGTAAATTTGCGATGCAAGGTTTTCTAGAGAGTTTGAGATGTGAAAATCTTAAAACAGGTTTACATGTTTTAATTGCTTGCCCAGGTTATACTGATAGCAATATTCGAAAAACCGCATTAAACGAATCAGGTAATGCACAAGGTGAATCGCCATTGAATGAAGGAAAGTTAATGACATCCGAAGAAGTAGCCCTGGAAGTAATTAATGCAATTGAAAAAAAGAGAATGTACCTAATTCTCACCCTTCAAGGCAAAATGGCAGTTTTAATCAACAAATTTTGGCCAAAACTTGCTGATAAACTTACATTTAACGTAATTGCTAAGGAACCTAACTCTCCATTCAAATAATGAATATTCAGCAAATCATCACTGTTTCATTTACGCTTTTTGCTGTAATTGATATGCTGGGCAGCGTGCCCGTAATAATTTCTTTAAAGAAGAATATTCCAGACATACATCCAGGAAAAGTTACGTTGGCTTCTGGCTTTTTGATGATTGCTTTTCTTTTTGCTGGCGAATACATATTGAATTTTTTGGGAGTTGATAAAAACTCTTTTGCCGTTGCGGGTAGTATTGTGATGTTTATATTGGGTTTAGAAATGGTTTTGGGCATTGATATTTTTCGTGCTGATCCAGATGTGCCCAGCGGGAGTATCGTTCCCATCGCCTTCCCTTTAATAGCAGGATCTGGTACTTTAACTACCATTTTATCTCTAAAGGCAATTTACGATGAAACAACAATATTATTAGGCATAATACCCAATTTGTTGTTCATTTATGTTGTTATTCAAGCAACAACTTGGATTGAAAGTAAAATCGGAAAATCAGGTTTATTAGCGATGAGAAAAACCTTTGGGATTATCTTATTAGCCATCGCCGTAAAGATTTTCAAAGGCAACATTTAAGACTTACTTCAAATACAAAGATTTTAGTTTTCGGGCGATTTCCGCTGGATCAACCTTGGCCAAAATCGTCTCTCTCATTTGGATTTGAACATCAATGCCATTTTCCTTTTGATAGATCAAATTTTGCAATTTGATGAATGCTTCCATTAATTCTTGCTCACTTCTGGGGTCAAAATCCAAAACTCCATTGCTATCGCCAATTAACTCGGAAAAAATTGGTATCCTTGAGATCGCCATGGGAATATCGCAGGCAGCAGCTTCAGCCAAAGGAATACCGAAACCTTCAGAAATAGAAGGATAAATAAATCCTTTTGCTGATTTACATAATCCAATTAATTCAGATTGGGAAACGTAATCAAATAAGTGTACCAAATGACTTAATCCATTCTCGGCGATAAATTCTTGAACCAACTTGGTTGTATTGCCTTCAATTCCAACTAAAACCAAATGATAATCAACTTGATGGCGAATTTGCGCGTATGCTTGAAGTAATCTTAAATGATTTTTACGTTTATTAAATGTAGAATGGTAAATTATATAGGGATGTTGCAAATTATAAGAAATTTGCGGTTTTGGAAAACCTATCTTTTCTAAATAAAAATCTGGATGAATGGGTTGATAAATTACTTGCGTTTTCCCTTCTGCCTTTGAATAATACTTCAATAATGACTGTTCAGTAACCTTGCTTGTTACCACAATGGTATCACTAACTTTTACGGCATATTTCGTTTTTAAATCGTAAATGGTTCGATCAAAGAATGAATAATGCGAGGGATGATCTTTGAAAATAACATCGTGAATTGTGCATATTTTGCGAATATTGGATGGCAAATTAATTGGCATTTCATTGGATAACCCATGAAATGCTTTTAATTTCTGATTTGCAGCAAATGAGCCCATCCCCAATGTACGCCAAGCGAAACTCTTTTTCTTCGGCGATATCGCTTCAATAATTCCATTCTTTGATAATTCTCTATCTGGGATAGACGATTCTCTCCAATGGCGATGTGGTTTTTTTGAGGTTATTAAAACTGGCAGTATATCATCCGTATACTTCATCAAAGAGAAAACGATACTTCTTGAATAATTACCTAATCCAGAGCGATTAAAGAAATATCGCTTTGCATCGAACCCCACTCTGATTTTTGAAGCAATCATTTTTGTTAACTCAATATCGAAAAAATAGCATTTTCTTCAGATTTACAACTCTTTTTCATTTAACTAAAAAATTATCGCATTGAATAAGAAATTTGATTGCTTTATACACTCACGTTATGCTCTCTCAGAGCATCATTCAAAGATGTTTTCAAATCAGTGCTTGCTTTACGTTTACCAATAATCAAAGCCGCAGGTACATAAAATTCACCGCCTGTAAATTCTTTTTTAATGTTCCCAGGAATAACCACACTTCTTTCAGGAATATATCCTTTTGGAAGCTCTTCACCCGTTTGTACGTCAATTACTTTGGTTGACATTGTAAGGGTTAATCCAGCCCCCAAAACCGCTTCTTTCCCTACATGAAAACCTTCAACCACAATACATCTACTGCCAATAAAACAATTATCCTCAATGATTACGGGTGCTGCTTGAACTGGTTCAAGAACACCTCCTATACCTACACCACCACTTAAATGCACATGTTTACCAATTTGGGCACAACTCCCCACTGTTGCCCACGTATCAACCATGGTTCCTTCATCTACGTAGGCGCCAATATTCACATAGGAAGGCATAAGAATTACTCCTGGAGAAATATAAGCACCATATCTAGCAACTGCATGTGGCACTACCCTAATTCCCAATTGCTCATAATTTGTTTTAAGGGGCATTTTATCATGAAATTCCAACGGTCCGGAGTGAAAAGTTTCCATTTTTCTGGTTGGAAAGTATAATATTACCGCTTTCTTGATCCAATCGTTCACTTGCCATGTACCATCTGATTTTGGTTCGGCAACACGCAATTTCCCTTTGTCTAATTGTTCAATTACCTCCTCAATAGCCTTGATTGTAGCAGAATCTTTCAACAATTCTCTATTTTCCCATGCATTTTCTATGGTTGATTGTAAATTCATAAGCAGATTTTAGGCAAATTTGCATATATCTATTTTAAACCGCAATCTATGTTTAGAAAATCTGCCTTAGTGTTCACATTTTTTTCATTGGCATTCTTGAAACCAAACTTCAGCATCGCCCAAGGAGAAAAGAAAATTATTGATATTGAGCAATGCTTCCAGCGCGCCTTTATGCCACAAATGCCAGAAGCAGTTCAATGGCAATCTGCCAATACGTTTGTTCAAACCATAAAAGATACGTGTTGGGCTTTTTATTTGAATACCAATGGAACACTTTTAAACAAGAAGATGTTATTTACTAAAGACTCGTTTATCAAAAGAACGATGGTAGCTGTATCTGCAACAACGGCAGATAAATCATTCAAATTGGTGCGTGTTCCACAAATTCATTGGGAATCAAGTTCAACTGGCTGGTTTGCTGTAAATGACTATTATTTTCATATAAACCTAAACGCAGCGCAAACAGACAACCTTATGTTGGGCTGGATTAGTTTAAAGGCATATTTAAATATTCCGGTTCAGGAAATTCAAGCGCAAGAAATCTCTGAAAATGGAAACTGGTTGGCATATGTGAAAGGCAACAATATACACGTTACAAGTATTCAGGGCGATTTAGCGAGCAAATCTATCAACGCCCAAGTAACCACCGATGGTTCAGAAAATATCGTGTACGGCCAGAGTGTTCACCAAAATGAATTTGGAATCACAAAAGGATTGTTTTGGAGTAAGAATGCAAAAAAGTTGGCGTTTTATCGTATGGATCAAACACGAGTTACTTCATGTCCACTGATAAATATTGGGGATCGCCCGGCAAGTAGTAGTTCTTTTAAATATCCAATGGCTGGAGATTCTTCACACACAGTAACTGTTGGAATTTTTGACCCCATAAGTTTGAAAACAGTTTATTTAAAAACCGAAGGCACTTATGATCATTATTTAACCAATTTAACCTGGACACCCGATGAGAAATTCTTGTATATCAGCTGGGTAAATAGGGAACAAAATAAAATGGAATTGCGCAAATACGACGTTGAAACTGGATTATTGGTTTCAATTGATTTCGTATTAACACACCCTAAATATGTAGAACCTGAAACTGGCCCAGTTTTCTTACCGAACTCCAATACCGACTTTGTATTAGAGCATAAAGGCAGTGGCTATAATCACTTGTATTTATTCCAATTCCCGATAGCCAATTTGAAAAAAGGCAAAAGTGCTGGAATGCCCGTTATTTCTAGTGTTACGGCTGGAAATTGGGAAGTTACTCAAATGCTGGGATTCTCAACTGATGGTACACAGGTAATTTATCAGGGAACCGGTGAATCGCCAATGGAACGTCATATTTACAGTTCATTCTTGACTGCAGCAATTTTACAAAATACAACTTTGAAAAAAGGATTATTAATAACCAAAGGGTATGCAGGTACTCACAATGCCATTTACCACAAGGAAAGTCATAAGATTTTGGATTTTTATTCCAGTGTAACGGTGCCAATGACTGTTTCTATTTTTAATATTCCAAAACTGAAACCGGGCATCAGTATCCAAGAAAACTTTAGAAC
Organism: Sphingobacteriia bacterium; assembly: GCA_021151535.1. Lineage (GTDB taxonomy): Bacteria > Bacteroidota > Bacteroidia > NS11-12g > UBA955 > JAGKXC01. Next base: position 13,200 of record JAGKXC010000013.1, on the reverse strand, counting down.
ACATATAATCTTTGAATCGCCCAACCCATTAACAAACTTCAATTTGGGCGAAGTGAAATTAGAAAAACAAAACTTAAATGGAGTTGAATTATACAGCAGAACTTTCTTGCCTTTCAACTTCGATCCCAACAAAAAATATCCAGTAGTAGTTTACGTTTATGGTGGTCCACACGCCCAAATGGTAACTAATTCTTGGTTGGGCGGCGGTAGTTTGTGGATGCATTATATGGCTTCTAAAGGTTATATTGTATACACAGTTGATAATCGCGGTTCTGCACATCGCGGTTTAGAATTTGAAAATGCAACCCATCGCCAATTAGGAACTGTGGAAATGCAAGACCAATTGGCGGCATTGAAGTGGCTTAAAAGCCAATCTTGGGTTGATAGCACTCGTGTAGGAATTCATGGTTGGAGTTTTGGTGGATTCATGACAACTTCTTTAATGACAAGAGCAGCGGGCAACTACAAAGTAGGTGTAGCTGGAGGTCCAGTTATTAACTGGAAATATTATGAGATTATGTATACCGAACGATACATGGACAAGCCTCAAGAGAATCCTGAAGGTTATGCAGCGAACAATTTACTGGATTATTCAAAGAACTTAAAGGGAAAATTATTAATGATACATGGTGCTGATGACAATGTTGTTGTTTGGCAACATAGCTTAATGTTTGTGGATCGCAATGTAAAAGATCACAATGTAAACTTAGATTATTTCGTATATCCAGGTCATAAGCATAATGTAGTAGGACCAGATAGAGCGCATTTATACAAGAAAGTTTGTCAGTACTTCTTCGACTTTTTATAATATCTCATTAGCGTATTTTGAATTGCGGGGCGATGAAAGCGGAAACTGTAAAACTAGATTCTCATTCATTTGAATATATCGAATGTCCAAGAGATGCCATGCAAGGCATTAAAGCCATTATTCCAACTGAGGTTAAGGTATCCTATCTAAGTAAGTTATTGGAATTGGGATTTGATGTTTTGGATTGTGGCAGTTTTGTTAATCCTGAATCTATCCCGCAGATGGCAGATACGGCGGAGGTAATTCAAGCAATTTCAGCCATTGAATGCAATACCAAGCTATTGGTTATTATCGCCAATGAAAGGGGCGCTTTAAGAGCAGCTGCATATCCAAAGATTGCCTACTTGGGGTTTCCATTTTCAATTAGTGAAACCTTTCAAAGAAGAAATACGAATGCCAGCAGAGAAGAAGCTTACAGGCGACTAGCAAAGATTCAGGATATCGCTACTGCAAGTGGAAAGGAAGTAGTTGCATATTTAAGCATGGCTTTTGGGAATCCGTATAATGACCCCTACAGCATGGAAGAAATTATCGAATGGGGAATGCGAATTTCTGCATTAGGTATTAGAACAATAAGTTTAAGTGATACTATTGGATCTGCCACTGCTGAGCAGATTGCTACCATTTTCAAAATGATCAGTGAGAAGCTTCCCCATCTACATATTGGTGTTCATTTGCATGCAAAACCGAATGAATGGTTAGAAAAAGTGCATGCCGCAGCTGCAAATGGATGCAAGCGATTTGATGGTGCTTTAGGAGGATTTGGCGGCTGCCCAATGGCAAAAGACGAACTAGTTGGGAATATTCCTACCGAGAAGGTATTACCTTACTTAATGGAGCATTTTCACAATAACAAAGTGTCTATAAACAAAATAGACAAAGCCCAAGGTTGGGCTTTGTCTGCTTATAACGGTTTTCAATAAAATTATTGGAAGTGGTATTTTTCTACTTTCAATAGTTCAATAATTACATCTAACTTTTCTAATAACTCCTTATTAGAATGTTGTTGTTGATTAGCGGCTGCAGAAGAAAGCACAGTATCTCCAGATTCCTCAAATAATTCATACATTGAAACACCTAATGTTTCACAAATTTTTTCTAGGGTATCCACACGCATCGTTTGTTTTTTCAGCATGTAGTGAAACCCTTGTTCACTCAGATCGCAACGTCGAGCCAATTCTTTAATTGGAATTCTCTTAGCTGCAGCGAAATTTTTGATTTTGTTGTAATCAAGTTTACTCACATTAACTCCTTTTTAAGTTTCGATTAGTTAGTATAGGTTGTCGGTACTATAAACTTGATTCAATGTGATATATTTTAGCAACCCTTACAATAAAATTGTAGTTATTGCGTTGCCCAAACAAAAACAGCACCCTAAAGTGCTGTATTTTAATAAGTTAAAATATTTTAAAGACTAGAAAAAATAATCAAACAATCGTTTTTTTTACCTATTTATGACAAAAGAAACGAACGTTTTTTAAATTGATTTTACTGTAATTTGGCCTTTTTTACGATTTCCATTACCGCATCTTTATAATTCTTTCCAATTGGTATCAATTTGCCACCAATAGAAATATTAGAGTTTTGGATACTTTCTATTTTATCCAACGCTACGATAAAGCTTCTATGCACACGAATAAAAGACGATTTTGGCAATGCATTTTCCATATTCCTCATTGTCTGAAGTGTAACAATGCGTTTATCTGGAGAGATCCAAATTTTTACATAATCGGCAAAGGCTTCTACGAAGTATATATCTTGGTAAAGTACTTTTTGATGTTGACCATCAACCTTAACAAAAATGTAATCAGTATTAAGGCTAGAATCTTTATCCGCATTCCTTCTTAATTGAACATACTCTTCAGCGCGTTTAATTGCTTTGGCAAAACGATCTGGAGCAATTGGCTTCAACAAATAATCCAAAGCTTCAAAATCGAATGCATCCGTTGCATAGTTTGGATGAGCAGTTGTGAAGATAATGGCATAGGGCGCAGGGTATCTTGATTTAATCAAATCTATACCAGACATTTCTGGCATATCAATATCTGAAAATACAATATCCACTTCATTTTCGTTTGAAGCGAGCCATTGAGAGGCTTCCTGTGCATTGGAGAATTTATTTACCAATTTCAAATTCTCATGGGATTGAATATAAGTTTCAAGAATATCTAAAGCCAAGGGCTCGTCATCAATAATGATGCATTTTATTGAATTAGGCATATTCGTTTAATTATTGTTTAACAGATCTATTTCTAGTTTTACGTGATAGCTATTTTCATTCGATTGCACAAAGAACCTATGTTTTTCAGGATAGGTTAAATCCAATCGCTTTTTCAAATTTTCTAAACCAATTCCACCAACAGTTTTTTGATTGCTTGCTTGTTGTTGATGTTTGGGTATTGAATTCTCAATTTCCAAAGTGTATCCTGTTAAAGTTGGATATCCTTGAATATTCACCCAAGAATCATCAATACTACCTTGAGCACCATGTTTAAATGCATTTTCAACTAAAGTGAGATATAGCATAGGCTCAATTTTCATATCCGTTGGAGGTTCCACTAAGTCTACAACAATTTTAACTCTATCCCCTATTCTAATTTTCTCTAATTCAACAAAATCTCGTAAATGTTGCAATTCTTTTTGAAAATCAACCAATCCATACTGAGTTTCATATAAAACATATCTTAAAATATCACTTAATCGAAGTACTACCTCAGGCGCTAAATCCGATTTTTTTAAAGTTAGGGCATAAAGATTATTTAATGAATTAAACAAAAAATGGGGGTTGATTTGAGCCTTTAAAAATTTCAATTCAGTTTCCAATTGAACCCGTTGTAATTCCTTACTTACTTGCTGATCTTCATAAGATTGTTTCAAGAACTTTAGCAACATGGTTAAAATCAAAGAAAACACTATACTGAGTGCGATTAGGTATAAGAATTGAGGTGACCAAACAATACTTTGAAAATCTTTATCTTGAATAATCGTATGTGCAAGTATAGCGATGGGAAAAGTGGCCGCACAAACCAACAATACAGCAGAAACTATGTAAGCTAAGTAATTTTTGGTTAATAAAAACCGCTTTACGAGTATGCCAAAATTCACATACACTACAATCATATGCAAGGCGATGATTGGAAATTCTTTTACAATGCTACCCCATAGGTCGTGCTTTAATACAGGCAGCGTTATTCCAACAATTAGAATGTAAATTGCCCAAAACAATAAATGATACAGGCGATAATGTATAATCGCCCGTTGAATTTTAATTACTGATCGATTGAATGCAACCTGCAAAAAAATGGGATTTAATTACCGCGATAGAATTTTAGAATATCCATTACGGCTACAATCCATTTTGTTTCTTGTGTAACCTTGGTGTGTACATGAAACCATTCAGCTACTTTATTATGTGAAGAATGTTGCTCGATTTCCTTAGAGTCTGAAAAATAATTTCGAGCAATAAAAAAGCCCACCGCATTTATTGCAACAAGCAAGATAATTACTAAAATGTTTTTCTTAGACGGTTTCATAACGCAAACTTTTTTAACAAAACTGATGCCAATACAGATCTTAGACGTATTAACATTTCATTTTGTTACATTAAAAACGAAAAAAACTATGAATTATTTTTGATTGGATCCCAACCCTTACTGTATCCGCTAAATTTTTGGCCGCTTTATGGGATTCAATCATGCCCTCACTAAAGCCTAAATCCCCCAATAAAACCGAGCGTTCCCCATTAAAACACAGTATATTTTTTACACCTGATTCTGGGGCCAAAACACGATTCCAAGGGTATGCAAAATAATCAGACTTGAATTGTCCATTGTTCTGAGTATCCGTCAACAAAAATGACAAAGTGGCATAAACTTCTGGTTGCGAACATATTTGGTGTGACATATCTGCCAAAGTACGTGAATTCACAACTCCCCCTCCTATAAACAATGGAATTCGAAAAAATTCACATGGATTTTGGGTGCTTTTCAAACCCAAATCTCTACCATGATCTGAAATTACAACTACCAATGATTCATCCCAAACACCCATTTTTTTGATTGACATCAGGAACGCACTTACAGCAGAATCAGAATGTTTCATACTTATTTTATATTTTTCGAGCATTCCCAATTCAGTATTAACAACATCAAATGGCTCATGAGAAGCGAGTTGCATCCACACTGTTAATTGTTTTTGATTCTCTGATTGATTTGCTTGAATAATATTTGGTAAATACGCTGAACTTAACCAATCACCAACATCTTTATCCGTAAATCCCCATTTTATTTTTCCTGAATTGATATTCATATTTGATTGGTCGTGTATTTCGTTCATTCCAATCTGTTTCATGAAGCCATCCATATTAGAAAATTGAGCATCACCGCCGTACACAAAGTTTGAATTCCAGCCAGAGGCCCGCAGAATTTGGGGCAACCCTTTAAGATATTTCCACCTGTAAGGATCGTGCAAAATTCCTTTTCCGGGCTCTCCAGGCCAACCTGTTAAAACGGCGGCTAACCCTTTATCTGTTCTATCGCCAACTGCGTAACACTGATCAAAATATGTTAATTCTTTTCGCCATTTGGTAAGTAATTGAAACGACATTGACGTATTTTCAATCCATTGGGCATTAATGCCTTCTAATATAATTAAAAAACAATATTTGGGTGGGTTATTAGGGTGTCTAAACCATGTTTTCTTAAGTTCTTCTGGCGATATTAAATTGCCTTTATATTGCTTACATGCAACATTCTCCCAGTCTTTTGATACCAAAATCTGCTTTACTTGATCATCCTTTGAAGGACTGCTAAGTACATATCCAAAATTCCACAAACCATTCATGGAAGCAACAGAAACATCAATGTTATTTGATTTCATCACATCACCCCAAGTTCTTACAGAGGGTCCTACTCCACCTCTAATTAAAATAAACATTAAACCCCATAAGATAAAATTAATGGGGTTTTTCCAACTGAAACTAGGTACAGACTCAAACCATTTTTGAAAATTCTCAAATTGCTTTAGAATCATCCAACGGATACCCAATATTGAAAACACAACTAATAAAAACGTGTAAATCCAGATCTCAGCGGGCAATGTATTTGCCACAATTTGAAAATCCTTTAAATAATCAAAAGCTTGAGATTGTATCCTCCATCGCCAGAAATGAAAAAAATTAATATCGGCGATTAATACCCATACTTGAATTAATAAAATACCTAAAAGTAACCCAAAAGCCATTTTGGATAAAGGATAGAACCGATTTAGAAAATTAAGTATTGATATAAATAAGAAAAAACTTGCTGTAATAGCTATGTCCATTCCAAAGCCATAGCGAATGGTTTCCAAGAAAACAGAAAAACAGTTTGACAGAGGGAAGGAAGATAAAACAAATATTAATTTACTTAATACCTGAAGCTGGTAAATGCCAATAAAAAAAAACAGGTTTAACTTAATCCAAACAAAAAATTGATTGGAAAAAGTCAAACCTGAATATTTTGAATTCATCAATTATTTTTGAATCATCAACACTTTTGCAACAGTTTGATTATTTGTTGTTTTAATTAACAAATAATACGTTCCATTAGCTACAGATTGGAGATCTAATCTATTATTTATCAAATCGGCTGCAACAATCAATTTACCTGAAGCATCAAAAAGAGAAACCGAAGCAATATCACTGCCAATAATTTGAACAAAATTGTTAGCTGGATTAGGTGCCAATATCCAATTTTCTTGGCTATTTCTTAATATTTCATTGATCGATAATTGAGAAACCACATTGATATACTGTGTTTTAGTTAAACTACTAGTACCTTGAGGATTGGTGGCATCCAGTGTAACTGTGTACTTTCCAAGAGCTAAAAATTTCACAGCCGGCAATTGAGAACTAGATGAAGTTCCATTGGCAAATGATACTGTATTGGGAGAAAACGTCCACGCAAATGTGGTTGGTGTATTTTCTGATAGATCGTACATATAAACTACTGAATCCTTTAATGTTTCAACCTTATTGGCTGCAAAATCTGCCACCGGTTTAAACCCTGTTACGTTACTCACATTGATATAATTATTTTTAGTTACGGTTACACCTGTTGCAGCATTACTTGCAGTTAAACTCACGGTATAAGTACCAGTAGTAGAAAATTTAACATAAACTGTTGGATCTGTTAAACTTGAATTGCCTACCAAACTATATGAAGACGGAGTGATGGTATAACTAAATTTATTTGCATTTGAAGTTGAACTCTTGATTTCAATAATTTGATTTACGTTACAACTTGTATGATTGGCTTCAAAACTTACCACAGGCGCATCAACGAATGAAACCTTCCGAATGGTATTATTTCCTTGATCCACCACATAAATACATTCATCCTGTGATTTATACGTCATTAAACCCAAGGTATTGAACAATGAAGATTTTGCGGATCCATCTTGATAACCAGCTTGGGTTGCGCTACCGGCATAAATACTAAGATTTGAACCATCCCAAATTCTGATACAATTACCATCTGCGATAAACATTTTACCGTTGATTACAACCATATCTGTGGGCATATCCAAACCAGAGGTAATGACGTTGGTTACTTCGCCAGAATTGATATTCAAACGTTTGATTTTTTTGTTGTTCTTATCGGCAACCAAAACCATTGAATCATTTTCCAAGTACAATCCATTGGGAGCATAAAATCTGGCAGTTGAACCTTTACCGATGGCATCACCGTAATTATTTGGAGATCCAGCGATTGTATAAACATAACCGCCTTTAATCAAGCGAATACAATCTGTTTGAAAATCGGTAACTACCATGTATCCTTTAGAATTTATTACAATATCTTGGGGATTAGCGAAATAAGCATCAGTAACTGCACCATCCACATTATCGCCTACAAAACTGTAATTACCAGCATATGTAGTAACAACGGTTCCATTGGATACATTCACATATTTACTGGCTTTTCTAATTAGTGAGTTATCCCTATCGCAGATATAAATATCATTGGTTGAAGGATGGGCGCACAAACCTGTGGGAGAACTGAATCTAGAAACAATACCAATTCCATCATCTATTCCAATGGATCCTGGCTCATTGGGATCGCCCACAAAACCGCCACGTAACAATGAACGAGAGCCATCAATAACAGTAATATTGTGTTGATCTGTAATCCATAAACGAGCATTGTTATCAATACAAACCCCTTCTGGCAAACTAAAATACTCATCTGCTATGGCATTGTTAGACATACCCGTAAACTGTCCAGTTCCTAAATACTGTTTACCAACATGAGTATAAACCCATTGGGCATTCACAGTTGAAGAAAATGAAGCCAAAAGGCTAAAAATCAAATACTTAAATTTCATTTTACAAATATTTTGAGATACAGTTTTTGATATTGTTTTCAATATCATTATAAATTTCTTGATAATTTCTACGTGCCAATGGTTTTCCGGCCATGGCAGTATATAATTCCTCGTAACGTTGAGTAATGCTCATAACAAATTCATCTGGCATTTCAGGAACAGTTTCTCCTTCTTTGCCTTGGAATCCGTTTTCCATTAACCATTCACGCACAAACTCTTTGCTTAATTGACGTTGGGGTTTTCCCGCTTTTTGAAGCTCCTCATAGGATTCAGCGTAAAAGAATCTAGAACTATCAGGCGTATGAATTTCGTCGATTAACATGATTTCTCCATTTCTCAATCCAAATTCGTACTTGGTATCTACCAAAATTAAATTTTGTTTGGCAGCATATTCTGTTCCTCTTTGAAATAATTTAAGGGCGATATCATTCAATTGATCCAACAATTCTTTGGACAATATCCCTTGGTCAATTATCTCTTGGTATGAAATATCCACATCATGACCAGTGTGAGCTTTGGTTGATGGTGTAATAATGGGGTGAGAAAATTTATCATTTTCCTTCATTCCTTCAGGCAAAACATTGCCACAAAGTTCTCTACCTCCAGATTTATAAACGCGCCAAGCGTGACCGGTTAAATAATTCCTAACAACAAATTCGATGGCGATTGCATCACATTTGTATCCAAAAGAAACATGGGGATCAGGAGTTTCAATTAACCAGTTTGGAACAATATCTTCAGTTTGCTTTAAAAACAATGCCGCAATCTCATTCAAAACCTGCCCTTTAAACGGAATGCTTCTTGGCAAAACATGATCAAAAGCCGAAATTCTATCGCAAGCAACAACAGCTAAATAGTCTTTCCCGATATGGTAAACGTCGCGAACTTTTCCTCTGTAAAAGGCTATTTGATTTCTAAAAAAATAGTTTGTTGCGGTTAATGCTTGTAAATCACTCATATTTGGTTTCAAAATTATCAACTTGTTAATAGCAATTTAATCAATCTTTTTCACATTCTGCGTCCTTATCGTATGCCTGTATAATTTCCTTGACTAATCGATGTCGAACAACATCATCTGTATCTAACTGAATGATACTGATTCCTTTAATTTTATCCAATATTTTTAAAGATTTACCCAAGCCGCTCATTTGCTTTTTGGGCAAATCTACTTGAGTTAAATCACCGGTGATGATCATTTTTGCATTTGGCCCCATTCGGGTTAAGAACATTTTCAATTGCAAATTGGTACTATTTTGTGCTTCATCCAGAATCACATAACAATTATCAAGTGTTCTTCCACGCATGAAGGCTAATGGCGCAATTTCCACGGTACGACTTTCGATCATGCTCTTTAGTTTATCACCAGGGATCATATCTTCCAAAGCATCGTATAGTGGTCTAAGGTATGGGTCAATTTTATCTTTTAGATCACCGGGTAAAAATCCCAAGTTCTCACCTGCTTCAACGGCAGGCCTAGTTAAGATTATCCTACGGATTTCCCGTTCTTTTAGTGCTAGTACGGCGATAGCAACGGCGGTATATGTCTTACCTGTTCCCGCAGGTCCAATGGCAAAAACGATATCATTTTTCTTAGCCGCCTCCAACATTTTTCGTTGGTTTTTAGTTCTAGCTTTGATTTTCTGGCCCCTTGTACCAATTAACAATACATCTTGGGAGTCTTCATCAGATTTTAAACCATTATCTGCAACAGAGCCAACTTCCATTACATTACTTAAAGCTTCCAGAATAACATGTTCGTTGTATTCTGTTCTTTTGATATATAATTTCTCCAACTCTCCCATTCCCCGAACGAACAATTCAAGGGACTTAACATCGCCAAGAATTTTGATTTGATCGCCCCTACCAACAAATTGAAGTTTAGGAAATTTGGATTTAATTAAATCGAAGTAAGCGTTATTGGGTCCGTAAAAAATTTGCGGCTCAATAACTTCCAATGAGTAAATGGTTTCTGACAATGAGAATAAAATTAATTACCTCAAATATAACACTGAAATTGGCAATGAATGATTGCAATACCCTCATCGTTTTTCAACACTTTACCACCATCAAATGGGGCATAAAAAGCAGTCATCCATGTAGGATTCCGTCATATTCCATAGGCTTAGACTTATATTTGCATTTAGATTTAACGTTTTTGATTGATGAGCAGCATGATTATCCATTTAATCACAGATTTTGGTATGGACGCACCAGACCACACCATTTCTCAAGCTCATTTAGTTCGAAATTTCCCAGAAGCCAAGTTGATTTTCAGTCCTCAAAACTTCAAAAAAGGCCATGTTTTGCAACAAGCAGTATTTGGAAAACTTGTAAGCGGGCATTTCCCAGACCAAACCATCCATATTTTCAGGGTTGGGATGTTAGCTAAAACTACACCCAGGTTTGTTTTGGGTCATTATGCCAATCAATTCTTTTTATCACCAGACAACGGAATTTTGCCGTTGCTTTTTGACGACCCCAATCAGGAGAATGCAAAATATTATCAAATAACCCCATCTGAAAGGGTAATTCATCCTTTGATGCAAGTGTATATTCCTGCGATTAACAAACTCATCCAATCGCAGTGGACACCTGAAAGTGCATTTGAAATTAAGCCTCAATTAGTGAGAAGTGCCATGCCTGAACCCACTATCGCTGGAAATCAAATGCGTTTAACAGTGATTTATAACGACGTATTTGGAAATGCCTATTTCAACTTAAATTATCGCGATTTTGAGTTAATTAGACAAGGTAGAAGATTTGTTATTCGAATCAACCATTTCACTGAAATTCAAAAACTTAGCCTTGAATACAACGATGTTGATGAAGGAGATGCTATTTGTACTTTCAACTACGGCGGCATTATGCAGATAAGTGTAAATGCAGGTTCTAGTGCACAATTGTTGGCTTTAACGGAAGGCCGGAACGTTATTTTAGAATTTACCGAATCAATAACAACCAATTAATTACTATTTACTATGATTAATAGAATTGTAATCATGAAGTTTGAACCTTCAAAAGTGGACGAGTTTTTAACAGTTTTCGACCAAAGTAAAGAGCATATTCGCGCTTTCCCTGGAAATGCTGGTTTAAAACTCATTCAAGACACGAATGACAGTTCTATAATGAGTACATATAGTTTATGGGAAACTGAAGCAGATTTGGAAGCATATAGGCATTCGGAATTATTTAAAAGTACATGGGCGAAAACAAAAATATTGTTCAGGGATAAACCTGTGGCTTTTTCAAACTGGGTGATCAGAGAACTTATTTAAAAAACAAAATACTGTTTTATCGAATCCATTTTCCGGGATTTAAAATCCCGTTGGGATCAAAAACTGACTTTATTCCTTTCATCAGTTGAAAATGCGTGGGCGTGAATACCACATCCAGATAAGTTTTTTGGCTATATCCTATTCCGTGTTCTCCACTAATGGTTCCACCTAATTTTTTGCAACACTCAAAAATCTCTCTAATACCTTTTGGAACTTCATGATTCCAGTAATCATCAGATAGTTCATTTTTCAAAATATTTACATGCAGATTACCATCTCCAGCATGGCCATAACAAACCGATTCAAATCCATATTTTTCACCAATCCTTTTCACTTCAGACAATAGTTCGGGCAAAGAATACCTAGGAACTACAGTATCTTCTTCTTTGTAAATAGATTTTTGTTTTACAGTTTCTCCGATAGCTCTTCTTACTTTCCACCAATCGTTGGCGGTATCGGAGTTTGGCGATGGCATGATATCTATTGCTCCCAATTCATCTAAAATGGGATAAATTTTTTCTATCTCAGTAAACAAATCATCGCCCTGAAAACCATCAAAAGAAAACAACAAATAGCAGGTTGCGCCTTTAACCAATGGAAAAGAAGTTTGGGTGGCTTTCATAGAAATTTCAATCCCAGAAGTTTCCATTAGTTCAATTGCTGCAGGTTTAACGGATGATTGCAATACTGCACTAACTGCTTTGGCACATTGAGTTAGAGAATCAAATGCCGCTAACAATAGTAGTTCTTGCGTAGGTAAAGGAACCAATTTTACAACTGCTTTGGTGATAATACCCAACATACCCTCACTTCCAATCATTAATTGTGTAAGATTGAATCCCGTAGAATTCTTCAATGTATTGGATCCTGTCCATATAATTTCACCCGATGGCAAAACCACTTCTAAATTGAGAATATAATCTTTTGTTATACCATATTTGACTGCTCTTGGACCTCCAGCACCGTGAGCAATGTTACCTCCAATACTACAAGATCCGAAACTTGCAGGATCTGGCGGATAACTCAATCCGTAAGCTGCCACTGCTTCTTTTAAATGTGCGTTAACTACACCCGTTTCAACGGTAGCTTGCATATTCAGTGTATCGATTTGGATGATTTTATCAAGTTTTTCAGTAGAAACAACAACACCTCCAGCTACAGGCAATGCTGCACCTGATAATCCAGTACCGGCCCCTCTGGTTGTAACTGGAATATTAAATTGGTTGCAAATCTTTAAAATTTTGGCGATATCATCAGCTGATGTTGGAGCGATAGCCAAATCAGGAAGAAATTGCAAATCTTCTGTATAATCCTTAGAAAATGGAACAAGATTTTCAACATCAGTGATCCAAGGCAAATCCGGAAGTTTAGAAATTAATATGCTGCAATCCATTGTTGCGAATAATTGGCATGCAAGATAAGACATAAACTAAGTAAATATAACCTAAAAGCAACCCAATGCTCGGTCTCAACGTTATATTTGAAACCAATGAAGCAAAGAATTCTATCTCAATTCGTATTGATATTTATTGCTGTTTACATGTTAATGGCATTGGGTTGGTGGACATACTCATTGATAACTTACAATGAAAAGAATTCACATTTGTTAAAACAAGAATTACAATTACAAACAAAAATTGAGCAAATTAAATTCCAACAAGCTTTATCACAACATTGCATTCTCAACAAACTAAATAACAAGCGCTTAGGGGAATATTTGAAAATTACATACCTGAACAAGCCCTATAAATG
>JAGKXC010000082.1 GCA_021151535.1 Sphingobacteriia bacterium | reverse complement strand
GAATCTAAAGCAGATGCCAACGGAGAAATTCCCGCTTGGCTTCGCCAAGATTGGTATGAGTACGACAAACGCAAACGTGTTTCCATTCGCGCCAATCAAAATCCATTTGATACCATTGTAGAAATGGGACCTTTTTCTGTTGGTGGAAGAACCAGGGCATTATGGATTGATCCGCGCAATGAGAAAATTATGCTGGCAGGCGCAATATCAGGTGGTGTCTGGCGCAGTGAAAATGGCGGTGCCAATTGGAAGCCCTTAGACGAGCATCAAATTTCTATGATGCCCTCGTGTATAACCTCGAATCCATTTAATCCCGACGAGGTTTATTATGGAACCGGCGAAGCGCGTGCAAATTCTGCCGATGTAGATGGAAATGGAGTTTTTTATTCTTCTGATGGTGGTAAAACTTTCTCGCAACTTGCAAGTACCATTAAGAAAATTGGCTTCAACGAAATTTGGGATATCGAGCATTCAAAAAGCGATTCCAACACCGTCTACGTTGGAACGAATACTCAAGGTTTATTCAGAACTTCAGATCATGGTACTACTTGGAAAAACGTCTATAACGGTGGTAACAAATTGGTAACGGACGTGCTCGCTTTCCCTACCGGCAGAGTGTTGGCAGCTATGCAAAGCAACCAAGTTTACGCATCCAACTCAGGTGATTCTGGCACTTTCTCCATCGTGAAATTCCCTAACATGCCAGCAGGTGGCACTTATCGCCGAATCCAAATGGGAAATTGCGCAAAATTTCCCAATGTAGCTTATGCCATTTTCGAAGGTTTTGACTTTAACGCTAAACCAGTTAGATTTTATAAAAGCAGTGATTATGGTAATACTTGGATTGAAAAAACAATTCCCATTGAAATCGGTGCGTCTTATCAATCATATTGTTTAATGCTTGGAGTTTCACCTATAGATTCTAATTTAATTGTTTGTGGAGGTGTGAATATTGCTTATTCTACATCAGGTGGAAACAATTGGTCGACCTTTAATATTGGCCATACAGACCATCATTCGTTTCAAAACCTTCCCCAAACAAATAACGAATTTATCGTAGGAACGGACGGTGGCATTTTTAAATATCGATGGAATAATGATAACTACATAGCAAACTTAAATAATGGTTATAGAATTACTCAATTCTATGCTGGAGCTTTTCATCCAAGCGTAAACTCGTCAATAGGCGGAGCTCAAGACAATGGCACTCAAGTTGTCGCAAAACCGTTTGTAAGTAAATCTTTTTTTGGTGGCGATGGTGCATATTGCCATATAGGATTAGAAGATGGAACTATTGCTTATTTGAGCTACCAAAACGCTACAGCAATGAGAATGGATAATTTTAATGTAAACAATCCAAGCTCAACTTCTTCAATCAGTATACAAGCATTTACCGATGAAGGGGTAGATTTCATCAATCTATATGCAATGGCACCCGACGATCAAACTGCACTTTTTTATAGAACCAACAAAAGCTTGTATCGCTCAACCGATATGGGAAATAGTTGGGAGAAAATGAATACGGTGATTCGCGCTGGAATCAAGGCAATTGGTATTAGCAAAGGCTTAAATCCAGTGGTGTATTTTGGCGGTACATCGGCCCAAATGTACAAAATCGAAAAAGGCATCACATCTGCTCCTGGCAAAGAGGTAAATTACAACAATTATGTGCCGGCGGCTGTTACCAACGATTATATCAAAGGTTTAACTGTTCACCCGCAAAATCCGTATGTGGTATTTGTGGCATTATCCAATATTTCTGCTCAACCACGTGTTTGGAAAGTTACTGGATTGGATTCAGCAACAAACAAACCCGTTTGGACAAATATTTCGGGCGATTTACCCCCAAGTTTACCCGTAAATATGATGGCGGTGGATCCGAGAAATCCTGATCAAGTATTTTTTGCAGGTACCGATTTTGGCTTATATTACAGTTTGGATAGCGGCAAAACTTGGACAAAAGAATACCGCGTTCCCAATGTTGCGATTCATGAAGTGAAAATGCGCGACGATGGGTATTTGTACCTTTTTACCCACGGCAGAGGGATGTGGAGCTTGAAACTCAAAGAAATGAATTTTGGCGCTACGCGAAAAATTGAATCCAAATTGGCGGTAAGTATTTGGCCCAATCCGGCAAATAATTACTTAATGGTAAAGGGCGCAGATTTACTGCTTTCGGGCGATGTAGGGGTAAAATATCAAATTATTGATGTTACTGGCAAAGTTACATTACATGGCATTTTACAGGGCGATGCAACGGCAAACACGAACAGCCAAGTTGCCACCAATCCGTTGGGAGGCATGAGCAATTCCATTAACATTGAAAGTTTGAGACCTGGTTATTACTTCATCCAACTGGAAGGTCGAGGCAAAAGAAAAACTGAAAAATTCATCGTATCTAAATAATTAAAAGCATGTTACCCAAGGAGCAATTGCAGCAGTTAGGCGAGCAGTTAAAAGAGATCGACAACTTCTTACAGGAGGTTAGCATAGATATGATTGAGGGTGGATTTTCGGGTTTCCCGGTTTATGTTGCGCACCAAGAAAATGCAAAAATTGGGGAGATGATTATTGATAGAACGGAGTTTGGTTTCCCATTTTCTATCAATGCCACTACATTAGAGCGATTTGTGGAGTTGGGTATTGTGCAGCAGGATGCGCAGGAGAAGATGCGGGAAGCGTTGGGAGATCCCAAAAAAAAGTGTTGCATATTATTGTTAACGCCGCCTCAACCTCAATTTGTTTTCCATAATTTTGGAAGTTCTAAGGATGCAAAAGCCAACGGTTAACGTAGTAGTATTAAATTACAATACCCAAAAGGTATTGGCACAGTGTTTACCCAATGTAGTGGAGGCGTGTGCGTTGGAGGGTGTAACGATTACAGTGGCTGATAACGCGTCTGAAGATGGCAGTGCTGATTGGGTTGCAGAAACATACCCTGGGGTAAAATTGATTCGGTTGGAGGAGAATACGGGATATGCTGGAGGATACAATAGGGCATTAGCGGGGTTAGAGGAAGATTATTTTGTTTTATTAAACAGTGATGCTGAGTTTGAGGCGGGGTGGTTAGCGCCATTAATAGCTTGTGCGGAAGCGGATCCGAGCTTTGGAGCAGCGCAGCCTCATATTTTGGACTATTTTAATAGGAGTAAATTTGAATATGCTGGCGCCGGTGGCGGATATTTGGATGCCTTTGCGTATCCGTTTTGCCGCGGGCGGATTTTCGGCAATGTGGAGGAAGATATGCGGCAATACGATGCGCAAAGACCGATTTTTTGGGCCACCGGCGCCGCCTTGTTTATCAAGCGTACCGCATGGGAACAGGCTGGCGGCTTAGATGAAGCCTTCTTCGCCCATATGGAGGAAATTGATCTGTGCTGGCGTTTGCACCTTTTGGGCTATTCCGTTTACAGCGTCCCCCAAGCCAAAGTCTACCACATGGGCGGCGCAACTCTTGCCAACCAATCGCCCAGAAAAACATTTCTTAACTTTCGAAACAATCTGCTACTCATGCACAAAAACATGCACCCGGCAGAAAAAGAAGTCCGCATTTTCCAACGTAAATTACTCGATGGATTGGCAGGTGTTTTCTTTGCCCTCAAATTTCAATTCAACCTCATCCCTCCTATCATTAAGGCACATAGAGAATTTGAAAAAATTAAAGGCCAATTCTCCGTTACCCCAAATCCAAAAATGCTAAAAGACCTTCCCGGAACCATTCCGCACTCAATCGTGTTTGGCTATTTTATCAAAGGTAAAACCACTTGGGCCAAATGGTTTGAAAATTAGACTATTCTCTCAATAGCCAACGCATTATTAAATGCGCCTCCTTTACCCAAGAACTATTCCCCTATCAACCCGACCTGGGATGATACTGCAACAACGTATTGGCCAAATAACTGCGGTCTAAATGCGTGTAAATTTCCGTTGTAGTAATAGATTCATGGCCCAACATCTCTTGCACCGCCCTCAAATCAGCTCCCGCCTCTACCAAATGCGTTGCAAATGAATGTCTAAATACGTGCGGCGAAATATTCTTCTGCACCCCCGCCTTCATCGCCAAATCTTTGATCAATAAAAACACCAGTTGCCGACTCATTTTCCCACCTCTCGAGCTTAAAAAAACAATGTCCCTATCCTGTGGCTTTATAGTTAAATGCACCCGCACCTGATTCACATAAATTTTAATATGCTTAAGAGCCCGCTCACCAATGGGAACCAATCGCTCTTTATTCCCCTTTCCCAAAACCTGTACAAATCCTTCATCTGCATGCACTTGCGTTAATTTCAACCCCACCAATTCACTCACACGCAAACCACAGCTATACAAAGTTTCCAAAATCGCCACATTCCTTTCTCCCTCCGGCTTGCTACGGTCGATCGCCAAAACCATCGCATCAATTTCTTCAATACTCAACGCAACTGGCAATTTCCTGCCCGTTTTGGGCGGTTCCAAAAAATCAGCTGGCGATTCTACCAGAATATCATCCACCACCAAATACTTGTAAAACGCCCTTACTCCAGAGATAATGCGGGCTTGCGATGTAGGCACAAAGCCCAAATCCGCAATCCATTGAGGGAAATGCAAAATTCGCCTCGAATCTACCTGAATCGGACTCTGAAAACCCTGCTCATCACACCAAAGTTTGAACTTGGAAACGTCGGTTAAATAAGCCTCAACGCTATTTAAAGATAACGACCTTTCTAAAGTTAGATATTGCTTAAAGCCGCGTAAACTGCGCTCCCAATTTTCCATAGTTGCCGCCGTTTTCTGGCCCTTATCGCCCTATATTATGATTTCAATTTAACCTTTTGCACTTGGTAAACCTCTTTGGAAACTGCATCGTACACCCAAACCACCAAATACAAATTATCAGCTTTCCATTTGCTCTTTGGCGTAAAATAATAATGCTTTTCAACCACCCAACCCGCGGGCATATTACTTCCAACATCATTACCCAAAGTACTACCTATTACGGTTCTCAAAGCGTGATTGTGCTCATAATCATCAATAACACCGTGCACGCCAACTGTATCATCCGCATCAGCTTGTTTGCTCAAAATACCATCTTCCAAAACCGCCGCAACATACTTCACAGCT
The DNA here is from genome assembly GCA_021151535.1 of Sphingobacteriia bacterium. GTDB lineage: Bacteria > Bacteroidota > Bacteroidia > NS11-12g > UBA955 > JAGKXC01. The sequence goes on along the minus strand of JAGKXC010000082.1, from coordinate 3,659 downwards.
CCGCTCACAGCTACATTCGTAACCATCTGAATCTCAACCCTCGCTTTCCCTTCGGCATCTTTCCAAGTACTCTTTAAATTGATATTTATCGGCGATGCTACCGCCAAACGATTGGTTACCGTATTTGACCAAATAGAACGATCTATCAACTTGCCTCCGCCAACGGTAACCTGATCCACTGAACCTATTGGCAAAGAACTTATACTACCCAAAGACGTGGCAATTTGCTCAGATTCAGGCGTAACCAGCGTATCAAAACCAGGCCAAGGGAAAGTTAATCCCAACGGCGTACTCGGATATAATGCAACAATTTCAACTCTTCCCGGATTATCATCTGAAATCTGATGTGCCAATTTCGCTGCCTTTGGACAGTTGTTACAACGTACACCCGTGATATCCATAATCAGCACTTTTTTGGTTTGGGGCGATGGCACACTACCCTGATAAGCAGTGTCTAACAAAGGCTTTTCAACTTCTTTCATGATAACCGGAGGCAATTCTTCCTCGCAGGCTACAAAAAATGAAGAGGCTACCAAAGAGAATAAAAAAATAGATAAGATTTTTTTGCTGCTGGATAACATACCACGAAAATAACCAAACACTACCACATTATTTTTGTTTTCATTATAGCAACCTACTTAATTTTACAAATATGAGTTTATTAGAAACCGCTTCTATCTTCACCGCTGTTACAACCATGTTAACTTCGTGCTTCTTTGGAAAATCAAAATCCATTGACCCACAACAAATTAAAGACACATCCATTAGCGTGTATAAAATTCCCCTTAAAGCCTTAGATGGCAAAAACACATTGGATTTGAGCCAATACAAAGGCAAAAAAATACTGATTGTGAATACCGCTTCAGAATGTGGCTTTACACCTCAATACAAAGATCTTCAAGCTTTACAAGATAAATACAAAGAGAAATTGGTAGTTATAGGAACTCCTTGCAACCAATTCGGAGGTCAGGAGCCAGGCAGCAGTGAGCAAATCGCCAGTTTTTGTGAGAAAAATTTCGGTGTAACCTTCCCTCTTTCCGAGAAATTAGAGGTTAAAGGAAGTAACCAACACCCATTATACCAATGGCTTACGCAAAAAACAAAAAATGGAGCTTTAGATGCTACCGTGAGTTGGAACTTCAATAAATTTCTCATCAATGAATCCGGTCAGCTAGTAGGTTATTATCCTTCTACGGTAAAGCCATTTAGCGATGAACTTACCCAAGCCATTGAGAAATAATTGCACTAAACAGCAGTAGTTCTGTTAAATTACTTGCAATTTTCGCAAAACTTTTGGGTTTTGGGTTCTTGTAAGTTATTTTCGCGCAACAATTTTTATGAGTATTCTTGTTAACAAAGATTCCCGTGTAATCGTTCAAGGTTTCACCGGTAATGAAGGTACTTTCCACGCTCAACAAATGATCGAATACGGCACTAACGTAGTTGGTGGTGTAACTCCAGGTAAAGGCGGAAGTTTGCATTTAGATCGCCCTGTATTTAACACCGTTAAAGACGCTGTTAAAGAAGCAGGTGCCAATGTATCTATCATTTTTGTTCCTCCAGCATTCGCTGCAGACGCAATCATGGAAGCAGCAGAAGCGGGTATCAAAGTAATCGTAGCCATTACCGAAGGTATTCCAACCAAAGACATGGTGAATGTGAGAGAATACATCAAATCTTACAACTGCACATTGATCGGTCCTAACTGCCCTGGTATCATCACTCCAGGCGAAGCTAAAATCGGTATCATGCCTGGCTTTATCTTCAAAAAAGGCACAATCGGTGTAGTTTCTAAATCTGGAACTTTAACCTATGAAGCTGTTGATCAGCTTACCAAATTAGGCTTAGGTCAGAGCACAGCAATCGGTATCGGTGGCGATCCAATCATTGGAACCACAACCAAAGAAGCAGTTGAAATGTTCATGAACGATCCAGAAACAGAAGGTATCGTTATGATTGGTGAGATCGGTGGAGGCATGGAAGCTGAAGCAGCTCGTTGGATCAAAGAAAACGGAACTAAGCCTGTAGTAGGTTTCATCGCTGGCCAAACTGCCCCTGCTGGTAGAAGAATGGGTCATGCTGGTGCAATCGTAGGTGGTAAAGAAGATACAGCTGAAGCGAAAATGGCCATCATGAGAGAATGTGGAATCCACGTTGTTGAAAGCCCTGCTGAAATCGGTAAGAAAATGTTCGAAGTATTGAACAAATAAAATAAACCACATCAATTAAAATATAAAGGGCCGCTTACTTCATGTAGCGGCCCTTTTTTTATAGGTTTAAACTTAATCTCAATTATCTCTTCTTTGTCAAATCTACCAATACCGCATCCGAATGCGCCGCTTGATTCCATACAAAAAAGCTATCAGCCAAGGCTGTATTCGGAGTTAATGTCTTTATTTCAATTATCACCTCAGCACCATTTTTAAAATGCTGAATCACACGCTGAATCTTGTTTGTGGTTTTGTCAATCTCCAACTTCACATACGCATAGTTCACCTTCTTCTTCGGAGTTAACATTAAAACATCATAATTTTTACCATTTCTTACCGTTGGACCTTCATACTTACTCTTGAAGTCGCGGTTGTAAATAGTGAAAATTTCATTGGGCGTAATGCTATTATCTCTCAACTTAAAGTTTTCTTTAATCACTTCTGCGTCATCCTTATTGTAGGTCCAAGTAAAGGCTCCGTCACAAAAAATCTCCTGCGCCGCATAATTCAACTTGAACTTTTTACCCTTCAACCAAATAGTGCCATTCTCCACTGTAGGCTTACCTTGTCCACCAGCTGCTGTTGTAGTAATGCTAAAAGTAGCATTGATGGTTGAATAGGATTGATAAACCTTAGCAACTTTTTTCAAAATTGCATCAGACTTGGGGTCGTTCTGCGCCTGCAATCCAAAAGAAATCGCCAAACCACAAAACAGAAAAATAGATTTTATTAAAGTTTTCATTCTTAATCGTTCAAATTTCGTAAAAATTGTTCTAATGCGTACTCATCTGGCAATAAAACTTGTCTAGCTTTAGAACCATTGTTCGGACCTACAATCCCGGCATCCTCCAATTGGTCCATTAATCTACCCGCTCTGTTGTATCCAATTTTCAATTTCCGCTGAATCATACTGGTACTTCCAACCTGCCCCAATACCACAATTCTAGCCGCATCCTCAAACATATCATCCCGTTCATTCGGATCAAATCCTTCACCACCCAATACACCTCCTTCTTCTTTCACCTCAGGTAATTGATATGCCATCGGGAATGCACGCTGCTCACCAATGAAATCTACAATTCGTTCCACCTCTGGTGTGTCAACAAACGGGCACTGTAATCGAATCATTTCATTTCCGCCACTAAATAACATATCGCCCTTTCCTATTAATTGGTCTGCACCATTGGCATCCAAAATAGTTCTACTGTCAATTTTCGATGTTACCCTGAATGCAATACGAGCAGGGAAGTTTGCCTTAATCATACCCGTAATTACGTTTACACTCGGTCTTTGGGTAGCCAAAATCAAGTGAATACCTATGGCTCGCGCCAACTGAGCCAAACGGGCGATGGGTGTTTCAATTTCTTTACCCGCAGTCATCATCAAATCCGCTACCTCATCAATAACAACCACAATATATGGCAAGAAACGATGTCCTTCGTTGGGATT